>CAZHET010000179.1:0-11529 GCA_964531585.1 uncultured Planctomycetaceae bacterium | reverse complement strand
CTGACAATGCCACACGTGAATTCACTCCGCGATGACTTCGGCGTCGATGTCGTTCGCGGGGCGGATCGCTTCGAAGTAAGTGCGGACGGTTTCGCGATGGCCCATCGGCAGCGGTTCTGAATCCAGCACCGCCTCGGCTTCTTTGCGAAACCTGTTATACCGCGCGGCATACTGTCGCGCTGCCTGCTGTTCGCCTTCAGGTGCCTGCAGAATCTCGGTTTCGCTCGGCCCGTCCGACTGAGCCCCGCTCAGCTGCTGTTCCTGCCTGACGCTGTTGATGGACGTTGCCTGTTCGCCGAGCGGTTGACCGCTGGCTCCCGAACCGGCTGACTGGCTCGGGGAGTCAGATTTGGCGACTCCGTTTCCGGCGCTTTGTCCGCGGCACTGGCTCTTGCACTGAGCCAGCCGGTTCAACTGACAGGCCATGCAGTTGCCGATTTTTTTGCACTGGCCCTGGGTTTTGCAGGCCGACGCCAGTTTGGAAAGGCACTGCTTGCACTGACTCTCGTTCTTCGACTCCAGCCCTTCGGCCAGTTGGCTGATTGTGTCACTCAGTTGTCCCTGCTGTCCGGGCTTGAGTTTCGAGACCATCTTCTTCAGGTTGTCTGCGACGGCGCGTCGCTGCTTGTCGCTGACGGCTGCCGGGTCGATCGAGGCCAGTTGCTCACCGGCTTCGTCATAATCCTCCGCTTCGATGGCTTTGGCCGCTTCGCGCAGCGCGTCAGACGGTCTCAGCGCCGCAGCAAGCGCCTTCATTACGGCATCTGTCATGTCCAGTTGCAGAGCTTCGCGCGCTTCCGCCAGAGACTGCTCCATTTCCGAGAGCGTGGCGAGCAGGTCGCTTTCGTCGAGCGCTTCCGAATCCAGGTCTTCGATTTTTTGTTCGAGTTCCTCGATCAGTTGTTCAAGCTGCGGATCCTGCTGTTCGGCGGCCAGCTCTTCCAGATCGGCCAGCAGCGTCTCACGCAGCTCACCGGCCTGATCCTGCGCCAAAGGCAGCACGGGCTTTGCTTCGACCTGCGGCGCGGACCACGTTCCGATCAGCAGAATCAGAATGGTCGCAACGGATAACGCTCCGGCCCAGCGAAGCTGCATTTCAGACGCCTGCAGCGGCACACATTGAACAGGGTCGACCTGCTGCAGGCGCTGTTCTGTTTCTTCGACCTGCATTCGCCGAACCGCATCCGCACCAGGTTCTGAAACGAACTGTAACGCGGTGATCGATCCGTCCTTCAGACCGTAGTGATCGTCGATGAGTCTTGCGGCGGCGGCGTCACCGCGACGGCGAAATGCACCGGCCAGGACTCCGCAAATCGTGCCGGCAACAACGAGCGCCGGTGCCCACGCCCACGAAATCGCCGGAAACGCGACCAGTCGGACAACGGCGGCGGCAAGAGCGAGGCAGATTCCCGCCAGCAGTCCAACTGTGCCTCCGCGGAGCAGTGCCGCGAACCAAAGCCGACGACGTACCTTGCACAGCGTTTCGTGGATCATGATGGATCTCGATCCGTAAAGAGGAAGAGTGGTCCCCCGCAGGCAACCGACAGTCTACTGCACTATGACGCCCACAAACAAGGGGAACGCCGCGACCGCGACAACCGCTGCCGTGCCGGCACACGGCAGACTAACCGGAACTCTGCAGAACGGTGCCCGGCAGAGGACGCATGATTCGATCCGCAAAGTCGCGGCTTATCGGCGTGCTGGCCAGACTTCCACGCGTCGGAACGCGACGTCGGCGATAAAAACGCTCAGGGCGGTCATCAACAGCAGCGGCCACAACGGCTGAGGTTCGCGGGCCCTGCGAGTATCCGGTTCGCTGACATCTGCAGCCGCGGGGTCGTACTTTCCGCCGCTGGCGGCGGCGATCCGCTGCAGCGTGGATTCCCCCGGTGGCAACAATCGCAGTTCGTCAGCATAGCCCACTGTGATGCCCCGTGAAGTGCGGTGAGTCGTGCCGTCGGAACGCTGCTGAGCGATATCGAAGTGCCAGTCACCGCGGTCAGGCGTGTCGATCACGGTTTCGAATCGACCGGGTGCTGTTTGCCGCATGCTGATCTGATCACGACTCAGTTGTGCGTCGATCAGCGTCAGTTCCGTCTCCGCGTCGTCCACGAAGCGACCGTTCTCGTCGACGGCATCCATCGCGACATAGGTCTGATCCCCGCGGCGTTCGATTTCCACATAAACGCCGCGGCTGTCGTCCTTCCGCATGGTGTGTCGAATCACCTGTGCCCAGAACGAACCGAAGTCCGGCCATGCCAGCCACTCCGCGGCCCAGCGGCTCTTCGCGTCGCTGGTGAAGGCTGCAGACATACCCAGTCCATAGCGCCACCAGACCAATAGCGGGTCGCCGGCTTCGCTGGCCAGAATGAACTCGGCCGTTGGCTTCGGACGAGTCACGACATATCCCAGCAGCAACGGTGCCAGGTCAAGATCGATACCTTCCAGCACAGTTGTCGGCCGGACCAGCTGAGGCAGAAACGGCAGCTCGTTGATTGCCGACTTACTGGCTTCCACGGTTTCTTTGGCAAAGACCTGCGGGACCATTTCGGGATTGTCACAAAAGTAGTAGCGTCCGCCGCCAATTCCAGCCAGTTCTTCCAGCAGTTGCTCGCTGGCTCCCTGTCCCAGAGCGACCGTGGACAGCGTGATCCGCGACGCCGACATTTCGCTTGCGACACCCTCGAAATCACCGGGCGTCGAAATACCGTCCGTCATCAGCACGACATGTTTCAGTCGCGCCGTCGCACCTCGCAGAGCTTCATAGGCATCGACCATTGCGGGATACATATTGGTCCCGCCGGAAGCTTCGATGGTGCTGATGGCATCCGAGATTGCTCCATGATCGGCGGCGGTGCGGGCGCAGTTCTGAAACCGTATAGGAAGCGCCGTCGAAGGCAATCACGCCAATGGCATCACGCGGCCCCAGCAGTTCCACGGCCGCGCGGGCCGCATCTTTGGCAAGTTCAATCTTCTGTCCGCCCATTGAACCGCTTTTGTCAATGACCAGCATCATGGCCAGCGACGGCTTTTCGCGTTCCTTTTCAAAGTTGCTGCGCACGGGCAGGATTTCTTCGACCTGAGTGCGATAGTAGCCGCCCAGTCCGAATGACTGATCACCGCCGAGCATAATAAATCCGCCTCCCAGGTCCTGCACGTAGATTCGAATCAGGTCCATTTGCCGCAATGACATTTTTGTTGCGGGTACATTTGACAGGATCAGGCATTCATAGCCCTGCAGCTCCGCCAGGTCGCGAGGAAGGCCTTCCGGCGGCCGGACTTCCGCATCAATTAACTGCTCGTCAAGCGCCCAGCGCAGCGAGTCCGTTTCGTCGGGATCGGAGTCAATCACCAGAACACGCGGCCGTCCCTGAGCATACACGACGGTTGATGATTCATTGTTGTCCAGCAATGTATCGTCAAAGCCGCGCAGGCGCGCGGCAAATGTCTCCTGTCGCCGGCCAGTCACCGACTGCCGGAAACGAAATCGATTCTCCCCTTTTTTGATATCAACCGGTTCCGGCGAGTCGTTACCGAGCTGTATATCGCCGCGATACAAATCGACGTAGCCCCTGGTGTCATGATTGCAGCTGACGACAATTTCGACATAAAAAGGCTCACCCTGCCGGACCTGCGCGGGGGCCTGAACGCGAGTGAGCTGGACTTCCGGTTCGGACCGGACTGGCAGCGGCACCGTCCAGACCGGGACGCCGGCATCTGCGGCTGTTGCCAGCGGATCGCCTCCGTCCGTGGGGTTTCCGTCGCTCAGCAGGACAATCCGCGGCACTCGTGACGGTGGCATCGCTGCAACGGCCGTGCGAATGGCCGCATCCAGGTTGGTTCCGCGGGCTGTTGTCTGATGTTCGGCCTGATCGTTTGAATTCCGCCGATCAGGCTCCCCCGTTCGGTCGGGGACCGGCCATTCCAACAGTATTTCATGCGGATTGCGATCGAATGGCAGAAAGCGGACGTCCACGTCCCTGTCGGAAATATATCCCATGGCCTCAGCAATAAAGGCATCGGCTTTCCGCCGAGCGGCCGGATCAATGCTCTCGCTTTGATCGATCGCAAAAACGATCATCTGCCTGTCTGTCGGCCTCAGCAGGATCGGCCCGCACAGTGCAGCCACAAGGAGAATCAGGACGAGCGCTCGGACGGCAAGTGATATCCAGCGCTGAGCGACCGGAAAGTCGCTCAACGTGCGCAGGTGGAACCATACCAGCAGTGGAAGTGCGGGTATCAGAATCCAAAACCATTGAGGATACATCCACTGCAACAGACTGTTCCCGGACAAATTGGTCTAAGCAATGATTCGCCGATTGAACAATGCCCATTCACCGACGACCAGTCCGATTGCCAACAGGACCAGATAGAACCAGATTGGCACTCCCGCAGGCGGCAGTTCTCCGGCGGACTGAGGCGAAAGGTCAGCCAGTCGCAGATCGCTTTCACTTGCATCGCAAAGATTGACCGCGATCAGCTTGCCCTCTGGTGGCGGTGACGTCTGAATCAGATCCTGCGGCAGCAGCACGGTATCCGCAGGCGAGCCGGATTTCGGCAGCGAGCTTCCGGCGAACAGCCCCATGATTCCCGTGCGGTCAATGGCTCCCACAGCCGCCTGATTTTCAGCGACGGTTACAAAACGCCGACCGCCGGAAGTGTCCACCAGGACCGCCTCGCTCTGTTTTTCGCCGTCGGCGATGTCCCAGCCAACGGACGCGGCCTGTCCCGTTGCGAGCGATGGACTCAATTCGTTGTCCTGTCGCAGGAACCAGTTGATGGCATTGGTCATCATCACCGGGAATGCAATTCTTAGCGGCAGGTCACTCGCATTCAGATCCGCGGCAAGGATCAGCATTCGCCCGGCCGGCCGTTCGACGGACACCAGCACCCTGGCGCCCTCGGCCGTTTCCAGCAGCGATGTCGCCGTGCCGAGCGATTCGCTGACGTTGATATCGCGGCCGCCGTTCAGCAGGACGTTTTGCAGGCGGACGTGTCGCAGGACGGGGGAATCTTCGTGTTGTTTAACGATCACCGTCGCTTCCAACGGCTCACCCACAGTCCAGGCGGGTTGACGGACGCCGTCGACGTCGATCAGCGGGCCGGATTGCTGAGCTGCAACAACCAACGCCGGCCCGTCCGGAAGGTTGTTCGGACTGATGCCGCTGAACACTGTCAACACGCCTGACGCCGCATCTGCTTCGTCACCGCTGGTGACCTGCAGCAGCGGAATCGATTCCAGCACCGTGCGAAGATAGTACGCATCATCGTCATTTTCGGCGACCAGCCTGACCGGTACCAGCGGGCGAGCTGGCACGATGGCTCGCGCGACGTTGTCCACGGTCAGTCCATCGTCGGCGTCAATGGCTGCCGTCAGCACGCCGCCTTCGCGCGAAGTGCCTTCGATGGTTGTGTGCCATTCGCCGTCGGGCTGCAGCGAATACGGAATCACGTCAACCAATGCGTCGTTGAGTGTCAGCTTGAGCCGCCCTTCAGCTGCCTGATCCGAAAAATTCCGCAGTTCGATCAGCAGCGACCAGCCAAGCGGATCGACGATTGAGCGTCGCGCCTGGTACGCAGTAATCGCCGTATTGCCGGTGGATGTTCCGACCTGCACCCAGCGCAAATCGTGCGCCACCGGAACGCTGTTACGATCCGGAAGGCAGACATCGCTGAACACGATCATGCGACGGCGATCGACATCGTTTGACAGACGTCGTGCTTCACCGATCGCCTGAATGACGCGCGTTGGTCCGTCTGTCGGTTCGATGCTGCTCAACCCTTCGCGAATCGCCGGTGCGAAGTCCGTCATGCCGGTGACGACGCGGATGCTGCATCCGGCCGTCATCAGTGCGGCCTGATCTCCCTGCCGAAGTCCGGCGGCGATCTGATCCGCCTGATCGATGGCGTCCTGCAGCCGCGAACGGTTCGTGAGCGGGTCGACGACCTGCATACTTGCGGAATTATCAACGATCAGGATGAGTTCCTGACCGGTGTCGCTCTGCAGGCTGCGAGTCGGATCCACCAGAGCGAACACCACCAGCGCAACGACAGCCAGTTGCAGCAGCAGCGAAAGCCAGTGGCGGAGATTCTGCCACAGCGAGCGCTGGCGTTTCTCCTCGAAGACCTGATCCCAGAACAGCAAAGTCGCGACGGAGCGTCGGCGCAGGCGGGTCTTCAGAATATAGAACCCGATAACGGGCAGCGCGACCCATAGCCAGATCAGGCGTTCAGGAGATATGAGCGACATTTGATTGATCTTTAACCGACCGCGGCCGCACGCATCATTTTCAGCAGCACAGCGTCAAACGGGACATCTGCGGTTGTTCGTGTGTGACTGATGCCGTGGATGCGGCACCAGGACTCCACCTCACGCAGAAACGTCGCGAAGAGTTGTTTGTACTGGCGGAGTTTTCGTTCCGTCACGGTCACTCGTTTTTCCGTGCCGGCTTCGCAGTCCACCAACTGCATGTCGCCGAGAAACGCGGGTTCAGCTTCGTGCTGTGTGTGAATCTGAATGACGTGCGGTTCGAATCTGGCGTGACGCAGGCGATCGACTCCGTCTCGAAATCCGTCCTGGTCGTAAAGATCACTGATGACGATGGCCAGTCCCGTGCGTGGTGCCTTCTGCACGAAGTCACCGACGACGGCGCGCAGATCAGTTTTTTCTCCGCGGCAGTGCAGGGATTCCAGAAACCGCAGCAGGCTCAGAATGCGGTCCTTTCCGCGCGTCAGCGGCAGCAGCGACCGCACTCGCTCGTCATAGGCCAGAATTGAGACACGATCGAGATCCGACAGTGCGATGTAACTTAGAGCTGCCGCGATCTGTCGGGCGAGCGTGAACTTGTCGGTCCTGCCGTCATCGGCTCGATCCATGCTCAGCGACGCATCCAGCAGGACATAAACGTGCAGGTCCTCTTCTTCCTGAAACCGCTTCAGCAGCAGGTCGCCGTGCCGGGCGTAGACATTCCAGTCGAGATAGCGCAGATCGTCACCCTGCAGATACTCGCGGTGATCGGCGAACTCGATGCCGCCGCCGGACTGCATTGTCCGGCGCTGCGCCAGCAGCTTTCCGCGAAACATGCGTCTGGACAGCAGCGACAGGTATTCGAGTCGTTTGATGAATTCCGAATCGAACATGTCTACACCGCCACCGCTTCGCGACCGATGTGCTCACACAGTTCGTCCACGATGTGATCCACTTTCACGCCTTCCGCCTGCCCTTCAAAGTTCAGCATGATGCGGTGTCGCAGTGTGGCGTGAGCCATCCTGCGAATGTCCTCTTTCGCGACGTGAACACGTCCGTCCAGGACAGCGTGAATTCTGGCACACAGAATCATCGCCTGAGCACCTCGCGGGCTGCTTCCATACCGGACGAACCGGCGAACCATCGGCGTGGCCAGTTCGTGTTCCGGGTGAGTCGCCATGACCAGCAGAATGGCGAAACGACGAATCTCATCGGCCATGGGAATCAGTCGCGACAATTCGCGAAGCTGCAGCACTCGATCGCCGGACATGATTCGGTCGGGCGGCGGAAATTCCTGCGCTGTGGTGCGATCCATAATCGTTTCCATTTCTTCAATGGATGGAAACGGGACCAGCAGCTTGATGAGAAAGCGGTCGAGTTGCGCTTCGGGAAGAGGATAAGTTCCTTCCATTTCCAGCGGGTTCTGCGTGGCCAGAACAAAGAACAGTCCCTGCAGCGGGTGCGATGTTCCGGCGACGGTCACGCTGTGTTCCTGCATGGCTTCCAGCAGAGCGGACTGAGTCTTCGGCGTCGCGCGATTGATCTCGTCGGCCAGCACGACGTTGGCGAACAGCGGTCCCTTCTGAAACTGAAACTGTTTGCTGCCACCGGCTCCCTCGACAAGGATGTTTGTGCCGATCAGGTCTGCGGGCATCAGGTCAGGAGTGAACTGAATGCGGCTGAACGGAGCGTGCAGCACTTCCGAAAGTGTTCTGACCAGCAGCGTCTTGCCCAGCCCCGGCACGCCTTCCAGCAGCACGTGACCTCCGGCGATCAAAGCGGTCAGGACTCCGTCGACCACCGGCTGCTGGCCGACAAGGCGTTTGGAGACTTCATTTCGCAGACGCTGGAAGTCTTCGCGGAACCCGGCCAGTTGATCGCGGAGTTCCGATTCGTTGATTTCGGCCATGATGCAGTCTTTTGCCGTGTTCCAGGGAGACGGGCGGGCCGGGTCGCTGGCTAAACTGTACCGCAGCAACGTTCCGCCGTCGATCTTGCGAACGCGCCGGATACGCAAGCCGCAGGTCGCAACACCGGCGTGATGATGCACGGGTCGGAGAATGGGCATTGCGGGACGTGTGAAAGGAAGATGATATGTTGCGCCCCTCGGCCATCCCTCCTGGCCGAAGGTTGGGAGGGTCGAGCTTGCCGCGTGCATCAGACCAGGCCCAGCCCCATTCCAGCCGATTCGTCGGAATCTCCTGCTCGGCTACCGCCTTGCCGCTCACGAATCGAGTGGCTGTAGAATCGACAACTCAACCCCGTCGATTGTAAGACTTGCAATCTGCTCCGGTGATGCGCGGCGGAGCACACAAAAAAGGAGACCGCCGCAACTGGTGCTGAGCCAACAACTTAGCGAGCACAGCCGCACGGCGGACAAAACCGGCGGCTGTCCGGTTCGGCATTTGCTGCTGGTCGAGACGGCCGCCCCGAACGGATTCGGTGACGAGCGAACAAGAGCGGACCGCCCGGTGCGAACGCTTTTGATGAATCACGGGCTGACAACTTTAAAGAACGCACAGGCTGAGCATGGACGCTCCGATTCTGCGATTCGGTCTCATCGCGCTGTCGCTGTTGATTTCCACCGGCGCGACATTCCAGACACGCAACTTCACCGTCACCGCTCCGACTTCGGCAATTGCCCAGCAGGTCGGTGAGGCGGCGGAAGAATACCGCCGCGATCTGGCAACGTTCTGGCTGGGACAGCCGCTGCCCAACTGGAGTCGCCCCTGCAAACTGCGCGTGCAGCCCGGGACCATCGGTGCCGGCGGCGAAACCACGTTTCAGTTTATCCGCGGTCCCGGAGGCAACGAAGTCGTCAACTGGAACATGCGAGTGCAGGGGTCGCTGGAACGCATTCTGGATTCCGTGCTGCCCCACGAAGTCAATCACACAATCTTTGCCTGCCATTTCCGCCGCCCGCTGCCGCGCTGGGCCGATGAAGGAGCGGCCACGCTGTTCGAACATCGTTCCGAACAGATGAAGCAGCTCGAACTGCTCAATCAGGTCATCAAAAACGACCGCGAATTCATTGCTCTGCCGCAACTGCTGAACATGAAGGAATATCCGAAGCAAATGCGAGCGATGCTGATCCTGTACGCCGAAGGATTCGCCCTGGTCGATTTCCTCGTGCAGCAGGGAGGCCGACAGAAGTACCTGAAGTTTCTGGCCGACGGCGAACGGATCGGCTGGGAACAGGCAATCGCAGAAAACTACGATCACGACGGAGTGACTTCGCTGCAGGAGAACTGGCAGGGCTGGGTCATCGCCGGAATGCCGCGACTGAATCTTCCTGCGGGGCAGATGCTGGCCGACAACGACCCCGCTGCGGGCCGCGATGTGGCTCGCCCGGAAATCCTGGAACGCTATCCGTGGCAGCCCGTTCTGCGCGGACAAAGTCCGGAAGCCGGTGAAGCCACGAACTCCGCAGTGGAAGAAGTATCGTTTGCTGCCACTGTTCCAAAGGAGGAAGCAAACGCGCCGTTCTGGGTCTCTTCGGGCAACGTTCCCGATAAAAACGAGTTCAAACCCGCGGCCGCACAACCCGGCGGACGCGGCAATTCCGGGCATTCGCTGTTCAGTTCCGGTCCGACGATCGATGCAAGTGGGGAGACGTCTCGCCGCGGTCGTCGAGCATCATTCGAAGCACCCCGGCCCGCGCCGCGGTCGAGCAACGGCAGCCAGCCGGGCGAACAGCCTGCAAAACGCACGGACACATCATTTCGCGAACCGGTGACTCGGCCGAGTTCTCGCCTTGAATCCACGAACCACCGACGCAATGCCCCGCGATCCGCTGCGGAGCAGGCGTTCGGCAGGCAACTCCCTCAGGAACGCAGCGCGGAATCCGGCGACATCCCGCAATGGGCCGGTTTTCCGGGGCAGCAGGAATTGTTCTGATTCCGACGTGAGAGACCTTCGAGCCGCACCTTGCGACTCAATATTCACAACGCAGCCACGATTCTTCCTCCTCCTGAATCACGACTGCGAACTCTCACACTGTCCGCGTTTCCTTCGCGGGCGAGTCATCATCCCGCAGATGACTCGCCCGCACTTCTTTTGGCACCACGCGTCGTTTGCTGCACGACGAACGGCCAGCGTCACCGCCGCAGGCCGGGAATTCCGTGAAAAAAGTGTCTGGATTTCGCAGGATCTGCCGATACACTTCCTCACCCGCCGAGACAAAGCAACGATCGCAGCAAAGGTCGCAACTGTCGGCGGCCACACTGTCGCGGGGTGGAGCAGCCTGGTAGCTCGCGAGGCTCATAACCTCGAGGTCGTCGGTTCAAATCCGGCCCCCGCCACTTAAACCTCACAATGCAAATTGTGAGGTTTTTTATTGGTCTTTTCCTGCTGAAACCTGCTTTCAGGTTACCTGCCGTTGGTCGGCAGTGCGGCTCAAAGCCAGTTGCAAAAGGGTAATGCTACGGGTTATGTCCCCGAAACTTACCCTTTTGGCTCCTGAGCAAAGGGCTAAGCACATGCCACGTCTCTTACACCGACCAACAAAATACTCACTCCACAAAGGCACCAAGCAGGCGGTCATTTCCCTTCGCGGAAAACGTATCTACCTTGGGCCGTTTCGCTCCGCGCAAAGTCACGCTGCGTACCAGGAAGTCCTCCAGAGCTGGTACAAAGGGCGAGATGTCACTCTGGAGCAGAAGCCTGCCGAGGAGCCGACCGCAAGAGCCGCCAGTGTCAGTCCAGCAACACTTCGGGAGAAGCGACGCGCCGGGTCACCGCTGACAATCAACGAACTGGTTCTTGTCTACCGTCGTCACTCTCACCAGTACTATCAGAAGAATGGTGCTGTGACCCGTGAAGCGACAATCATTGACGACGCAGTTCGGTTTCTTCGAAAACACCATAGCAGTGTTTGGATTTTCGGACGCGGTCAAAATGCTGTCAACCGGAACGGTTGCGGTAGCGCGGGATCCCCTATCGTCCCGCTCATTCGTCTGACACCGACCGGAGTTGCCGTCTTGTCGCGGACTCCAGTTTCTCAATCTCTGCTTCAACATCGCCCGGAGCCATGTCAGACCGCACGATTCACAAAACCCGAAATCAACAAACTACCTGCTGCCACAAAGGCGCTGGCCAACAGCACCAAAATGTAACCCGTTGTTTTAAGCAGGCGGCTGCGCACCAAAGCCGCCACCCTTCCAAAACCACAGTATCCCGAATGACGAGTGTACCCGGCGGAGGATACCGGAGTGCAACTCGGGTCTTCCTGCTCAGGCTTTACAAATGGAAGGCAAACAGCATGAGACCGATTCCCATGCCAC
>CAZHET010000178.1:0-11554 GCA_964531585.1 uncultured Planctomycetaceae bacterium | reverse complement strand
CCGCTTCGACCAGCCGACGAGCCAGCAGCAGACTCATGCCGTTGACCGTCTGACCATAACGCTGTCGCACGGATTCCGGTTCCTCGCTGACGTCGAAAGCCGCCAGAGTCTGCGACGATGTGAGCAGCGAGAACGCTCGTTCCTGCTGGCGGTTCCATGTCAGTGCGGAACCCACGGTATCGAATTCGCGCCGAGCCGCGTCGATCGATGTCAGCAGACTGCGCCGCGACTCGATGCGAGCCCCGCTGGAACCGGGCAGCAGTTCCAGCGACGGAGCGTGAAACTTCAGCGGTTCGTCCACGCTGCCCTGCAGATACAGCGGATCATGTTCGACTCCCAGCTTCGCGGCGAACTGTCCCGGTCGCGTGTAAGGAGCTTTGCTGGGTTTGTGTGGCAGCGTGATGGCATTCGGCAGAAACGAATGCTTCGGCCGCCGCGAGGCCACAACGGTGCCCATAAACGGCCAGTCGTCCGGCATCGGCGTGCGATTGTTGCCCAGCGACAGAAACGTCGGATCGGGAACATGTCCGGTCAGGTTGTAATAGTACCCCGCATGATGATCGTTGGTGTTGACGGAAGCTCCAACGGAATTCAGCACCGCCAGATGATGCGCCTGCTGAGCCAGCAGCGGCAGATGTTCGCACAGCCGAACTTCCTGCGCGGAAGTGCTGATGGGATTGAACGGTCCGCGATATTCAGCGGGAGCATCCGGTTTCATGTCCCACATATCCATGTGAGACGCTCCGCCGCAGAGAAAGAACAGAATCGCCGACTTCGCTCGCCCCGTCCCGCCGATGCTGCTCGTTGCCGCCGGTTCCTGCTGAGCAAGCGCCGGCCGACCAAACTGAAACCCGGCCATCCCGGCCCCCGACGCAACCAGCATCGCTCGACGGTTCACGGCCAAATGCGGTAAAGAATGATCGCTGTGACGTTGAGAAAATCGCATCACCAGGCCCCTCCCATTTGCACGTCGCCCACACCAGCACTCGTCGTGCGGCTGTCGACGCACAGTTTGACACGGCGCAAACGCCAACACAACGCCGCCATCGACTGACGCCTCGTTTCAGGCCCAGCCCAGGGCCAGGGAAAGAAACCCGGCAACGAACGCCCGTGGGCACTTTGCAACGCATGCGCTCACGGTAGTATTTGGCGAAGACCCGCACTGTGGCGCTTCTGCGGCGGACACTGGGGTGGATCCGAATTACGTTTGGGCCAGAACAATGAGCGACCGCAGTTCACGACTCAGGTTTGCCGGTCTGGCGTCAGTCGCTGCAGTCGGGCATGCGGTCCCGCTTGTTGTCGAGGTGATGACCGGACTGCCGCCCGGCAGCCTCGGAATGGCTGAGAAGGCAGCATTTGCGATCTGTCAGTTCTCGGGCACGTTGCTGGCGGGAGTTCTCAGTAACAAGGCAACGGCAGAAGACGTTGATCGCGCGCAGCGTGAAGATCTGCTGGTCGGCGGCGACTGGCTGAACCTGACAGCGCTCGCTACCGCGGAAGTGATACGTGATCACGCCCGACAGCAGACTCATTATGCAAAGGAGCTTCGCCAGCTTTCGGATCACTTCGAACGTGAATGGCCCATGCTGGCAAACTCAGACGAATTTGCCAACGTGATCCATCAGCTCGATCGCAGGTCCTGCATGAAGTTTTTCCACGAAGCGGCTCAGCATGATCCAGCGCAGCGTCGAGCTCTGGACGTTGAGACGTGGAGGGAAATTCTCCGGGAAGCGAGCAGCGATGCGAAGCTCCTTTTGGCACAGGATGACCGAAGCCGCAACGAAGACCGCCTGCTGCGTCTGGCGACGGAACTGCACGAGAAACTGCCAGCGGCCATGTACCGACTTCTGAAGGCGACCGGAATCGGCGACAAGGCCCGCGCAGCGCTGATGCTGACCTTTCTGGGTGAAACGCACGGGATGGTGAAACTTGTATTCGAACGGCTTGAGACAAAGTTGGATGGCTTCAGAACGATTTCCAGTGAGGAACTGAGAAAGTGGGGCCAGCGGCTGGAAGAAGAAATTGCAAAACTGCGGCCCGACACTGATACCGAGTTTCAGGCGCGATTCAATCGTCTGGTTGTCGACTTGGAGGACTCCATCGAGGCAAGTTTTGAGCACAACATCGCGCTGTACCAACAGATCACGGAGTTTCGCGCAAATGTCGGACGACAAGTCGCCGGAATCGAACAAAGAATCGACGGTTTGCGTGACGAATTCACCAATCCTGATTGCGTCGCCAGCCAGCTCAGGCGGCATATTCGTGAGAAGGCCGAAGTCGAGATTCGGGACGCAACCGATGCAGGGCGGCGGTGGCAGGAAATCGATGAACTTCGTCGGCGTCGTGACGCGGCGTTGGCGCAGGTCGACGACGTCATCCGCACGATTCTGCAGGGACTGTCCGGAAGCCCCGACCCGATTTTCGCGGAAGCAGCCCGCATTTTGGCCGCCGAAGGGGCCGAAGCGACGATCGCGTATGTTTCGAGCCGACAGGCCGAGATTCTCGCCAAAGTCGAAAGCCTGACCGAGCGGGAGATCCACCTCCGCAAGGAAAAGCAAGCCGCCCTAGAACCGCTGCTGCTCCAGGCGGATCTGTATGAGACGAATATGGAATGGGACAAAGCCCGCGACCTTTTTGAAGTGTCGGTTGAAAAGGCTCCGAATTGGTCGAAGGCACGTCGGGCGCTCGGCCGCCTGCTGACCACAGTTGCCCGGTATGGCGAAGCTCGGCCGCATTTAGAGGTTGCATGGCAGTCTGCTGCCGATGAGACCGAAAAGGCAGATGCAGCCGGTGATCTAGGGGAACTGTACTTCCGCATATCGCGATTCAACGACGCGGAGCGACTCATGCGACGGGCATTGGCCATCGATGAGAAGTCGACTCACCCGGCCCATCGCCGAGTGGCCCAACGGATGAACAATCTGGCTCAGGTATTGAAGGTCACAGAACGGCTGCTTCCTGCGGAACTGCTCATGCACCGCGCGTTGGCGCTAGAGCTTCAGTGTCTTGGTCACGCTGCCACGCGTGTCGCGTCAGAGTTAAACAACCTGGCTCAGTTGCTGACTGAAACAACGCGATTTCATTCGGCTGAACCACTGATGCGTCGGGCACTGAGCATCAACGTGCAGTCGTTCGGAAGCACAAACCCGAACGTCGCTACCTGCCTGAACAATCTGGCACAACTCTTCTATCGCACGAACCGGCCAGCTGAGGCTGAGCCACTATATCGCAAGGCGTTGCAGGCGTTCGAATTGTCGCTTGGTTGTATGCATCCAGACACGGCGACGTGTATCAACAACCTGGGGCAGTTGCTCAAGCGCACCGGCCGCCTGGCCGAAGCTGAACCGCTCATGCGCCGCGTGCTGCAGACTTTTAAGACAATATTCGGCCACAATCATCCTAAAACTGCGTCGCCGCTGTGCAACCTCGCAGGATTACTCAAGGATACGAATCGACCGGCTGAAGCCGAACCGCTGATGCGTCGGGTGCTCGAGTTCGATGAGCAGACTCTTGGAACCGCACACAGCGATACCGCCGTCGATCTAAACAACCTGGCTACTGTCCTCAAAGCTAATGGACGTGGCGTAGAGGCCGAACCCATTTGTCGACGGGCGGTGCAGTTGCTGATTTCGTTTGGTAATACCACGGGGCATGCGCATCCAAACCTCGAAGTCGCGAGGCGGAACTATGTCACGATCCTGGAAGAGTGCGGGGTTGATGCCGGCAAAATAGCCAACCGACTTCGCGAGATCGAAGTTGTTAGTGGTCCGTTCCCTTCGTTTTTGCCAGAAGTGGAACGGCTGCTTGGGCCCGCCACGCCGGTGGAGAACGTTCTGGCATCTTTGGACGAGCAATACAACGCCGAGAACCGGCCACCGATCTATTTCCTGTCGCTCGATGAGCCGATTTCCCCGCACCTCGACGAACTTCTTGGACCGTCGATACTGGACATCGATTTGAACGAATCGATTTCGCAGCAACTGGACAAACTTCTCGGCCCGTGTCCATCCGTGGAAGACACACTGGCAGAACTTGATCGGCAGTATCGTGAACAAAACAAGCCGCCGGTCTGGTTTCTGCCGCTCAGCGAACCCATCTCTCCGCACCTGGACGAACTACTGGGACCGATCGACGACGGAGGCACTGAGAGCCGATGAAGGTGCCAAACGCCGATCGGGCCGTCGTCGACATCCGGAAACTCCGCGACTACTGCCTGAATCTCGATCATCCTCGCGGCAAACACAAAGCTCGCGTATTTCTGTCAAGCTGCGGAATGACCGCCGAAAATGCTGACGACCTGCACGACGCTCTGCTCGATGCTGTCCGGAACAACGAGGCAATCTTCGGAGAACGAGATGAGTTCGGCCAGCGATACGTGATAGAATTTCCCATCAATGGTCCGTCGGGAACAGCTTCGGTCCGCAGTGCCTGGATCGTTCGCTCGAACGAGACCTTTCCCCGATTTGTTTCCTGCCACGTGTTGTAGGAGTCAGCTGTGTCTGAACAACATTTTCAGCTTCTCGACGTCGTTGCCCTGACGGACAGCCTGCCGGAACGCGGGCTGCTGCGAGGACAAGTCGGCACCATTGTGGAAATCCTTGACGCGGACGTCTTTGAAGTCGAATTCTCCGACAACGAAGGCCGCACCTACGCATCGCTCGCTCTCAACGCATCCCAACTGATGGTGCTGCATCACGAGCCTGCGGCAATCGCATGACCCTGATCAGGGATCAGGACGCACGCAACCACTTAGCAACGAATTCTGAATCAAACAACGCAGCGGTCACAGGGACCGGACGCCACCCGGCTGTGTGTCCCCGGTGGCTCCGTGTGTATCCACTCCACGGCCGCAGCTGTTGCCGGATTCGTTTCTGCATGCGGTAAACCGTCCGTCCGACGACGAAACCAACCGTCAGCCGGAACCCTTTACACGGCCCGCAAACGGCAGTCGATTGGCCAGCCCGACAGGTCTTACACAAAGGCACGAAGGCACTAAGTTCAGCGATCGGCCACGTGGCGGACGCTGCCAGCGTCCGCATGGGGATTCAGGTCGACCGGTCGCCATGCTTCGTGCCTCTGTGCCTTTGGGCTTTCGTGTGAGATTCCCCTGAATTCAGTCCGCAGCACCTGGCACATGCGCTGACGGTCGACTACGTCCGCGGACTTTGCTGGCTGAAGATCTCGGCGACGGGGATTTCCAGGCCGGGTGTGATTTCGGGATCGCTGAGCGTCTGGTGCCGGTTGAACAGCTGCGGTTCTGCATCGCGGCGATGCACGGTGACAGTCTGGAAATCCGGATCGACGATCCAGACGAGTGCCACTCCGGCGTCAATGTATTCCCGAACTTTGTCTCGCACATCCTCGTGTTTGTCCGACGGAGACAGCACTTCCACCGCCAGCACGGGTGCTCCGTCAATCAGTGTGGTTTCGCTCGGCTGACGAGCCATGACCACGGCCGAGAACCACGCGACGTCGATCCCGACAGTGGTGCCGGGGTCATGTCGCAGTATCGTGCCCACTTCGCCAGCGTGAATCTCGCCGGATGGTGTCGGCTGCGTCCTTCGCCACGTCTCCAGCAGATGTGCCAGTTGAACCACCGTGTACGTGTGAAAACGATTGCGTTTCGTCATCGGTTGTTCTCTGATTTCGCCCCGGATCAGGTCTCGGTCGATGCCATCGTCGGGCATGGCCAGAAACTGTTCCGTGGTGATCGGCGGCGATTCTGCGATGCTCATGGACTGTCCTTTCCCTGTAAAATGCTGCCGTGAACGCTGACCGGATCGGTGGGCGGCGAGAGTGCGTTGTTGACGTTGACAACGCATCGGAAGCCCGTGTGGAAGGCTCCCGTGTCTTCTTCGCCCTTCATGCGCGAGGCCACTCGGTAGCCGATGCAGTATTGTTCGCTGCACATGAAACTGCCTCCGCGCTGAACTCGCTTGATGATGTGAGGTTCCTGAGGATCGAAACTTTCCTTCGGTCCCGGCGGATTTTTCAGCGGGCTGCGGGCGTAGTAATCCGGCTGATAGTAGTCGGAACACCATTCCCACACGTTGCCTGACATGTCGAACAGTCCGAAGTCGTTGGCGGGAAACTGACCGACGGGCGACGTGTTCTTAAAGCCGTCGGCCAGTGTGTTTTCCAGCGGGAAATTTCCCTGCCAGATATTCTGCAGCCAGGCTCCTTCGGGATTTCGTGTATTGCCCCACGGATAGACCCGGCCTTCGTGGCCGCCTCGAGCCGCGTATTCCCATTGCGCTTCCGTCGGCAGAGACTTTCCGGCCCACTCACAGTACGCGTTTGCATCCCGCCAGCTCACATGAACCACCGGGTGATCCATCAGGTCGGCAAGATCGCTGTCGGGCCCGGCCGGATGCTGCCAGCTCGCACCGATCACATAATCCCACCAACTGTAGGGGCCTTTGAGCGGATCGATGTCGTCTTCGCTGTTCAGTTGCAGGCTGCAGATGGAACCAGGCTGATTGTACTCTTCCAGGATCGCCAGTTGATCGGCATCGACTCCCGGCTGCAGACTGGTGAATTCCGGCTGACGTTCGGCGGTCGTTACATAGCCGGTGGCATCCACGAATGCCTGAAACTGCCGGTTGGTAACTTCGTGGGCATCCATCCAGAACCCGTCGAGTGCGACGACGTGTCGGGGTGCTTCGTCGGGAGGTCCGAAGTCGTTGCCCATGACGAAGATTCCGCCGGGAATCCACACCATGCCTTCGCGGGAATCACCGGTGCCCGCCGCGGGTTCACTGACAACCAGCGACGATGCGACGGATTCGGGAATGGTGCGTTTTAGCGCCTCGGTCTGGCGGGCGAGCGCATCGCGGTCGATGTCAGGTTCGGGATCAGGCGGAACGTAAACATTCCGCGTCGCGAACTGCGACGGGTCACGAGACGGCATGGCAACCGCTGAACTGTCGGCGGTTATTTCGGACAGAGACTCAGCGTCGGCCGCGGACGTCCTGACCGGCGCGGCGGGTGAAGAACGATCGTCGCCCGAGACCAGAAAGACGGCGGCAAGCGCAGCAGCGGCGATGACCAGGACCAGGAACGCAAAGAGTGGATTCTTCATGGTGACTACATCGTTGCTGCAGCGGATCGTCGATTCAATCCACCGGCCGCGGAATCAGCGTCTTCAACTGAGCCACACCTTCCAGCACGTCGTCCGCCCGATCGTCTCCGCCGGTGCGTTCGGCACAGATCCAGCCGGCGTAGTCAGCTTCCATCAGCGTCGGCAGGAATTCCGTCCAGTTCACATTCCCACGTCCAATGGCAGTTTCCACACCGGCTCCGTCGACGTCGCGAACGGCATCACGTGCTCGCACGTAGCCGACCTCTGCGTACAGGTCCCGGAACGTCGCAATGACGTCGCTGCCCGTCATCACCGCCGTCGCCGGATCAAAGGCAATGGCGACCGGGCCGGCTGTCACGTTGCTCAGCAGCCGGCGGATCAGCGGCATATCGTACGCGGAGAACTGCAGGTTCAGCACGCAACCGACGTGGTTTCCGTGGCGCGCCAGATCGTTGAGAATCTCGCACAGCATCGAATACTTTTGCCCCGGTGATGTCGCTGCCCGCGTGGCGCTGCCGGACGCGGCGAAGGAAAACGGATTCGCCAGAGTCTCAACATTCGAATTCACCGGCGCGTTCTCGACCGCGCTGGACGCCCCCGGGTCAGGAATGCGTCCGCAGCGGATCAGCAGTTCGGACGTATTCAGCTTTCGCACCAGCTCCATCGAGCGGCGAATGATGTCCAGCCGTTCTTCGAGAAACTCCGCGTCAGCCACAGCCTGTTTCGTCGGACAGATCAGGCCGGCGATCTGCATCTGCTGCTCGGCGACATAATGTGCAAGCTGCCGCAGCGCCGAATCGGTCATTTCCTTCGGATTGACTTCGGTGCGAGCGTTCAGGCGAACTCCAGGAACCTGAGCCCTGGCCGCCTGAAGGATCGCTTTTCGCAGCGATGAGCCGAAATCTTCAGTGGCAACAGCAAGGCGAAGCGACATGGTGAGCAGGTTTCCTGACAACAGAAACGATAAACAGAGAAACAACATGAGCAAGAACAGCCCGGCATCCGGCGCGGTATCATTCAGTCCAGTATCATAGTCTCTCCGCGGTGATTTGATCGGTGTGCACTGGACCGAGCGGAGCGGGTTCGGGAAAACTCACTTCCCGCCTCAACACCGTTACCGATTCTCGACACCGATTCACCGCGTGCTCAACCCGCGGCGGACCGTGCCAGGGAAACCACGCGGCCTTCCGGGGACGCGATTCAATGACCGATCATCGGTTCCTGCACTCTCAGAATCGAAAACGGCGTTGCCGCTGCCTCCCCGCGACGCAGCAATATGGCACAGGCCACGACGCTCACCCCGTTCTGTTCCGACGGGTATGAATTTTCGGGCAGGAGCGTGCGGCGTGCAGTGCCACCTTCGCCTGGCACTTCCCCGCGCGACTGCTAAACTTCCCGGCCCTCACGCATCCTGTTGAATGAGCTACGCTCCGGTAAGGTGAATCATGAAGTTTCTGGTCATCAATGCAGCCGCTGTGCTGTTCACTGTTTCGACGGCCTGTGCTGCCGACTGGCCGGGCTGGCGAGGACCGCAGCGAAACGACATTTCGGCGGAAACCGGTCTGCTGACGCAATGGCCCGAGGGCGGACCGAAGAAGCTGTGGACGTCAACGGAAGCGGGGATCGGCTATTCGGGAATCGCGATCGTCGACGGACGGCTGTTTACAATGGGAGCCGACGACGACACCGAATATCTGATCGCGCTGGATGCAACGGATGGTTCCAGGCTGTGGCAGACGGCCGTCGGTCCGCGGCTTGGCAACAACTGGGGAGACGGACCGCGAGGAACTCCGGCGGTTGCCGATGGCCTGGTTGTCGGGCTGGGCGGCGAAGGCGGTCTGGTCTGTGCGTCGACGGAGGACGGTTCGGTGCAGTGGTCGGTCGAAATGACGGAACTTGGCGGCGGCGTTCCGGGCTGGGGATACACCGAATCTCCGCTGATCGATCGCGGTGTCGTCGTGTGTACTCCGGGCGGCGATCAGGGCACCGTCGCAGCCTTTGATCTGAAATCGGGCGACAAATTGTGGCAGTCCACCGGCGTAACGGAACGTGCTCACTATTCCTCCGTGATTGCCGTTAGCCACTTTGGCAGCCGGGAGTTTGTTCAACTGACCGAACAGAAACTGTTCGGCCTTGCGGCGACGGATGGCCGGCTGCTGTGGCAGCACGATTTTCCCGGCAGCACGGCTGTGATTCCCACGCCCGTCTACGACGGCGGATTCGTCTACGCCACGGCTGGATACGGAGCCGGATGTCTGCTGGTTAGTGTCAGCCCGGATAACAAGGTGGAACAGATTTACCAAAACAAAGTGATGAAGAATCATCACGGCGGAGTCGTGCTGCTGGACGGACACATTTACGGTTACAGCGACGGGCCGGGATGGATGTGTCAGAACCTGAGTTCCGGCGAAATGGTCTGGAATGAAAAAAGCAAGCTCGGCAAGGGCAGCCTGACGTATGCCGACGGCAGGCTGTACTGCCTTGACGAAGCCAGCGGAACGTGCGTGCTTGTGGACGCGACAATCGACGGCTGGACCGAACACGGCCGTGTGACGATTGACCCGAAGTCAGAACAGCGAGCCGACGCGGGACGCATCTGGACGCATCCCGTTGTGTGCAACGGCCGGCTGTACCTGCGCGACCAGGAAATCATCTGCTGCTACGACCTGACGGAATAGCGGCCGGCTCATTCAGTGCCCGCCGGGCCAGGTCGGTGCAATTTCGCGGGCGGAGAAAGGGCGTTGTGGGACGTGCGAAATGCACACATTGCGTTGCACGACACCGGCATGCCTCCCGGCCGGCCGAACGGGGGGACGGATCCAGCGAGCGGTGCGGCTTCCGGAGGCAGGGCTTCGGACTGGCTCGCCCTCTCGAATGCCCGTCGCACTTCGGGGGTCCTTCAATCCACGATCCACAGACCACTGGTGCAGTCACTGCCACCTGTGTTTTCGGAACACACTTATGAACAGCATCACCACTCGTCTTGAATCCACTCGCGACGCGGCAACTCAGCAGTTGTTCGACTTTCTGCGCATCCCCAGCATCAGCGCGGATTCGAAGTACAAACCGGACATGCAGCGGTGCGCCGAATTCGTCCGATCGGCGATGGAAACTGCCGGCCTGAAGGCGGAAATCATTCCGACCGCCGGACACCCGATCGTCTACGGCGAACGCATTGAAGACGCCGCACGGCCGACAATCCTGATCTACGGCCACTACGATGTGCAGCCGCCGGATCCGCTGGAACTGTGGACGTCACCCCCGTTCGAACCGACCGTGCGCGACGGGAAGATCTATGCTCGCGGAGCCACCGACGACAAAGGCCAGTTGTTCACTCACCTGAAATCGATCGAAGCCTGGGTTCAGGAGAACGGATCGCTGCCGGTCAATATCAAGTTCCTGGTCGAGGGAGAAGAAGAAGTCGGCAGCAACAATCTCGAGCTGTTTCTGGAACAGAACACGGATCGCCTGCGGGCCGACGTCGCGGTCATCAGCGATTCCAGTCAGTACGGGGACGGCATTCCGGCAATTCAGTATGGTCTGCGAGGCATCGTGGCGGCCGAAGTCCGGCTGACCGGTCCGTCAAAGGATCTGCACAGCGGTGTCTTCGGCGGAGCCGTGGCCAATCCCGTCAACGCGCTGGCCCGCTTGTGCGGAAGTCTGGTTGACGAACATGGCCGCGTGCAGATTCCGGGCTTCTACGACGATGTCGCCGCGCTGACCGAAAAGGAACAGGCCGCCTTCGCCGTCCTGCCGTTCTCGGAAACGGAATTCCTGCAGCAAACCGGCAGCAGCGCCGTCTTTGGAGAAGCCGGCTTCTCGACTCTCGAACGACGCTGGACGCGACCGACCTGCGACATCAACGGCTTTCTCGGCGGCTATACGGGCGAAGGTCCGAAGACGATCGTGCCGTCAAAGGCGATGGCGAAAATCACCTGTCGCCTCGTACCGACGCAGCAGCCGGTGAAAGTCCTGGATGCTCTGGAAGCGTTTCTGAAACAACAGGTTCCGCCCGGTCTGAAATTTGAATTCAAACGGTTTCACGGTTGCCCGGCGTTTGTGTTCGATCCGACCAGTCCGTGGATCACGGCGGCCAGCGGAGCACTGGAAAAGGCGTTCGGAAAGGCTCCCGTCTTCATCCGCGAAGGTGGTTCGATCCCCGTGGTGTCCAGCTTTCAGCAAATATTGGGAATCGATACATTGCTGCTTGGCTGGGGCCGCAACACCGACGATCTGCACAGTCCGAACGAGCACTTCCACGTCGACGACTTTCACAACGGCATCACCGCCAGTGCGTACCTGTGGGAAGCGCTGGGCAGTGTCCAGGCGTAGTGTGGTCTGTGTCACGCAAGTCGTCGAACCCGATCGAAGACAAGGCCGTCTGAGCCGTTTTCGAAATCCCCGGGGTTCACGACCGTTCGCGTTTCAGCCGGCGGAGTCACCGAGATGAGCCAGCTATTCAGGACACTTCGG
>CAZHET010000177.1:0-11608 GCA_964531585.1 uncultured Planctomycetaceae bacterium | reverse complement strand
GAGGACCGTTCTGATTTCCGCCGATCGATGCGGCGAGTTCGAGGCTGAAGCTGGTGACGAAACGAATTAAGCCAGGTGGAAATCAGCATGATGCGTCCTTGAAAGCGTGTGCCCGGTAATCAAACGGAGAAACTTGGTCATGCATGGAAAACCGCGCCACCGGCGGCGCTTGATATGCCGGATTTGGTGGGGTTGCCCGGAGAATACGGATGAAAACGGTCGTAGGGTTTGCGACATACTTAGTGGAACACTGTGGCCCCAGACGGTCATTGTGCGCCGACGAAAGACCCCAAAAGCCAGCAGAAAAATGAGAAAAGCGTGAGCCCGCTCACGATCGTGCTGCCGCGTCGCCGCGTGCGAAATGACGTAAATAGAATGAATGGGGAGTCTAAGCAGAATGGATTGCCTCCGTCAAAGACGGATCGTAACGATTGCAGGACTTGTGGGAATTTTACCGACACGAACCGGGGCTGTGCCAGTCCCCCATCCGCGGCGTGACGGTTTTGACGGAATTCCGGTGCCGCGGCTGGTTCGCGCGTGGAACCCATTGCGAATGGTCGCTGCAAAGCGCGCGTCGAGAACCGAAGCTCGGGACCGGGCAACCGCGGGAGCGCCTTGGGAGCGTTGTCTGCGAAACCAGCTACCCGGCGCGGTTAGCCGCGGCATGAGGGTGCGATTTTTCGTAGGTTTCGCGCAGGCGCTTCGTGCTGACGTGAGTGTAAATCTGCGTGGTTGTCAGGCTCTTGTGACCAAGCAGTTCCTGTACACTGCGCAGGTCAGCTCCGCCGTCCAGCAGGTGAGTTGCGAAGCTGTGACGAAGCGTATGGGGCGACGTTTGACTGGCGAGTCCGGCGGTGCTGATGTGTTTTTCCAGCATCCGCCCAATGCTGCGGGTCGTCAGTCGGCGACCAAAGCGGTTCAAAAAAATCGCACCCTGGTCCTCCTGCGGCGCGTTCGGATCGGGTTTGCGAACTTCCAGCCAGTAGTCGATTGCTCTTGTGGCAAAACTCCCAACGGGAGCGATGCGTTCCCTGCGGCCCTTCCCCAGCACTCGCAGAACTCCCGCTCCCCTGTCCCAGTCGTGGAGATTGAGACCGACCAGCTCTGCCACGCGGAGGCCGGCGGAGTACATCGTTTCCAGAATAGCGCGATCGCGCAGGCCGTCGTGCTTGTTTGCAGGGGGAGCGAGCAGCAGTCGACCGACTTCATCAGTCGTCAGAAAATGCGGCAGTTTGCGTCCGGCTCGGGGCGTCCGCAGCGGTTTCGCCGGGTTCTTGTCACAAATCCCTTCGCGGTTGCAGTAGCGAAAGAAGCTTCTCAGGCACGCGAGCCGGCGGGCAACAGTGCTGCGGGCGTAGTTGCATTCGTGGAGGTACGCGACGTAGCTGCGCAGCTGGCCGACATCAACATCCCGCGGATGCGGCACGTGTCCCTTTTGTTGTTCAAAGAACTCGACGACATGGGACATATCATCGGCGTACGACTTAGTCGTCAGGTCCGACGCGTTGCGTTCCACTCGCAAAAAGTTCAGGAACGAAGCAATTGCCGACTGCATGAAGGTGTCCTACAGCAGCGACGCATCTTCCACGCGACACTGTCGTTCACGCAGGCTTCGCACCCGTTGAGACAACAGAGCCGCGTCGTACCAGGTGAAATCCAGTTCGGGGTCACTGGCATACTGGCTGAGGGTGGACAGGACCGTGTCGATGCTTGTGTCGTCGTAGAGAAAAACGTAGCGATGCCCGTCCCGGACGATTGCCAGCACATTCACGGATTTCTGCATCCCTGCTTTCCCCTGCGTTTGCCAGATGAGGTTCGCTGCCGGACCGCTGCGATGTTCTGGTGCCGTCACGCGCGATCGGTATGCCGTGCTCGTTTCGACGCGACGGATCGCTGCGCGCGTCCTGACGTGTTATCGGACGCTGATTGCGGCTTGTCCGCAAAAAACTCAGCAGCCCGCATAGTCGGACAGTGCGGGGAGGCTGTTCCGTGACGGAACAAACGCATCCGGTGAGGCGTCTCAACTGGTACTTCTCACGGGACCAGTTCCGCCGGCTTCAGTCGAGTCAACGTCACGGAGACCGTGGGGCGTTTCACGTCTGACGAAATCCACGGTTGTGCCGAGGCCGTCAGTCGCTGCCGTTGCTCGGGGGGAAGTCGCAGGTACTCGGCCGTTTCGGCCAAAAGTTGTTCGGCCTGCAGTACCGCGCGAGTCCAGGCGGACTTTGACGGTGTTGTCGACCAAACCGTCAGCTCCACGGCATAGTCTGCCTGCCGGAGCATCGGGCCGATTCCGTTTAAGGCGACCTTCATGTCCGTCGTCATCAGCGGCCCGTCTTTGGGAAGTCTGCTGAGCACATCAAAGCTGACTTCGCCCGAAATACCGCGTTCAGGAGTCAGTTCGTTGATACGGCGGACTTCCTGCAGAAAGCGGTGGAAGTCTTCCTTCTGGCGATCGATGATTCGCTGACTGTCGGGGTTGTCATCCGGCCCGGTGTTGCCGGTTTCCGCTTCGCGTTGTTCCGGATCCGGCACGACGTAGGTTGGCGACGTGTCCTCGAGCTGGAATGCCTGCTTTGACTTTTCGCTCAGGATGCTGCCGGGCAGCCCGAACGTGCTGGCCGACTTGATGAACGAGCCTGTTCCCGCGTGCAGATTGGCCCCGCTCTGTTCTTCCGCCAGCGAATTCAGCACGATGAAGAACGCCAGCAGCGCGGTCATCGTGTCGCCGAAGGAAATCAGATACCCGTTGTTTGGTCCGGACGGACACTGTTTTTTTCTGGCCATATTCTTTGTCCTAAAACGCGTCTTCTGCGCGGGAAATCAGCATCTCCAGCCTGCCCGACGAGACGGAGTTCTCTCCGGCCACACTGACACTGATCTTTCCGGGTGTCACACCGTGAGTCTCGATCATTGACATTGCCAGATCGATACAGAACTCCGCGTCTTCCGCACTGCCGACACGAAACTGCAAATCCAGTGGCAGATTCTTCATTTGAATTGCCAGCATTCGAATCTGCTGGTTCGCCTGAGCCGTCGGATTGCCGTTCACGTCACGCATGACGGCCAGCGACGTTTGCATGCGAACTCGTTCCGCATCGGCAAGGTCATCGGTGTTCTGCAGCGACTGCAGTCCGCGGGACAGTGAAACCTGTGCGGGATCGGTCTGCATCGGCGGCGTTTCGGCCCCGCGTGTCGTGCGGCGGGCGTTGGCCGGACGATCGCGCAGGACTGTGGCATCTTTATCCATCAGGTCGTCTTTTTCACCGATCGCGCCACTCCCGCCACCGCCGCCAAACGCCACGACCTGGAACTGTGCGAATTCTTCGGGTTCGCTGCTGGCAAAAGTCAGCAGCAGGATGAAGAACGTCATCAGCAGCGTAATCACGTCGCTGTAGGTCATGAACCAGGCGGGGATTTCTCCGCTGGAGCCGCCGCAGCAGTCTTTCCTGGCCATGATCCTTGTCCTTCTATGCGGTCAGCTGAGTCAATGCGGTCAGCTGAGTCTATGCGGTCAGCTGAGTCAATGCGGCCTGAGTCTATGCGGCCTGCTGAGTTGTCGCGTCTGCCCGGTTCTTCGGTGACAGGAATGACATCAGACGTTCCTCGACCGCTCGCGGAGCATGCCCCTCCACCAGCGACACCAGTCCCGTGATCATCAGTTCCCGGATCATCACTTCTTCCTGACTGCGAACTTCCAGCTTGCCGGCCAGCGGTATGCAGAACATGTTGGCAATCACGGCACCATACAGCGTCGTGAGCAGAGCGACGGCCATACCACCGCCGATCTGGCTGGGGTCGTCCAGAGTTTTCAGCATCTGCACGAGCCCGATCAGCGTTCCGATCATTCCAAACGCGGGTGCGGCCGCGGCGACGGCATCAATGATCTTTTTGCCTGACGTGTGCCGCTGCTCAATGTAGCCCACTTCCAGTTCCAGGGCGGAAGCGAGGTCTTCCTTCGACGTCCCGCCGACGACCTGTTCCAGACCACGCTTCAGAAATGAGTCCTCGATCTTGTCCATTTCCCCTTCCAGCGCCAGTAACCCGTCGCGGCGTGCCGTTGTGGCAAACTCGCGGAACTGAGCGATGACCTCTGTGGGCGTCGGCAGCCTGACCAGAAAGCATTTCTTCACGACGGCGAATGCGCTGAAGGCTTTCTTCAGCGGAAAGTTGATCAGCACAGCCGCGATCGAGCCACCAACGGTAATCATCAGCGACGGGACGTCGATAAATGCGCCCAGTCCGCCGCCGATCATGATGGAACCGAGCACCAGCCCGATCGCCAGAATAAGTCCGATGACTGTTGAAATATCCATAACGGGCCTCCGTGCAGTGTCTTGTCTGGTACAGGGTGTGTCTGATCCGTTGAACGCGGCTGACGCGTTCAAACTGTGGTTCTATGCCGCGTGACGCCTGGCCTTGTAAATCTGAGTCAGGATCTCCGCGACCGCTCGAAAGAACTCGACCGGGATTTCCTGTCCGACGGCGACGTCGCTGAACAGCGCCCGCGCCAATGGTTTGCGCTCAAAGACCGGAATGCGGTGTTTTCGGCCTATGGCGACGATGTTTTTCGCGAAAATGCCGGCTCCCTTCGCCACGACCTTCGGTGCCGCCATGCGTCCGGGTTCATAGCGGATCGCAATTGCCAGGTGAGTCGGATTGGTCAGAATCACCGTGGCCTTCGGTACATCGGCCACCGATCGCTGCTTCAGGGCCTCGCGCTGTTTGCGGCGCTGGGCTGCGCGAATCGCCGGATCGCCTGTTTCGTCCTTCTGTTCACGCTTGATCTCTTCACGCGACATCTTCAGTTTGGTTTCATGCCGCATCCAGCGGGCGAAATAGTCGACCGCTGCCAGGCACAGGGCAACCAGTGCCAGTGCAAGGCTGACGTTCAGCCCCAGGCTCCAGCCGAAGCCAAGCACGTCGCCGGCGGAGCTAAAACTGCCTGCCGCGAGTTCCCCGCGCCGAAACCAGACAATAGACGTGGCGACGATCATCAGGAACGACACCTTGGCTGCTCCCAGGAGTCCGCGAACGGCAGACTCACCGGAGGCAATGCGCTGCCAGCCTTTGATGGGCGAAAGCTTCTCCCAGTTGAGTTCCATGGTTTTAAACGAGAGCACGAATCCGACCTGGCTGAATCCAATCAGCAGCCCGACACTCATGAGCATCAGCATCAGGCCGCCACACATGCTGAGCAATTGCGAGGACATCCAGCGAGCCCCCAGCTGAGTGTGCAGGTCAGTCCAGTCAGTCGTGGGTACCTGCCGGATCCATGTCCGAAAACTGCCGGAGAATGCCTGTCCCAGGCTTCCGCCGAACCACATCAGGAACAGGCAACCGGCAACAAGCGCGAATGCGGCGGCAACATCCGGGCTCTGCACGGTCTGGCCATCTCGGCGCGCTTCTTCCCTGCGGCGCGGTGTTGGTGCTTCTGTGCCGGTATTTTCCTGTTCTGCCATTTGTGTTTCAGGTGTCTGTCAGTTTTTGGAAGCGATGTGACGTGATAGAAGCGACGCGCCGCAATCAGGCGGCACGCGCAGCCAATTGTGTTCTTCGTTCAGATCCAGTTGTCCGTGCCGGCGTGTTGCAGAAAATGAGTCATCGTGGCAATGAATTCCGGAAGAAACAGTGCCAGCGCCGCCATGCCGCCAATGATTCTCAGCGTCATGCCGTACGACATAAAATTAAACTGGGGAGCTGTGCGCATGGTGACGAGCAATGTAATTGTGGTAACGAACAGCAGAATTCCGATTGGTGCAATCATCAGAATCGCCTGATGCTCTGTGCGTGTGACCGCGTATAGGACGGATTCCCACGATGGCAGCGACCACGATGCAGTCACAGGTCGTGTGATGAATGATCGTCCCAGTGCAAAAAACATCATGTGGTGGATGTTCAGGGCGAAGAATAAAAGGACTCCCAGCGCTTCCAGTCCCTGCGACAACACGTTCGTCGGCTGATCGTCCGTTGGTGATGCGAGTTGTCCAATCGTGAGTCCCATTTCCTGAGCGATATAGGCTCCCGCGATTCGGGCGGGCACGAGACAAAGTCCAAACAGCCAGGCCATCCCGGCTCCCAGGACCGTCTCGCGTGCCGCCAGGAAACCAATTTGAACCCACGCTGCCGTGCTGCCGACCGTCGGCTGAAGCTGCAGAGCGGCAACGCCTGCATGCTGCGGCGCCAATACCGCGGTGATCGCGACTGCCAGGCCGATTTTGACCGTGTTGGGCAGATTGCGACCGGACAGCGGCGGCAGAAATGCCACGAACGCAGCCACTCGGAACAGCACCAGTACGGATGCAATTATGAAAGCTTCGATCATTGCCTGTTCGTAAATCAACGGGTTTATTGAGTGACGTGGACCATGCGTTCCATCATGCGCATCGTGAATGAAGTGGACTGCTGCAGCATCCACGGCAAAGTGATGACAACAACGAGCAGTACCGCCACGATGCGCGGCGCGAACGACAATGTTTGTTCCTGAACGCTGGTCACGGTCTGCAGCAGGCTGACAATTAACCCGACCAGCAGACTGATCAGGACGGCTGGTCCTGCCAGCCACAGCGAAGTCATCAGCAGGTCGCGACCAATTTCAACGACTTGAAGTGTGTTCATTGGGTGAGTCTCCAGGAATATGTCGGTGCAGACGGCGAAGGCGATCAGGGACGACGGTGTCTGTGATTCTCCGCAGCTGAACGGAACGGCCCATCGTGCAGACATTGCCGGACATGCTTTTATCTCCGCTTTGCCTCTTTGGCCGGCCGTTGCAGTTCCGTGAATTTTTCCAGCAGCTCGCCAACGAGCTGTTCATCCTTGACGGCATCGAGAATTGCTGCCGCTTTCCGTTCCTCAAGGTTGAACAGAACCTGCACTGCGCGATCTGTCTTTCCGTTGTTGGCCCACTCTTTCAAGATTCCACCGGCACTATCGGGGGCCATTCCCTGCACGATTTCGGTCATGGCTTTGATGTTGGCCTGCAGATCCGCGTCGCGGACAGCGGCGGGCCCCGTCGATGCGTCCTGTTTCTGTTCCGCCTGAGTGCGTTCGGCTTCAAGCCGTTTTCGTTCGTCGGCGGCCTGCTGCAGAAGTTGCTCGGCAGCGTTCTTCTGATCGCGAGCCTGAGCCAGCAAGCCTTCAATTTGCTTCTGTTCGCCTTCAATGTCTGCCAGCACAAGTCGATGCTGCATTTCGGCTCGCTGCAGAGCGTCTTCCCGCTTGCCGATTGATGCTTCGCGGTTTTTCAGTCCCAGTCCGTAGCGGACGATCTCCTCGACGCTCATTGCCTCCGGGCGTACGGCGACCGGCAGCATGTCATCCTTCGGGTCGACTTCGGGCTGAAGCAGCGGATCGGGCTGAGGAAACAACGCAGCGACGTCATCGGGATCGGGGGCGTTGCTGGTGACTTGTTCGGGAGCGTTGGCGACCTGTCGGGATTTCAGCATCCATGCTCCGCCCGCAGCGACCCCGAAGATCGCGAGTCCGTAGAGCAGTAGTCCCACCATCTTCTTCATGACTGCGCCTCCTGCGCCTGTGCCTGCGTATCTGTCAGCCCTTTGTTGGTGCGATGGAATCTCTGTGAAGCGAGTTCACTGGCGGTGTGGTCCTGAGCAATTTGTTGCTGGCGGCGGTGTTCCGCTTGCTGGTGAATGACGAATTTGTCAATGATCTGGCGTTCCGAGCGGGCCGAACCATATTCCATGATTGCCTGCTGCAGACTTCGATCCGCATCGACTTGTGCCGACTCGGCGGTCGCAAGCTGTTGCCGGCTGTGCGCAGCCCGGGCCAGCAAAGTTTGCAGCAGTGATCCGGAAATGCCGCTGCCGAGAACGATGCCGACATGCGACTGAACGTTCAGCACGTGCTGCTGCATTCTGGTCACCTCCCGATCGGCGGCGGCCTTCCGGGCCTGGTGTTGCGCAGCAGTCGTCTTCGCCAGTTGTTCGGCCTGCTGCCGCACTCGACGAAGTGCATCCATGCGTGAGGTAAAACGTTTCATAGGTCTTCCAGGGTGACTTCGACGGCCTGTGCGGGCCATCGTACAGACAGTCAACCGACGGGTTGCTGGCCCGACCAGGCGTTGCCGAGTGACGTAAGTTGTGACAGTGTCTCGGTCCACAGTGTGTTTTCGTTGACAGTCTGCTGCAGGAATCGTTTGATCGCCGGCATCAGACGAATGGCGCGGTCAACGTCCGGTGACGTTCCCTGTTTGTAGGCTCCGATCTGAATCAGATCTTCCATCCTGGAATAGGTTGCCAGAACGCTGCGAACGTGGCTGGCGTGGCTTTGATGTTCCTTTGATGTGATTTCGCTGAACAGGCGACTGATGCTGCCCAGAACTTCCACGGCGGGAAAGTGCCCCTGAGCGGCCAGTTCCCGACTGAGCACAATGTGTCCGTCCAGAATGGACCGCGCGGCGTCGGTGATGGGTTCGTCCAGATCATCGCCTTCGACCAGCACCGTGATCAGGCCGGTGATGGTGCCAGTCTGGCCGGCTCCGAGCCGTTCCAGCACCGAAGCCAGCAGCGACTGCACTGACGGCGGATATCCGCGACTTCCCGGTGGTTCACCGAGCAGCAGCCCCAGCTCGCGCTGTGCCATTGCCAGACGTGTCAGACTGTCGAGGAAGAACAGGACGTCGGCTCCCTGATCCCGGAAGTCTTCGGCGATCGTGACTGCGGTCAGAACAGACTTGATTCGCATCAGCGGTGTCTGATCAGACGTGGCCACGACAACAACGGACCGCCGCCGACCGTCTGGTCCCAGGCAGTCTTCGATGAATGGTCGCACTTCGCGTCCTCGCTCACCGACCAGAGCGATCACGTTGACGTCCGACCGGGCTCCCTTGGCGATTTCGCCAAGCAGTGTGCTTTTGCCGACACCGCTGCCCGCGAACAGGCCGACGCGCTGGCCCCGACCGATTGTCAGCAGACCGTCAATCACGCGCTGACCGGTTTGCAGAGGTTGCGTAATGCGACTGCGCTGCATGGCCTGCGGAACGCTGGCGGTTTCCGGCCTGCTGCGCGTGCAGCGCACGGGGCCGTGGCCGTCGATCGGTCGTCCGATGCCGTCGACAACGCGGCCCAGCAGCGGACTGCCCACCGGCACCGCGCGCTTGCGTCCCAGCGCCACGACCTCCAGACCGGGGTGCAGTCCCTGAGTGCTGTCGAAGCACATCAGTTGTGATTCATGTTCGTCGAAGCCAACCACCTCGGCCGTCAGAGAATTGCCTGCGGGCAAAGTCACGCTGCACGCCTCGCCCACCGAAGCCGGCAGAGACGCTCGCAGCAGCCCTTGCGCGCTACGCAGTTTCCCGACGGTCCGGAAAGCGGCGGAAGCCCCGGCCATCCGGGTCATCTGCTCGACGTTCAACCTGAGCTTCATTCAAACTCTCCATCCATGTTGTGCGAATGTCGTCCAGTCGCGTTTCCCAGTCACTCACGATCGTCAGTGCAGGAGATTCTGCGCGGCATGTTCCTCGCTTCAGTTCGGCGTTCTCGATGATTCGGACGCCATTTCCAAAGTCCGCGGCCTTCCCGTTTTCCAGCAGGGTGGTCAGCAGTTTTCGATCGGCGGGATGCAGGTGAATTCGAATCTGTTCTTCTGGTCCGAGTGCCCGAACGGCCTGAGAAATCAGTTCATCCACCGCGAAGTGATTGCGATCGATGGCGGCCGACACCAGCCATGACGCAGCCCCGATGGCAAGTTCCACGGCAGCCTGCTGCATTTCCTGCAGCGAGTTTCGCTGTTGTTGCTGCAGGTCGCTGATTGTGGCTTCGAGATGGCCCAGCAGTTCGCGCAGTTCATTGAGTTGACGAGCCTGCTCGGCGACGACATTGCGTTCTGCGGCGGCTGATGACGCAGCCGGCGGCAACTCAATGGCTGAACTTCCGGAAGGCAGCAGCACCGCAGTCGGTGAGCGTCGAAATGTGATTGTCGTGGACATGGTTGTCTAATTTGTCGAATTCCTGCGGCAGGCTGGAACTAACCTTCTCCTGCTGAATCCACTTTCGCGATGACTGCCGCAACGGCTTCGCGTGCGGCGGTGACTCGTGCTTCCGGGACGTGAGTCTGAAACTGAAGTTCTTCTTCAATGGTCTGGCGTGCTCGTCGCGACAGGTTGCCCAGAATTGCATCCATGACGGCTTCGTCCGCCTGAAACAGTGCCGTCGTCAGCGTTGTGCCGTCAATTTCGCCCAGGACCTGCTGAACCATGCGGCCCTCCAGATTCGCCAAATCGTCAAAGCGGTACATTTTCTTCAGCAGAGCCTGACTAAGTTCTTCATCTTCTTCTTCGATGGCGGTCATCATGTCTCGGCGAACTTTCTTGGGCACCGCTCGCATCACTTCGCCCAGCCTGTCCACGCGGTCCCGCCGATCCGGCGGGTCAGCCGGCAGAGTCGCGCCGCGCTGGTACGTGGCTCGTGCAATACGTTCGGCCAGCAGCTTGGGAGCCTCCAGTTCTTTGGCGAGTTCTCTGGCTACGGCATTTCGCTGATCGGTCAGCAGCAGACCCAGAATCTCGGCCGATAGCTGCGGTGCCAGCTTGCTGACAAGGATCGCCACCGTTCGCGGCTGTTCGGTTTCCAAAGCCTGCGCGATCTGATGAACACTTAGCGTACCCAGATCCACCAGCGGATCACCGGTCAGCTTCGGCCGCGGCTTGTCTTGCGAGGCGGAGTCGTCGGAGTCATCCTGAAACAGTCGCGGTCCGCGCGGCGACGTCTTCAGAGCGAATTGAAAGAAGCGTTCGAAATTGTCCAGCAGTTCCGTTTTCTTTGATGGCCGGAGCCGGGAGTTCGCCGACTTGTCCAGCAGACCTCGCAGAGTATCTGCCTGCTCCGGGCGCAGGTGAGCCAGGACGGCTTCGGCGGTTTCATCGCCCAGCAGTTTCAGCAGTTCGGCAGCTTGTTGTTGTTCGGTCATCATGTGAGATCAAAGTTCATGAATCGCCCGTTACGCCGCGCGTCGCGTTGTTGCAGTTTTTGAGTTGGTTCCTTCCGTCGTGTCATCGTCTGTCGCACCGAGCCATGTACTGAGAATTTGTGCAGCCACTTCAGGGTTTTTGCGCGCCTGACTCGACAGTTCCGCCAGTCGTTGCAGTTCTTCCAGCGACATTGTTTGTTCTGACGTTGGCGTGACGACAACCGGCTTGATTTTCTTCAGCAGCAGCAGTCCCATGACAAACGCCACGAACGCGGCCAGGCCGACGAGAACGGACTGCACCAGCGGCTGATACTGCTCCCACATCGTGATCAAAGTCGGAACGTCTTCTGTCAGCACCGGCGATTCCAGCGGTGCATTGACGACCTGTACTTCGTCGCCGCGGCTGACATCGTAACCGACGGCCTGCTTGATGATATTCTCGACCTGCTGCGGCTGAATTGCAGGTGCCGCCGGCTGACCCTCAACCGGCTCGGCGGGAGTCAGATCGACGATGGCCGCGATGGTCAGTCGGTTGATCCTGCCGGGAATATCCCGCACCGTTTCGTTGATCGACGCGTTGTCGTAGTCCGTGGAGTTTCGTTCGCTCTTGTAGGTCGCCGTGGAGTCATCAAGGCTCGCTGCTGCAGTCGTGTTCGCGGTGGTGCCGACGACACCGCCGATG
>CAZHET010000176.1:0-11659 GCA_964531585.1 uncultured Planctomycetaceae bacterium | reverse complement strand
CTGAACACGACCACTGCGTCAGAAATGTTCAGAATGGCGTCGCCGGTCGTATCCAGGAAGATCGAGTACCCGGGATCACCCACCTGCGCGAAAAAGTTAGAAAAGATGGGTACCGCATCACTGATGTTCACGATGCCGGACTGATCCGTGTCTCCGGGATTCACGACAAGGTTGAAATTGAAATCGTTCAGTGGATCACCAACCGGAGCCGGTCCGCCGGAACTCAGCGACGACACACCGTTTACGAAATCACCGTCCAGAGCGAGTCCGGCGACGCTCAGCACTGTGTCCTGCACTTCCAGACGAAACGCATTCGTCGTCAGCACTCCGGACAGACTGATCGTCAGTTGCTTGCCGTCGACATCGACGGAACTAATTCCCGGACCGGCCAGCGTGCTGTGCAGAATGACGTTGCTGTTGGCGACGACGGTTGATTCATCGATCTCATCGGCCAGCGTGACGATTAGCTGATCGATTCGGCTCCACGGCAGCGCCAGCAACTGGTCGCCGGAGCCGGTAGGAATCGAATAGCCTGTCCCCTCACCGGATCCAACGGGACGGCCGTCCGCCGCATCTTTAAAATCGGCACTCCATGTGGTGGAGGAGACTTTGACGCTGGTGACTCGCAGCGGAGCGATCCCTTCCATCGTCAGAACGAGCACCGTGCCGCGGTCCGTTCCGCCGTCATCACCGCCCGGCATTCCGGCACCCAGTTCGGCCAGACCGTCGCCGTTCAGGTCACCCAGATTCGTCAGCGCACTTCCGAACAGATCCCCGTTACTCAACGATGTGCCGAGGTTGCCCTGCGTATCGCTGATCTTCTGGTGCGCTTTGACGGTCCCGTCCGCGTTCATCAGCAGAACCCACGTGGCTCCACGATTCGGACCGCCGTCGTCGTCACCGCGTGCTCCGACCGCAATGTCGTTGATTCCGTCGTTGTCAAGATCTCCGAGGTTCGTGATCGCGCTGCCGAACTCATCGTTGTCGTTCAGGACACCGGTGAAGTTTCCGTCGGTGTTGCTGATCTTCTGCTGACCTTTGACTGTTCCGTCTGCATTCATGAACAGGATATAAACCGCGCCGCGATCCGAGCCGCCGTCGTCGCTGGTGTATGCGCCGACAGCCAGGTCGGCGATTCCGTCGCCGTCAAGATCGCCAATGTTCGCCATCGAGTTCCCGAACGAATCGCCGTTGCTGAGCGACGGAGTAAAGCCGCCCGTCGTGTCGCTGATTTTCTGGTGAGCCTTCACCGTTCCGTCCGAGTTCATAAACAGAATGTAGGCAGCTCCGCGGTTGGTGCCGCCATCGTCGTCCAGCCGCGCGCCGACCGCCAGATCCTCAACGCCGTCACCGTCCAGGTCACCCATGCCGGTGACCGAACTGCCGAAGGAATCCGAATCGTCCAGGACCGCTGTGAAGCTGCCGTCCAGGTCGCTGGCTTTCTGGAACGACTTCACCGTGCCGTTGGCGTTCATGAACAGCGTGTAAATCGCGCCGCGATTCGTTCCGCCGTCGTCGTCACCCGGCACGCCGACAACCAGATCAGTGATACCGTCGTTATCGAGATCACCGGCGTTCGCCAGCGCGCGACCGAACTGATCGCCATCGTCCAGAATTCCGCCGAAGGAACCCGCGGTGTCGCTGATCTTCTGTTCCGACTTCACCGTGCCGTCTGCGTTCATGAACAGGACATACGCGGCACCCCGGCCCGGTCCGCCGTCGGAATCGCCGATTGCTCCAACCACCAGATCGGCGACTCCATCTCCGTCCAGGTCACCGAGATTTGTCACGGCGGAACCGAACTGATCGCCATCGCTTAGTGTTGCTGAAAGGTTTCCGCTGGTGTCGCTGATGCGCCAGGTTTCACCGACGACTCCGGCCGGAGCGATTGCGTTCAGACTCAGAATGTAAACGGCACCGCGGTTCGTGCCGCCGTCGTCGTCGCCAAAGGCTCCGACTGCCAGGTCGTTGAGTCCGTCACCGTTGATGTCGCCGATTTCGGCCACTGACTGCCCGAAGAAATCGGAATCATCCAGTGCAGGCGTCAGGCTGCCTGCTGTGTCGCTGATCTTGTGCAGACCCTTTACGGTTCCGTTGGAATTCATGAAGACAACGTACACCGCACCACGATTCGTGCCGCCGTCGTCGTCATTGCGAGCCCCGATAACCAGGTCACGAACTCCGTCGCCGTTAATATCGGACACACCTGTGATCGAACTGCCAAACTGATCGTCGTCGTCCAGGCTGCCCGTGAAGCCGCCGTCGGTGCTGCTGATCTTCTGTTCGCTCTTGACGGTCCCGTTGGCGTTCAGAAACAGCACGTAGGCTGCCCCGCGGTTGGTTCCGCCGTCGTCGTCGTTGTATGCTCCGACTACCAGGTCCGCCACTCCGTCACCATCCAGATCGCCCGGGCTTCCCAGCGAATTGCCAAAGAAGTCCTGATCGCCGAGGGCCGCACTCAGACCACCGGATGTGTCGCTGATCTTCTGCTGGGACTTCACGGTACCATCGGCGTTCAGCAGCACCACATAGACGGCACCCCGGTTCGGCCCGCCGTCGTCGTCCAGTCGAGCACCAATTGCAAGATCGGTGATTCCGTCTCCGTCAAGGTCGCCGAGGTTCGTGACGGAACTGCCGAACTCGTCGAAGTTCTCGACAGTGCCCGTGAAACCACCCGCGGTCGTGCTGATGGTTTGATGACTCTTGACCGTGCCGTCGGCGTTCAACAGCAGCACATAGACCGCACCGCGATTCGATCCGCCATCGTCGTCACCGGGGGCACCGACGGCCAGGTCGGGGATGCCGTCACCATCCAGATCGCCAAGGCCTGTCAGTGACCAGCCGAAACGGTCTGCATTCTGAAGTCCGCCTGCGAACCCGCCAGCCGTACCGCTGATTTTCTGATTGGCTTTGACCGTTCCATCAGAATTCATGAACAGCACGTAGACGGCACCGCTGTTCGTTGGAACGTCGTCGTCCAGGTACGCACCGACGGCCATGTCGTCGATCCCGTCGCCGTCAATATCACCGACTTTCGTGACGGCCCCCCCCAGAAAATCACCGGTATCCAGAGTCGCGGTGAACCCGCCGGAGGTGCTGCTGATTTTCGTCGCAGAAGTGACGTCACCCAGTACGCCCGCCAGCAGCAGGCGGTGTTCCAGAACTTCCGCTGTAACGTTGCCTTGCTGTCCGGCCGGACCACGGCCGACGGAAGCGCTGCGGCGCCGTCTCGAACATTGACGATCCATCAGTTCCCGACGCAGTGTGTGCAGCCATTCGACGATCATCGGAATTTCCTTCCCCCGAAGAACCAGATTTCTGTCAGCAATGCCGCCGACTCAAGTTGCTTTTCAGGCAGCGCGCGGATGCTAGAGGAAAAACACTCACGGCCGAAAGAGGAAGTTTGCGCAAGCCAGGTCTTTTTTCTGGGGCGACTGAAAAGAACTCACCGGCGCACGCTCGCAACGGGCGACATGCGTATAGCGGGGAATGGTGACAGGCGCGAATCACTCGGCAGATGCTCCGCAGCGCCCGGCGGGCGAGTGACGTTCGGTCTGTTCTGCTGCTCCGCCCATCGGGATTTGCTGGCAGGCGTGTGCAAACTCGAATTGGGGCGTGCGAGGCTCCCGCCAAGCCGCTGCCGCGTCAGGAATTCTTTGGCACACGTGGCTCGGCAGGAGCTTCGCCCACGCGTTTGGCGCGCGTTTGGCGCACGTGTGCGACCCATCAGTTCATGACAGACGCAGCACTACAGCAGGGCGGAGACAGCTTCGCCGCCGTCGACGATCTTCATCGGCCGGCCCAGCGGGCTGAGATTTTCGTGAGCGGCATCCACGTGCAGAGCTTTGCAGATCGTCTGAAACAGATCGGCGACAGTCACGGGCGAATGATCCACCGCTGATCCGTCCGCGGTCGATGCGCCGTAAACCTGTCCGCCCTGAATGCCGCAGCCAGCCATCGCCATGTTGAAGACTCGCGGATAATGATCGCGACCGGTACGCGGGTTGATTTTCGGAGTGCGGCCGAACTCACCCATCCAGACCACGAGCGTTGAATCCAGCATGCCACGATCTTTCAGGTCGGAAATCAGCGTGGACATCCCCGGATCGACCTGCGCCGCATTGGTGGCGACTCGCTGGAAGTTGTCCAGGTGAGTATCCCAGCCGCCGGACCGGACTTCGACGAACGTGACTCCACGTTCCACCAGTCGGCGAGCCAGCAGGCAACCCTGACCGAAACTGTTCTCGCCGTATCGGTCCCGCAGTTGCTGCGGTTCTTCCTGAGTATCAAACGCCGAGATCTCCGGAGTCAGCACGAGGTCCGACGTCGTTCTGTAGAGCTGCTGGTGATTCTGCACCAGTTGCTCGGCCCCGGCATTGGCGAACTCGTTCTCCAGCTTTGTCAGCAGGCCGGTACGTCGCTGGAACCGATCGACTGATGTGGGCAGCGCAACATTTTCCGGAAGCCGACCCGGCTGGCGGACGGTAAACGGTTCGAATTCCATCCCCAGAAAGCCGGCTCCCTGAGTATTGCTGCCCACAGATACGAACGACGGAAGTTCGCAGTCCGGGGCGGAAATCTGCTGTGCGATGCAGGAACCAAATGAGGGATGCTTCACGCTGCCTGACGGAATGTAGCCCGTGTGCAACTGATAGGTGGCTCTCGGATGGCTGCCTTCTTTGTTCGTCATGGAACGAATCACAGCAACGTCGTCCATCAGCCTCGCAACGCCGGGGAAGTTTTCGGCGATGTGAATTCCCGGGACACTGGTTTCGATCGCCTTCGTAGGCCCGCCGTTGTCGGTGCCAGGCTTCGGATCGAATGTTTCGAACTGACTGGGACCGCCCTGCATCCACAGCAGAATCATTGACCGTCCCTGACGCCGCAGGCCTTCTGCGGCCACCGCCATGACGTCGCGAAAACCCAGAGTTCCGGCCGCGGCTGCACTGGCGCTCACTGTGTGCAGAAACCGCCGACGAGAAAATCCCTTGCGGGCGACCGTCACGTTGTCGAGGATATGTGTGGACATTGATATGATCCTGATACCGTCACGTGGTCCAGGTGCGTGCTGGCTGGGGTTGAGCAGGTCGCGCGGCCGAAGCCTGCAAAAAATCGGATGCACGATTCCGCTCAACCCCGACCAGCACGTACCTTTGACGTCACCGCTTACATAAGAATTCGCTACTGTTGAGCAGCGACCAGAACAGATCTTCGAATGCCTGATCCCGGTTGCCGACATCGCTAACGTAGGTCAGGCAGATGTTGACTTCAGCGTCTGACGGACGGCGGCCAAGAATTCTCAGGTAGACCTGTTGCACCGCAGCGCGGTCGTCGGCAGCTTCGGTCAGAATTCGGCGAACCATACTGCCAGTGGAACCGGCACTCATCAGCGGCCTCAGTTCCCGCGAATTCATCAGAAACAGAGTCTCCGGGATGCCGCCGGTCAGGTCTGCCTGAGGCGTAGACGGATCGAAGCCGAATGTCGTCGCGAACTGCAGGCGGCCGCGATCGACGTCCTGACCGCCATACGCGGCCCGTCGGCCGCCGGTGTACTGCAGTTCCAAACGCGTTGTTCCCAGTGCCTGGCACACGGCATCGTAGAGCTGATCGGCCCGCAGACGTGTTGGTTCGCAACGCAGGAAGCCCTCAGCTTCTGTGTTCATGGGCCGCTGATAGATCTGCGTGGCGGCGATCGTGCGAATTAACCACTTCAGGTCGTGCCCGTTCGCGACGAAGCCATCGCACAGAACCGCCAGCGCGTCTTCATGCACTGCGGTTCGGTCCGGTCCGATGTCATCGACGGGTGAGTAGAACGCCGTGCCCGTCATCTCGGACCACATGCGGTTGACGATTGCCCGGGCGAACCAGATGTTGTCCGGTGCCGTGATAAGGTCCGCCGCAGCCTGTCGGCGTTCCTGATCCGCCTGACCTGCGGGAAGCGACTGACCGTTCAGAAAAAATGCCGGGTCGATGCGAGTTCCCTGAGACGCCGGGTCGGCCAGGTCGGCCATGAAATGTTCAGTCGCACCGCGGCCTGGGCGATTCGCATTCGGCAGCTCGGCCGTCAGAATTTCCTGAATCGACAGTTCACCGTTGCCGTCCTTGTCGATGACGGTTCTGATGCGGTCGTTGAAGAGTCGTTCCAGCCGCGTTCCTTTGGCTTCGGCTTCTGCAATGACGTTATCGCGGTTGCGATCGATTCGGATCAGCAGCGCGCGATTGAGACCTCGGTTCTGCCGCGGATCGCGGTCGAAGGATGTCACGATGAAGTCGATGCGACGGTCGCTGTCCGGATCTCGCCGGACACTCACGCGCGGGAAGAATGCGGCGAGTTCGTGAAACTGTTCGCGTTTCCAGCGATCCCAGGGATGATCGTGGCAGTTGGCACACTGAATCTGCACACCCAGAAACAGACGCGACGCCTCGGCGGCAATTTCCTCGGCCTGCCCTTCGTGAGCGAACATCAGCGCGGTCGCTCCGTCGTCTGAAATACTGCCGGTGGCGGTCAGCAGATCGGTGGCAATTGCATCCCAGCCGCGTCCCTGAGCCAGACTGTCCGCCATCCATGTCTCGAACAGTGGTCGTACGATTCCGGCGCGTTCATTCGTCGCACGCAGCAGAATTGCGTCCTTCCAGTAGCGGCTCCAGTTCTCCCCGTAGTAGTCTGCAGCGAGCAACCGAGCGACGGCGTCTGCACGTTTGTCGGCAGAATCGTCGTCTTCGAACCAGGCGATCTGCGGCGGAGACGCCGGGCGGCCAGCGATGTCAAACGAAATCCGTCGCAGGAATGTCGCGTCGTCGACGGGAGCCGGGGGAGTCGCACCTTCTGCCTGCCAGACCAGGCGATCGACCTTCGCAGCGACGGAATCCGTGGTGGGGGGGGGCGCCGCAATCGCGGACGCGGCACAGCACAGAATCCCGGTGCAGCTCAGAATACTGGTCCAGATAATGGAGATTCGCATGGAAATGCTGCCCGTTGTTCGGATACGCGTGGAATCGGCATTGTCGGCTTCAACCAGGGAGTACGTCCGAGGTATCGCGAAAAACGGAAGGTTTACGGAATTTCCGGAGGGGCAGCGTCACGCGTTGCCGCCACGCAACCGAGTCAGCGTGTCCTGCATGCCGCCGACGACAGCTCCTGTGTCAGAACCCAGTGCCATGAAACGCAGGCCGAGTGCCCGATGCTGTTCGACGAATTCCGGTCGGGACAGAATTCCCGCGGTCTTGCCGTGCGTCTCACAGGCCGTCACGACGCGTCGCAGAGCGTCGACAAAGTGCGGTGGCGTGAAGTCTCCCGGACAGCCCAGGTTCACAGACAGATCCAGCGGTCCGACGAACAGCACATCGACACCGTCAATCGCCGCGATCTCGTCCGCGGCCGCGACGGCCTCTGCAGTTTCGATCTGCACAACGACAAGGCGGCGGTCGTTGGCTTCCTGAAAGTACGTTTTCCAGTTGCGGCCAAAATCGGTTGCTCGAATCGCCCCCGCGACGCCTCGATTGCCCCGTGGCGGATACGTCATGCAGTTTGCCGCCGCGCGAGCTTCTGCCGCGCTGCTGACGAAAGGAAACATGATCCCCGCGGCTCCGCTGTCCATGACAAACTTGACCATGTCAGGATCGACGGAACGAATTCGTACAATCGGCGCTGCGTGAGAACCTCGACACGCCAGCAGCATGTTTCGCAGATCCGCCGACGAGCCCGAGCCGTGTTCCAGATCGATCAGCAGCCAGTCGAAGCCGGTGTCGGCCGCGATCTCAACGGCAGTCGGCGAACCGAGATTCAGAAATGTGCCGGCCAGCAGTTCCGTGGCCAGCTTCCCGCGATCTACCCATTGCATAACAGTTGCCATTTCAGAATGTGAATGCGGAACACCAGTGCTCCGTTACGACGCTCTGGATTCCCGCATGCGCGGGAATGACGAACAACTCTGGATTTAACGTCTGACAAAGCACAAGGCCTCGCGTGCGGAACGGGATCTCACAGCAAACGCTGCCACACCGGAACGCTGCCACACCGGAACGCTGCCACACCGGCACGCTGCCACACCGGAACGCTGCCACACCGGCACGCTGCCACACCGGCACCGTGCCACAGACGAACTACGGACGATTTCGGATGCAGCGGATCAGTCCGAAGCCCTCCGTTCCGTTGACCGCACGGCTCGAATCGTCGGGATGTTCATCGGGAAGCAATGCATAGCGCAGGTGCCCCGGAATAATGCGGTCAAGTTGAACGGCCCACAAAGTCCCTGCGGCAAGCGGCGTGTCGGTCAGTTCCGAGGCCGGAATCGCCGCTTCAAACCGCCATACGTCGGCGTCGGAATCGATGGCGACGAACCACTCCGGATTCCACCGCCCGGCGATCCAGCACCGTTCGCTGGTCTGTCCGGTTTCATCGATGGAAAATCGAAACGCCGTTGAATAATCGCGATCGGTATCGATGGCAAGTTCGATGCGATCACGAGTTCCGTGATCCGCATCGTGGCGACGATCCGGCAGTCGTGATCCAATTGCATTCGGCGGAAGTACGCGTTCCAACCGCCCGGCGACGTACAGGAACTCACGATCCCACGCGATCATCAGCAGACTGTCCGACTCCGGACCGCTGGCGCGGCCTTCAACGGAACGCAGGCGAATTTCCTTTGCTGCCTGCCAGCACGCGTCATTCAGGATGCCATCCAGAAACGGCCGTTCGGAACTTTCGGGAAGGTTGACGACGGGAATCGGCGTGGTTGCAGCACCATGAACGGCCTGCAGTTCGGCTCGCGCGAAAACGGCGAACGGCCCGTCCAGAGCCGCCGCCCGAGACAGCACGGTGTTGTGCTCACCAAACAGGCGCTGGCGGTTCAGGTTGGCAGCTTCCCTTAGCAGCAGCCGAGCTTCTTCCGAGGCCGGTACTTCGATCCGGCGAGCAATTTCCAGAGCCTTCGCTGCGTTTTTATTCCAGCGGTCGCTCACCGCCGCGCGATCCGTGTCCTGGGGATTGGTCAGGGAGACTCCCGTTGCCTGGCGAATTTCCGGTGCGTGAACAAGGCCCGGAATGCGCGCCGCTGCCTGCTCAATCGCCGAGGGCGGGACCGCCGCCTGCTCGCTCGCGGCACCGGAACCTGATGAGCCGGAACCCGCATCGCTGCCGGCTCGATTGCGCAGCAGACGGATTTCGTCCGAAGAGTAAATCATGAACAGCATCCGTGCGGCGTCGACCGCGTCGCTGGATTCCGGAAACCGGCGGATGATTTCCTGCAGCACCGCGATCAGGCCGTCGGTGTTCTCGTTGCGGAAGTGCAGATCGACCAGGTGCGAAAGTTGCTGCAGTGCGAGCGTCGCGGGCAGCCCCGTTCCCAACTGGCGCACGTGAGCGGTCAGGCTGACGTCGGAATTCAGGTGCTGAACGTGGCCCGTCAGTGCCGCCTGAGTCACGCGAAACTTCTGCAGCACACGCTGCAGTTCGCCTGTGTCACCCGCGGACAGCGCGGTCGCTCGGCGCGATGCGGAACCTGGCTGTTGCGGCAGTTTGCTGAACATCGTTGCCGGAGTGGCGGCGGCCCGAGTCGTGTCGTACACGCGATACGCGGCATGGCCGTCCGCTCCTGCAGCTTTGTTCTCACCCAGCCACCGCTGACCGGCATCGGCAACGAGTGCCGGCGTGGTGCCAAGTTCGCTTAGCAGATCGTCGGCAGCAAACGTCAGCGCGGACCGTTCGTCTCCGGTCGTTCGCAGCAGGACGCGCGACGCGTGCCACGGTTCGAGCATCGCGGCATCCAGCGCAGCAGCGCGTACATCGCTGCCGTCGGCGATGCGGCGAGCGACCTCGATCGCATCTGCCCAGATCTCCGCGACTCGATCTTCTTCCGACGAACGTTCGATCGTGATGACGTCCGGCCGAAAGGTGCGAATGGCGCGCGCGAGTCTCAGCGGCAGAAGTTCGCCCAGTCGCCCGTCCGTCTGCCGGTTCCAGCTTTCCACGAGCTGAGATTTCACAAGGTGATGCTGCGGAGCCGTCCTCGGGAATATCCAGTCACTGTCGGCGACATTGCCACCCGCCTGCGACACGGCCGCGACGAATCGTTCGTCCGTCGCTGTTTGCCGGACACGTCCGGCGATGCGTTCGACCGACGGCTGAAGAACGACGCTGCGAAACCCATCGTTGCCGGACACTGCGGACAGCATCAGCAGCGACACGTCTTGCGGTTCTGTCACAAGGCTCAACACAGCGCAGCGCAAACCTGCGCTGCGAACCGTCGACCACGTTCTTCCTCCGTCAGCAGACTTCAGGATCGTGCCAAGTTCACCGACGGCAATCGCCACCGACGGTGCGACGAAAATCAGGCGACGCACCGGACCCGGCGAACCAGTCGCGGCCAGCGACCACGAGAGTCCATCGTCATCGCTGTGAATGATCGCGCTGCCCGGACTGCCCGCGATGCAAACGGTCGAGCCCTGCTGCGCCGCAGCGGCGAAGTCGAAGACATCCGTCAGCTGCTGCGGCAGAGGCGTCGCCGGCAGTCGCCATGAGATTCCGCCGTTGTCGCTGTGCAGGAGGAATCCACCGTCGCCGGCAATCCATCCCCGGCCATTCTCGTTCACAGAGGCCGCGCGGATTCGCCGCAGCGTCGCCGATGACTGACCGAGCCCGACCAACTGGCTGCCGACAACCGCGCCGTACGCCAGCGAGGCCCCGACAACCAGGCCGTCGTCCGGACTCGAAAAGGATGCGTAATTCCAGTCGGACGGTTCGTCGCTGGCGGACGGCAGGATCGGTGTCCACGTGCGGCCTCCATCGCTGGTCTGCAGCACCGCCCGCTGCGGATCGGCCAGGCAGGTCAGCACAACGCCCCGGTCGAGATCAAAGAATTTGACAAAACGCAGGCCCGGTAGTTCGTAACCCCGGATGACTCCGGTCAGTACTCCGGCCGACGGATCTCGCCTGGCAGGCGGTTCATCCACTGCGAGCCACGTTTCGCCACCGTCGCGAGTCGTCAGGAGAACACCGCGAGCTTCGCGGGTGAACGGATCGAAACGGGAACCGGCCACATAGCCGACCTGATTCGTCAGAAAGCAGACACTTTGCAGGCTGCATTCGAACGGCAGCATGCGAGTCGTCCACGTGGCCCCGGTATCCGACGATGTCACGATGACACCGCGTTCTCCCACGGCTCGGATCTGGCTGCCCACCGCACAGACATCATTGAGTCGTGCGTCTGCGGCGATCTCTGAACTTCGCGGCACGGGCCCGGAAAAGAATGGCACCGGTGTCGGGTCGCTGGACGTCACGGCAATCGTCGTGGCCGGACGATCCTGAGGCTCAGCCGCGACAAGGCCGGGGCAAACCAACAGTGTGATGATGACAACGGCTGCCGTCGTCCCGGGCTGGAGATGCATCCCTGCCTCCGTGTGTGCTGAAGACTACGTCGCTGGTCAAATAGCGCCAGGTCAAATAGCGCTGGTCAAATAGCGCCAGGTCAAATAGCGCCAGGTTCCTGGCAAAACTCGGCACGTCCTTTGTTTCACCGCGAGCCCATCGGGTCGCGCCTTCGGCGGCGCTGGACGCGCCGCCCGTTGCGGTTTTCTTGCCGCCGTCATTCCCGCGCAGGCGGGAATCCAGAGCGCGCACTGGATTCCCGCCTGCGCGGGAATGACGGACAGTTGCGCGGGA
>CAZHET010000175.1:6183-11662 GCA_964531585.1 uncultured Planctomycetaceae bacterium | reverse complement strand
GTCGATCTCGATGGATTACGGTTCGACACCAGCCGCCGCTGGAAGAATGTCAATCACGGCATCTGGCAGCGTGCGATCGTGTCACTGGTGGATCCGGAGCAATTCCTGACGCTGCGAGTTCTTGTGCTGCCGACCGACGATCGGGGAATCCGCCGGTTTCGGGTCACCGCGTCGACTCGCGTGAAGGTTACCGGCCGACAGCAGCAGTGGAACTACGGCGTCAGACTTTACAGTGTCAGCGGCGACGCGCTGGCAGATCTGTCCGTCGACGCGGTTTTTTCTGTCAGGAACGAAATTGTGACGACTGCCGATGGCACGTCGCTGCGTTTCCTGCCTCACGTGGAATCCGCCTCGGTGCGGCTGGACGGATTCCGGCTGCAGCGAGTGAGCCACATGAAAGGTGCCGCGGTGCGCGAATTCGCGCGGGCCATCCAGTCGGTGCTGGACCGCAGACTTCGCAGGGAAGGGCCAAAGCTGGCCGGCCGGATCAACAGTCGCGTTCAGCAGAAGCCGGAGCGATTTCAGATTCCCCTCGGCCAACTGTCGTTGTTCGGCGGTGGAGAATCCGGGGCCGCAGCGGTCGAATCTCAGGCCGCGCCTGCCGAAGCACCGCTGAATCCCGGTCCGCTGGTGATTCCATCGATTGATTGACGGCCGGCGGGCATTCGTGGACCGCGTTGCCGGTCGAGCGTACGATGCGAGACTGAATCGCTCTTCCCGGTTTTCCCGTCGCGGGCCGAAAATCTGTTACAACGCGGGCTTGTTGAGGTATCGCGTGTCGTCATCAATCAACAGAATCCCGGCAGATGATGACGACGGGCGACAGTCGGAACGCGGTGAGCCGCATGACAGTGACGTCGCGGAAGTCGACCGGGAACGCAGGCTGGCCAGCATCAAAGGAGCCATCGACGCGGGGCTGTTCGACGACGATGCCGTGCTGGAAGAAGCCCTGCTCCGAATGCTCAAACGCATGCAGTCAGAGTAGACATTCCACCGGCTGCGCGATTCACTGTAGCTTCAAAACCGTCAGCGGAAGCTCAGGCTGGCTGGCTGCCGCTCGGTGCCGGAACTCGCGACAATCCGTTTCGGCAGGCCGTGCGAGTCCAACTTTCCCGTGCGTCACAACCACAAGCTCCACAACCACAAGCTCCACAACCACACGCTCCACGACCACACGCTCCACAACCACACGCTCCACAACGCAACCACGAAAGAACCGTCTGTGCCTCTTGAATCCATCGATAACGCGATCAGTGCGTTGAAACACGGGCACATGATCATCGTCGTTGATGACGAAGACCGTGAGAACGAAGGAGACTTCATCTGCGCGGCCGAATCGATTACCGCCGATCAGGTGGACTTCATGCTGAAGATCGGCCGTGGGACCTTGTGCGTGCCGATGGCAGCCGAAGAAGCCGCGCGGCTGAAACTGAATCCCGTCGTTGATGACGCCAGAAACACTGCGCCGAACAAGACCGCGTTTCTGATGGCCGTTGACCACCTTCACGCGGGAACCGGAGTCAGCGCCGATAATCGCGCCAAAACCATTCGCGAGCTGGCGAATGCAGCCAGCTACCCGGACGAATTCGTTCAGCCGGGACATGTGTCTCCGCTGAAGGCGATGGACGGCGGAGTTCTGCGGCGAGCAGGGCATACGGAAGCAACCGTCGACCTGATGCGACTGGCCGGGCGGCGTCCTGTCGGTGTGCTGATCGAAATCTGCAGCCAGCGTACTCACGGCATGGCGGACCTGGATGAACTGCGCGAAATCAGCGCGAAGTATGACATTCCCATCATCACCATCGAAGAACTGATTCGATTCCGCCGGGTACGCGAACGTCTGGTGACTCGCGCGGTCGAAGTCAGCATTCCGACGGCACAGTTCGGCACGCCGAAGGTTGTGGCCTATCAGGTGGCTCACGAGGATCAGGAACCGCTGGCTCTGGTGTGGGGTGACGTGGCGTCGGTGGAAGCTCCGCTGGTCCGCATGCATTCGTCATGCTTCACAGGCGACGTGCTGGATTCGCTGCGCTGCGACTGCGGTGATCAGTTGCGGCTGGCCATGCAGATGATTCATGCCGAAGGAGCCGGAGCAGTCGTGTACCTGCCGCAGGAAGGCCGCGGTATCGGTCTGATGGCGAAGCTGCGAGCTTACAAGCTTCAGGACGAAGGACTCGATACCGTCGAAGCGAATACCCGACTGGGTTTTAAGGCCGACATGCGCGACTACATGGTCGGCCTGCAGATTCTGAAAGATCTCGGACTGACGAAGGTTCGCCTGCTGACCAACAACCCCAAAAAGACCGACGCATTCGTGTATACTGCATCGGACCTGCAGATCGTCGAACAGGTTCCGATTGTCGCTCCACCGAATGAATTTCGCAGCAGCTACATGGCAACCAAAAAGGCCAAAATGGGCCACCTGCTGCCGGATGAAGGGTGAAGATTTGTGATTAGAGATTTGAGATTTCAAATCGGAAATCTGAAATCGGAAATCTGAAATTCGGGACTCTTCCATGCGTTTCTGTCTTCTCGCCTGCTGCATCTGCCTGTTCCACGTGGTCACTGCCGTTGCGGCGGACTTCGAACGCGACATCGCGCCGCTGCTTGTGCGGCGCTGTCTGGAATGCCACAAGGGACCGGATCCGTCCGGCGGGCTGTCGCTGGAGTCGGCTGACGGAATCGCACGAGGCGGCGATTCCGGACCTGTGGTGCGTCCCGGCAGTGCCGACGACAGTCTGCTGCTGCAGCGAGTCCTCAGCGGCGAAATGCCTCCGCCCGTCAAAGGCGTGGAACAACAATTGCCGCAGCACGAAGCGGCGACGCTTTCCGACTGGATCATGGACGGAGCTGACTGGCCACGCGACCGCCGGCTCGATCTGTACGAAGTCACCACTGACATCCGCGGCGGGCGAGACTGGTGGTCGTTTCAGCCGGTCCGGCGACCGGACGTGCCTGAAGTCGCCGCTGGCGGATCGATCGCCAACCCGATCGACGCGTTCATCGTTGCGACGCTGGCTGAGCATGGAATGCAGCCGGCTCCGCGCGCCGACAACCGCGTGCTGACAAGGCGTTTGTATCAGACGACGATCGGTCTCCCGCCCACCGCCGATGAACTCGATCGCTGCGCAGCGAATCATGACAGCGATTCACTGATCGACAAACTGCTCTCCAGCCCTCACTTCGGGGAACGCTGGGCACGGCACTGGCTGGACCTCGTCCGCTACGCCGAAACGTCCGGCTATGAACGAGATCAGCCCAAGCCGTTCGCGTGGAAGTACCGTGACTGGATCGTCGAGGCCATCAACACTGACCTGCCGTACGACCAGTTTGTACTGCAGCAACTGGCTGGCGACGAAATTCCGGGACGAACAAAGTCGTCCGTGATTGCCACCGGATTCCTGCGACTGGGTACCTGGAATGACGAACCGAACGACGATGAGGACTATCGCTACGAACGCATCGAAGACATGGTCCACGTCGCGTCGTCGGCGTTTCTGGGATTGACGGTGAAATGTGCACGCTGTCACGATCACAAGTTCGACCCGATTCCGCAGCACGACTACTATCGCATTGCGTCTGCGTTCTGGCCCGGTCCGATCGCCGCTCGTGACCGAGCCCTGGTCGGCGGCCCGTCGGCAGACGAGCTTGGGTTCGATGACGTACTGGGCTGGACGGATCTGTCGGCGACTCCTCCACCGCTGCACGTGCTGAAAAGCGGAGAACGCCACCAGCCGCTGCACGAAGCGGTACCCGGTGCGCTCACACTGGTGCCGGCGTTGTTCACCAAATTCACTTCACCTGCGGACGGTTCGCGGACAACCGGTCGACGGCGCCAACTTGCCGAATGGATCGTCGATCCGCGCAATCCGCTGACCGCGCGAGTCTTCGTGGACCGTATCTGGCAGCATCACTTCGGCGAAGGCCTGGTGCGGTCACCCAATAACTTTGGCTACAAAGGAGACCTTCCGACTCACCCCAAACTGCTCGACTGGCTGGCTGACGAGTTCGTGCGCAGCGGCTGGTCCGCGAAGCACGTTCACCGACTGATTCTGACGTCGAACACATGGCAGCAGTCGTCGCTGCATCCGAATGACGCGGAATACTCGGATCGCGATTCCGCCAACCGGTTGTGGTGGCGAGCGAACCGCCGTCGACTGGATGCGGAGGCTCTGCGCGACGCCATGCTGGCCGCGTCGGGAGAACTGGACCTGCGGCTCGGCGGCGAAAGCTTCCGTCCGGCCATCAGCGCCGAAGCCCTGGAAGGATTGTCTCGCAAGGAAGCCGCGTACCAGGCGTCTTCGCCGGAAGATCAGCGCCGCCGCAGCCTGTACAGCTTTGTATCGCGCAGCCTGATGCCGCCGATGATGACGACGTTCGATCAGTGCGACACGACGCTTCCCTGCGGGCAGCGAGACGTCACGACCGTTCCCACTCAGGCGCTGGCAATGCTGAACAACGAGTTCGTCCACGCGCGCAGCACAGCGCTGGCGGCGCGAGTCATCGCTGCTGTTCCCGAAGACACGCACGAACAGATCATCGCCGCCTGGCGATTCGCACTCGGCCGTTCACCGAACGAACAGGAACACGATCTGGCGATGCAGCACCTGAGAACGCAGTCAACAACGTACGGGCTGTCCTTTCGCCACGCGTTCGAGTCCCTGTGTCATGTATTGTTGAATTCGAACGAACTGCTGTACGTTGACTGATTTTTCACGGGCGCGGTGACGCTGCGGCGTTTCATGCGTGCGCGTGTCGCCGATCGGCTCGCGGAAACGATTTCCCGGCTGGGGGACCTTCCTGACCTGACGATGCGTATCCGCAATTCTGCCGAGTCCGACAGCGGCGCGAACGCATGGCTTGAGGTTTCCTGCCCGGAGCAGGGTCTTGAGTTTCGGACGATGCTTCCCGGTTGACGTTGGTGCAACGTTCAAAGCGACTGGCGGCGTTCGCTTCGACGAGATCCGCTCGGACGGCCTGGGCTGGAGCGCCATGCACAATGAAACTCGGGCGAAACTCGGGCGGTGCATTCGCTCGCGGCGCGGGACGACGCGCGAATGCGATTGCGGCTCTTGCGATTGCGGCTGATCGGATTGCGGCTGATCGGATTGCGGCTGATCGGATTGTCAGGCATTGCCCCGCTTCGCTGGTTTCGGGCGAGCGAACTCGTTGAAATGGAGCTTCGGCCGATCAAAGTGCGATGCACGCCCGGAATGACTGAACGGCGAAGTGAATCGGGGGGTGCCTCCTGGTCAGCCGGTTCGAAGCAGACGACAACGTTAATCAGAGGCTCAAACAATACCGGGACCGGCACCCTCGCACGTCCATAATTCCATGCGAGCCCTGCTTCGCCCGGGACGGGTTTCGGAGTGAAATGGCCATGAGACAACACTTTCCATGCGGACAAAGTCGACGCGAAGCGGTCTGGAACATGGGAGCCGGTTTCGCCGGAACAGCCCTGGCCGGCCTGCTTGCGGGT
>CAZHET010000175.1:3264-6173 GCA_964531585.1 uncultured Planctomycetaceae bacterium | reverse complement strand
CGTCCGCTGTAACGCCTGGCATGATTCCGAGGGCGATACTGCTGATGTCGCGGCCGAACTCCAGCGCGCGCGCAGTGCCGACGGCGGCGGTCCGCTTCCAGCCCTGGCCGGCCTGCTTGCGGGTGATGGTTTCTTCATCCAGGAGGCCGGCGCGGACGACGCTGCGGCTGTCAATCCGCTGGCACCGGTGCCTGCACGGTTTTCGGTCAAAGCGAAAGCCTGCATCTTTCTGATGATGAATGGTGCTCCCAGTCAGGTCGACACGTTCGACTTCAAACCGGAACTGGTGAAGTACGCAGGCAGGCAGCTTCCGCAGGACAAGAACTACATCAATTCGGGCGGAAGGAAAGTGGGTTACCTGACGCCGAACTGGAGACGCTTTCTTCCCGGCGGTCAAAGCGGGCTGCTGATTTCGGACTACTTTCCCAACGTCCGCAAGCACGCCGACAAGCTGGCGGTCATCAATTCGTGCCATACGGACAGTCATGCTCACGGCTCGGCACTGGTCGCCATGAACACCGGCAAGACGTTCATCGGACGCCCGTCACTGGGAAGCTGGTGCGTGTACGGACTGGGGACTGAGAACCAGAGCCTTCCCGGTTATGTCGTGATGCTGGACAAGCGAGGCGGACCGATCAGCGGGCAGCCGAACTGGGCCAGCGGATTCATGCCGTCCACGTTTTCCGGCACTCTGTTTCGACCGTCGGGAAATCCGATTCTGGATTTGAAAGGGCCGGAACACATCACGCGCGATGTTCAGCGCGAGCAGCTTGATCTGCTGGCACAGCTCAACGCACAGCATCTCCAGGCACGTCCCGGCGGTGCAGAACTGTCGGCTCGGATCAACACGTACGAGCTGGCGTTTCGGATGCAGGCGCAGGCTCCGGAGGCCGTTGATCTGACTCAGGAGACCCAGGCAACGCTGGAACAATACGGCATTGGCAAACAGCCCACCGATGAATACGGCCGCAACTGTCTGATCGCGCGGCGGCTGGTGGAACGCGGAGTTCGCTTCATTCAGTTGTATTCCGGCGGCGGGCATCTGGAAGAAACCTGGGACGCTCACGAAAGCATCGAAAAGAACCACGGCCGGCACGGAGCAGAAGTTGACCAGCCAATCGCCGCGCTGCTGACGGATCTGGAAGATCGCGGCCTGCTGGACGAAACGCTGATCGTGTGGGGCGGGGAATTCGGCCGGATGCCGTTCAGCGAAGGGCAGAACGCACCGGGGCGAAATCACAATCCGTACGGCTTCAGCATGTGGTTCGCCGGCGGTGGAGTGAAGGGCGGAATGACGTATGGCGAAACGGACGAGTTCGGCTTTGAGGCCGTCACCGACAAGGTGCATCTGCACGACATCCACGCCACGATTCTGCACCTGATGGGTCTGGATCACGAACTGCTGACCTACTTCCATCAGGGCCGCGAAGAGTCCCTGACGGACGTCGGTGGAAGGGTCATCGACGGCATTCTGGCGTAGCAGCCCGACGGGAAGTGACCTGTGTCATTTCGTTGCGGCTGTCAGCGATCGATCTTTGGCTGCGTCTGCATAGCCGCGTCGATCCAGCCCTGGACCTCGTCTTCGGTCGGTAACCGTCGTTCCGGAGCGTGTTTGGCGTTCACGGTCGCCAGTCTTGGCAGCACATCCGTCGCCGTCTGCGTGCGGAGTTTCTTCACGGTGTCGATGCTGGCTTCGGTCAGCCAGCCGGCGAACTGGCGGCCGACGCCCTTGATCCGCATGAGATCGGCCAGGTCCGCCCACTTCAGCAATTGTGCGGCGGAAGTATCGATGCGGTCACTGATATCCTGACGTTCTGCTGCCGTGGCGCACAGTTTGATCAGATCGTCCGTCGTCCGGATTCCGACAGTGGCCAGTGCTTTGCAGTAGGCCGGGGCGACGGCTCCGATTTCGTCAAGCTTGTAGCTCACAACGCACTCCTGGGTTCGAGTCACGTTCAGCCGGCGGCTCAAGGATGTCGCATTGCACGCGCGCCTACGCCGCGCGTCGCGAAGTCTGCGGCGCGGCGGAACCGGTCTGGTACGACCACAGTTTGATGCCGCTGAGAACCTGATCGGCCACCTGCATCGCCTGCACGGCCTGCACACCGGACACCTGCGGGACCGAGTGGCGTCGAATGCAGCTCACGAAGTGCTTCAGCTCCGCCGTCAGCGCGTCCGTTGAATCGGCCTGAATGCGTTCTTCCTGAATCCATTCGCCGAACACGCGGTCTTTCAGCGACATGGGATTCGAAGTGCTCGCCATGATGGCGTGAACCAGCGCAGGAGAGTTTCGGAACTGCCCGGACGCGTGCCAGCAAGTGACTTCGCGGGACTGCATATCGACGCTCACGCAGCCGCGCGTTCCCCAGATCTGAGCCGTGCGTTCTGCGGCGGGAGCAACACGGCTGGACGTGATATCCACGATCGCGCCGCCCGGCATTCGCAGGCGAGCCATCGCTGTGTCTTCGTGCGGTCCGATCGTCACCGCCCCGAAGGCTTCCACGGAAACGGGCATCTCGCCCACCAGCCAGATGGCCAGATCGATGTCATGAATCATCAGGTCATGCACGACGCCGATGTCCATGGAGCGAAAACTAAACGGGCTGACTCGCTGAAATCGCAGATACAGCGGTTCGCGCACTCTGTCCGCGACGATCTGCATCGCCGGGTTGAACCGTTCGATGTGGCCGACCTGCAGGACGGTGTCGTGTCGTGCGGCAAGCTGCTGCAGAGCTTCCGCCTCCCGGACGCTGGAAGCCAGAGGCTTCTCAACCAGTGTCGGAATGCCGCGGCTCAGGAAACCAGCGGCGGTTTCGTGGTGGAACACGGTTGGTGTGGCAACAACAACTCCGTCCAGATCCGCGGGCAGTTGATCTGCGTCGGCAAACCACTGTGTGTCGAATTCAGCC
>CAZHET010000175.1:0-3254 GCA_964531585.1 uncultured Planctomycetaceae bacterium | reverse complement strand
GGCGAGATGCTTGGCGACGGCGGGCCGCGTCATGTCGAATTCAGCCGCGATGTCCTGACCGTGCGACGGACGCGCGTCGACGACGCCCACAAGCTGTACGCCTTCAAGACCGGACAGAATTCTTGCGTGATGTCGGCCCAGAGAACCGACGCCGACCACTGCCATGCGTAACCGGTTCATGCTGCTTCCCGCTGATCGGAGCTGTCGGAACTGTGTTCAGGTTTGCTGTCGCGAACGGCCTCGCGAGCCCGTCCGAGTTTGCCGGCTCGCTGGTTCTCGACAAACTGCAGCAGCTGTGAAAGTTCAAACGGAATGACGCCGTCCAGTTCTTCCCGAAACGACTCCATCACTTCCTGCAGTGGTTTGCGCTTGCGGTACAGCAGCCGAAATGCCTGGCGAATGACGTCGATCGAATGTTCGGAAATTCCGGCACGCCTCATGCCCACCACGTTGACCGTTTTCAGTGTCGGATTGTCGCTTCCTGCCGCCAGCATGAATGGAGGAATGTCGTGAGGCACTCGGCATCCGCCGCTGACAAAACTCAGCCGGCCGACGGTCGAGAAATGATGCACCACCGAGTTCCCCGAGATGATGGCCCCGTCATGAACGTGAACATGGCCGCCCAGCAGGACGCCGTTGACGAGAATCACGCCATCGCAGATGCGGCAGTTGTGAGCGACATGGCTGTTGGCCATGAACATGTTGCGGTTGCCGATCCGCGTGATGTGATCTTCCTTCTCCGCACCGCGGTTGACCGTCACACCTTCGCGAAACAGGTTGTCGTCGCCGATGATGACCTGAGTCTCCGATTCGCGATAGCTGACGTCCTGCGGTTCACCGCCGATGACGCAGCCGGGATAAAGGCGGTTGCGGCAGCCGAGCTTCGTGCGTCCCGTCAGGACCACGTGGCTCATCAGGATTGTGCCTTCACCGATACTGACCTCGGGGCCAACCATGCAGAACGGCCCGATCTGCACGCCTTTGCCGATCTGTGCGGCCGGATGGACCTGAGACAAAGGAGAGATGCTGGGTTCCATGTTGATCATCCTGATCGAAGCCCCCGAATTACGGTTTGGTCTGAAAAAGGGGTCTGACCCTCTCCGCAAAGGGTCAGACCCCTTTTTCAGGCCGCCTTTTTCAGGCCGCATATTACGCGGCCCGGCGGTTGTTCCGCACGAAATCGGCCTGGACAGCTTCCGCCATCCTGTGGTTCAACTGATGTCCGCTGCGCCAGGCGGTGATGTGTCCCTGAATCGCCGCTCCGCTTAGAGCAAAGTCACCGACGCAGTCCAGAATTTTGTGCCGCACGAATTCGTCTGCCCATCGCAGTTGGTTCCCGACGACACCTTCCGGCCCGATCACCAGCAGATCGCGGTGAGTCAGGTGTTTGCCGTATCCCAGACTTCGCAGCGCCGCGATTTCTGATTCCAGCACAAATGTGCGGGCGGCGGAGATCTCGTGATAGAAGCTCTCGGGAGTCAGCTCGATGGAATATGTTTGAGCGGGAACCGTCGCGCGGCGTCCGTAATCGAGGTGGTAAGTCATCGCCAGCAGCGGTCGCAGGTAGGGCCGCAGCAGCAGTGACTGCCGCCCGGACTCATCGCGGATGCAGCGCAGATGATCGGCCCCCAGAACAGCAGCGGGTTCGCCCAGCTGGCATGTTTCGGCATCGAAGATGGCTTCGCAGAATGCGCGACAGGATCCGTCGAACGCGGGAATCTCCGGAGCGTTGATTTCCACGCGGCAATTGTCGATCTGCAGACCGGCCAATGCCGCCAGCAGATGTTCGACGGTTTCCACGCAGACTCCCGGAGCCGACTGCAGCACGGTGCGGCGCGGAGCCTCTGTTACAAACGAGCACCGCGCAGGAATTTCCGGCGAACCGTCCAGATCGATGCGGTGAAACACGATCCCGTGCCCGGCCGGTGCCGGATGCAAAGTGACATGCGCGTCAATGCCGTGAAACAGGCCGGGCCCGCGCAGTTCGGTGCGGTTCTTCAGAGTCGACTGAAATCGCTCACCGGTCACGCGTCCGGCAGGTGCTGACCGACCGGCGATGGCATCAAATTCACCGCTGTGATCAGCGTCGGGCTGAGATCCCGCGAAGAGGCTGGACATGAAGCGGACGACTCCCACGATGACATAACAAAGCCGGCAGCGGAATTCCCGAACGAGAATTCCCACTGCCGGACATGTGTGCTGATGTGTTGCCGGCACCTTGGAACGAATTCTGAAGCACCCGGCGATCCACCCGAACCGCAAGCCGACTACTGACGCACAGCCGGTCGAGTCTGGCTGGCCGACTGTGCCGGCGTGGGGCCGGCATTCGGAGACTGGTAGCGGCTGTTCAGATACTTCAGAACGCTGTCCGTCATATCGTTGCTTGCCTGGTGGTACAGAATCGTCTTGTTCATGGTCTGGACGGCTTCTGCCGGTGACGTTGAATCGTCGATTTCCTTGCGGTTGAATCGCATGACCATTGAAAACTTCATGTGCTTCGCACCCAGTGCGACAGCCTGAGCCACGTCGGCGTAGATGATCTTGAACATTTCCGATTCGCGGCGAGCAAGTTTACGCTGAGTGGCCGCCTGAAATGCCTGGATGTCTCCCTTGGCGTCCAGCAGTGCCTTTTCCGCCTGCTCGTATTCGGCGCTGCCCGCCTGGAAGCGCTGCAGGTTTTCCTGCAACTGCTTCAACTGCTCACCCTTCTGCTGCAGTTCGGCATCGGCACGGGTGATCTCCGCCTGCAGTTCGTCGCGCAGGTCTTCGAACTTCTTGTAGTTCTGAAAGACGTGAGCCATGTCGATCAGGCCGATGCCGTTGCCGGACTCCTGAGCCTGAACGGCACCGCCGGCTGCCAGCACGGTGACGGCGAGCAGTGAAAGAATAAGCTTCTTCACGTTGGGGGCACTCCTTTGCCAGTGTCAGCCCCGTTCGTGGGGCAGTATTTCGGTTGATTGAGGTCGCCGAAGCGTCGTCGGACTGTCTCAGACACCAGGTTTTTGGTCAATACGATTGAAGATTTCCTCGCGTTCAAACTCCTGCGGAATCCCCAACCTCGCTGCGGATCGGCCGTTTCTGCCGTCAACGAAAGTCATCTCCTGCTGTTTGCCAGTTTTTGGTACAAGGCGACCGCGGTGCCAGAGCCCAGTACGTTGTCAAGGCTTGAACTTGGAGTTGTCCGTCATTCCCGCGCAACTGTCCGTCATTCCCGCGCAACTGTCCGTCATTCCCGCGCAACTGTCCGTCATTCC
>CAZHET010000174.1:0-11675 GCA_964531585.1 uncultured Planctomycetaceae bacterium | reverse complement strand
GGGAAAAACCGGCGGCTAACGCCCAATGGCACTCACTTTGTGAGCGGCACGGCGCCAGCCGCCGGTGTCTGCATGGAAAAACACCGGGAAAAACCGGCGGCTAACGCCGTGCCGCTCACAGATCAGCGCTAAAGTGAGTGACATTGGACTAGCGCTTGGCCGCTCACGAAAACTGGCGCTGTCCAGCCAACCTCCGTTGAACGACATTCCGCAACTCAACAGAACCAACACACCGCTGCCGATGCCCGCTGCTTCACGAACGTTACTCCCGCAGTCAACCAGTCCGAAGGAACGCTGCGCTGCAATCGCGATCATCACCGCGGTTGCATGTTTAGTGCTGTCCGGATGCACGGACGACGATGTCGCGGGCACTGGCGGCGTCACCGATGTTCCGTCGTCAGCGACTGTCAACGACACAAGCGCGGAACAAGCCACTGCGATTTACTTCACCGACATCACCGGCGAAACGGGCATTGATGCGGTTGCGCACAACGGCGAAGCCGGCAACTATCGGGCGATTCTGGAAACGCTGGGGGCAGGAGTCGCCGCGGTGGACTACGACGGAGACCGCATTCCCGACCTGCTGTTTCCGGAAGGCGGCGACCTGAAAGACGAGCAGATCATCGGCACACATCTCCGCACATTCCGCAACCGTCCCGACGGCAGTTTCGAGGAGACCACCGACGTCGTGGCGGCGAACCACGAAACTCTGTTCAGCCACGGTCTGATCAGCAGCGACTTCAACGAAGACGGCTGGCAGGATTTTCTGGTCACCGGCTACGGCGGCCTGCTGCTGTATCAGAATCAGGGAGACGGGACATTTCTGGAAGTGTCCCGCGCAACGGGGGTGACTCAGAATTTATGGTCCACCGGTGCGGCCTGGGGAGACTTCGACGGCGATGGCGACAACGACCTGTACGTGGCCCGGTACGTCGACTGGTCATTCGAGAACAACCCGCAGTGCGAAGGGTTCGGACAGCAGCCCGACGTCTGCAGCCCTGGTGACTTCACGGCGTACGCCGACCTGATCTTTCAGAATCTTGGTGACGGAACGTTCGGCGAATGGACACTGCCCGTACAGCAACACGATCCCGGCAAGGGACTGGCAGTGCTGGCGGGCGACTTGGATCTGGACGCCGACGTCGATCTGTACGTGGCCAACGACGCAACGCCCAATTTTCTGCTGCAGAATCGCGACGGCCGCCGATTCGACGAAATCGGCATCGCCTCCGGAACCGCATTCGGCACGCGAGCCACTGCGGACGGAAGTATGGGACTGGAACTCGCCGATTTGACGCTGAACGGCCGGCCCGACATCTGGGTGACGAACTTCGAACATCAAAGCTTCGCTCTCTACCGCAATGACGCCGCAGGTGTGTTTCAGCATGCCAGCGATCGCCTGGGAATTTCGGCCGTCGGGACCGTGTATGTCGGCTTCGGAACGGTCGCGGCGGATTTCGATCTGGACGGTGACGAAGACCTGGCTGTCGCGAACGGGCACGTGATGCTGCACAGTCGCAATTCACCGATGATGCAGCAGCCGCTGCTGCTGGAAAATCTGCAGGGCAGGCAGTTTCGTAATCGAGCGACAGAAGCGGGCGGCTATTTCGCAGGGACTCATCGGGCACGCGGAATGGCCACGGCGGATCTGGACCGCGATGGTGACGCTGATCTTGTCGTGACTCACAACAATGCCGCGGCTGCAATTCTGCGAAACGATTCCGTGAAGAAAGGTCGCAGTTTGTCCGTCAGACTGATTGGAACACAGGCCCCTCGCACGCCCGTGGGAACAACGGCAACTCTGCGCACGGCGTCCGGTTCGCAGGTGCGGTTCGTGAAGAGCGGTGTCAGTTTTCTGTCGTCCAGTGAAGACGTGCTGTCGTTCACCTTGCCCGCAGACGGCGAGCAGACTGCGGATCTGGAAGTTCAGTGGGTGAACGGCGACATGCACACAGTCCGCGGTTTGAAGAGCGGACGTTATGATGTCGTGCAGAGTCCTGCGGGGCTTCGCGTGTATCCGACGGTGGAGTAGGCTTCTGCCGAACGGCCTGTTTCCCCGGTGAACCGTACTCCAGACGGGCTCATTCCAACGCAATGCGACAGAAGGCTACGAAAACTCGCGTCGCCGCTGCAGTCGTTGTCGTTGTTGCGCTGTTGGTTGCTGTGGCTGGCTTCGCGCTGCGGCGTGCTCCGGCTGAATTGTCTCGCGATCAGATGCTGAAGATGGTCGTTGAAGCCGGACGGTCTGCCGATGCGGGTGACGTCGAACACGCCGAGCAACTCGTGCGGCGAGTGCTGGACTTCGACCAGGACCATCACCGAGCACGCCTGCTGCTCGGTCGGATTCTGTGGGCACGCGGCGACGAAACGGCCTTCGAACAGTGGTCGATGGTCGACGATTCGACCGGAGTCTACGCCAGCGACGCTCATGACCTGCACGGTCGGGCACTGCTGAGTCAGTCCAGACCGGACGATGCTGAAAAGCAACTTCGCGAAGCGCTACGGCTCAATCGCGGCAATCTGTCGGCTGTTCAGGCGCTGCTGGAACTGTACTGTCTTCAGCGGCGACCGGACGATATTCGTGCCATGCTGTCGCTGATCGCTGAGACTCGACAACTGTCCCCAGCGGAACTCGCGATGGATTTTGTCGCCGATCACGCGATCTTCTCCGTCGAAGAATCGCTCATCGTGCTGGATCGGCATCTGCAGACAGACCCTGCTCACGAAATCAGCCGGCTGGCGAAAGCAGAATACCTTTACGATGCCGGTCGCTTTGAAGAGGCCGCTGAACAGTTGCAGCAGACTGCCGAATCGCCGGCGGTCCTGCGGTCTCGCCTGCGCATCAGCCTGTCGACGGGCGATGACAGCACCGCTGCCAAACTGTTCCACAGGCCTGAAACGAACGCACTGTCTGATCCTCGTGTCAGAATCGCGTGTGCCTCCTTCTGCATTCGCCACCAGGATTTTCAGACCGCTGCGGAACTGCTGGCAGACGTCAGCGACGTCAGCCGGCTCGAGGCGGCGTGGCATCACACGCTGGGACGTGCTCTGGACGGCAGCAGCCGACAACAGGACGCTCGCACATGCTTCGCGTCGGCGCGGCTGGCCGATGACGCGCAGGCCGACGCCTTCCGGTTGATCGAAGGTCATTCCGACAGGATGCTGCTGGCGGAAACGATGGCGCGAATTTCTCGCAGCGCTTATGCACTGGGAGACGTCGTGCGAGGCGACGCGTTTCGGTTGCTGGCCGTTCAGTACGACCTGCCGCCTCAACAGATCTCCCCCGGTGCATCAACCACCATCGCGGCCGATTCGCTGCCGGTGTCGCCGGACGATGCCGCGATTGTCAGGCGACTTGGGGAACTGTTTGACAGAGCCGATTCACGCCATTCCGCAGCCATCGGCGATCAGCCGTCGAACGTTATTCAGTTCGCAGATATCGCGGCTGAAGCGGGAATCGACTTCACTTATGACAACGGAGCCACCGGGCGGAAACTGATCGTCGAGTCCATCGGCGGTGGAGTCGCGGTGCTCGACTACGACCTGGACGGCTGGCCGGATCTGTTCTTTTCGCAGGGCGGTGAGCTGGAAGGCGCACCGGTGCCCATGAAACACGATCGGTTGTTTCGCAACCTGGGTGACGGAAGTTTCGTCGATGTTTCTCAGTCAGCCGGTATCGTTGCGACTGAATACCACCTCGGCTGCTGCGCCTTCGATTTCGACAACGATGGTGATTCAGACATAGCCGTGGCGGCTTTGTACGACAACCTGCTGTACATCAACCGCGGCGATGGCACGTTCGAGATGCGGCGGTTCGCCAACGACACGCGACGGCTTTCTGCGAGCGCTGCGGCCGCCGATTTCAACGGCGACGGGACCCTCGACCTGTGGTTCGCCAACTACCTTGAGCAATGGGACCGCACATGCCGCGATGGCGACGGCAATTATCGCATGTGCGTGCCGACCGCGTATCCGGCCGCTGCGGACCAGCTGCTGCTGAACGACGGACAGGGCACGTTTCAGTCCGTCGACATTTCTGTGGATGACGACATTCCGCCCGGTCCGGCGCTGGGAATCGTGGCGCTGGACTTCAGCGGCGACGGCAAACCGGACGTCTATACGGCCAACGATTTCGCTCCGAATCACTTATACATCAACGAATGCACCGACCATACCGTCGGCTTTCGCGAAGTCGCGTTTCCGAACGGCTGTGCGGTCAGTGACGTCGGCCGCGCAGAAGCGGGAATGGGAATTGCCGTCGGCGATTTCGACCGCAACGGACAGCCGGATCTGTTCGTCACAAACTTCCATTCCGAACCCAACCGCCTGTACCTGCAGTCGGACGCGCACTTCTTTCAGGATGCCAGCGCGCACTGGAGAGTTCCGGAAATCAGCCTGCCGTTGCTGGGCTTCGGAGTCCAGGCTGAGGACTTTGATCTGGACGGCTTCGAAGACCTGTGCATCACCAACGGCGACATCGACGACATGACGGCCACGATGCCCGGCCGAGCATGGAAGATGCCCGCGCAGGTTCTGCGAAACATGGGCGGACGGCGGTTTGCTGATGTTTCCGCAACGGCCGGCGAATTTTTTCGCGGTCGCCAGCTGGGCCGGGGACTCGCGACACTGGACTTCAATCGCGACGGACTGACAGACGTCATCATCGTCCACCAGGATCGCACAGCCGCACTGCTGGAGAACCAGACCGTCGCAACCAGCGGCCTGACAATCAGGCTGATCGGCACAGTTTCGAATCGCATGGCTGTCGGCTCGAGGGTATCTGTGCGGACCCGCGACATCGTTCAGACTCGCTGGGCCACAGCAGGAAACGGATTCATGGCCAGCAACGAACCGATGTTCCGTTTCGGAGGATTGCAGAGTTCCGCCGAAATTGAAGTGACGGTGAAATGGCCGGACGGCACCGTCGAAGTGCTGAACAACATCCCGGCCAGGGCGGACGTGATTCTGATCGAACAGTCCTCTGCACCCGCGCGAGTCATTGCGCGATGAAGGTTGTCACGTGGTTGACTTGTTTCCGGGCTCCGATTCGGAACGAGTTCCCCCGAAACGCTGCAGTGCTCAGGAACGTCTGGCGTTTGATTCGCCGACCGGTCCTGTACCAACCGTGCAACATGTCGCGCACTGCAGACGGAACTGCAATGCGACAGCAAACGGACAGCCACGCGGCGAAGCGGGGCTTCGCAGATGTGGGTTCCAGGCCGGACCCCGGGAGCTTTCGCAGCAAAGCTATCCAGCTCGTGAGGTCAGGCTGCGGGAACTGCGCGCGGGCGACTCTTGTGACTGACAGCGCCCGCGATTTACATATCGGCGACGGCATCCTGCGCGTCGTCATCAGACGGATTGTCACGTCGCCGATAAGCCTGAGCAATATGCACTCGCTTTTCATCACAATACGCGACGACGATGAGCCGCAGGCTTCCGCTCTTGCCACACCCGGGCAATGCCCACCGCACTTTTAGAACCTTGCCGCCCTTCGGTGTTGCCTTCAGCGGAGAAATCGTGTCTCCAAGGGCGTTGATACAGTCTCCGGACGAAAAATAGCCGCACAGGAACTCCTGCAGCGCCTGTTTGTTCGTCTCATAGCTTTCAGGCGGCAACTGCCGCCGCCAATCGAACAGCAGCCTTGCCTTGTTGCCGATCTGCCGTTTGCCGTCTTGCGGCTCGTAGTGGATTACCAGTCGTCTCCGACCGAATCATCCGCCGCGGCGAGGATTTCATCATCGTCGGAAACCGGCACCTGAATCCACGGATCCGATTCAATGATCTGCTGCATCGCGATTTGCATGTTGACGGCTGCGGGCCTCCCTTCTCGCAGGTAATGATTCCAGGCAAGCTGCCACCCGGGATTCCTGTGTGAGAAGTCGGAAACGAGTCTGGACGACGCATCTGCGAAGAAACCCGTTACGTCGGAGACCGTAATCATCGCGTCCGAATCAAGGAACTCCAGGTGCGGCGGGAAGTGCTCCAGAACGATGGGTTTCGACCCGTCCCACTGACTGATCTGCCTGGCGATCCCCTGTTCCTCAAGGCGATTGATCAGCCGCTGCTGATACTTTGCAACAACCGGTCCGTTTCGAAGGGCGATGTAGGAGTTATGCGTGACAGTTTCACCCCGGTCACGCAGTGCAGCCAGATCCAGGTAGAACAGGACCTTGTTGAGAACGACCGCGTTCAGCAATCGACCTGGGGCAGCGTGCAAAACCGCGCTGGCAGCTTCAATCAGTCGCTGGCTCTTCTCGTTCGAGTCCATCGTAGGCACTTGAGAATGACTGGCGGATTTCAGCAGGCGTTGAGCGCAGGCCGGCACGTTACGACTGAACGCGGGAACTCTTACTTCGGATGCGATTAAGTGTACATACCATTTTGTATGTGATCAAAGGCCGACAGCAGGCACTGCAGGTCGGCGGGTCGGTTCGATCAACCACGCAACATGTCGCGGACTCCCGACTGCAGCCGCATCCGTGATGAGATGGCACACGGGCAGTCACGCGGCAAGACGCAGCGTCGTGGAGCGTCGGGGATTTGGGTTTCCCGTTCAACACCCGTCGGTTTCGTGGCCCGTCGGGAAGACTCCAGACGACATTCGACGACCAGCCGTCAAGGTGATTGCCTGCGGATGGCCGAATGCAACGGCCCACGGTATGAAAACGCGAGCCTGACTTCGCGCAGGGACTCCATCATGCCACCGGGACGAGATGTCACCGGGACGAGATGTCACCGGGACGAGGCAGAACGTCGAATTCCTGCGTCCTACAGGAGCTGACGGAGTGACTGCGGCGCGCGTGACAGTTCCGTGATCAGAACTGATCCGCGATGCGTTGGAGCAGCGGAATGAACTTCGTGAATGCTCGCGCGCGGTGGCTGAGCCTGTTCTTGACCAGCGGACTAAGCTGGCCAAATGTCTGGTGGTATTCGGGGACCAGAAAGTACGGATCGTAGCCGAACCCGCCGTCGCCCTGAGCTTCGAACAGGATTCGGCCGCGGCAGGTTCCTTCACACGCAACTGTGATTTCTCCTGCGGGATTGGCCAGAGCGACGCTGCAGATGTAGCCGGCAGTTCGTTTTTCGTCGGGTACATTTGCCAGCTCCTGCATGAGTTTCGCGTTGTTCTGTTCGTCTGTTGCGTTGTCGCCGCTGTAGCGAGCGGAGTAGATCCCCGGTGCTCCGTTGAGCGCGTCGACCGTCAGGCCGCTGTCTTCGCCGATGACCCACTGCTGCAGAGCGACGGCAACTTCGGACGCTTTCTTAGCGGCGTTGGCCGCGAACGTGTCGCCGTCTTCGACGACTTCGGGCACGTGAGGAAAGTCCGTCACGGGGACCACTGTGAAACCAACCGGAGCCAGCAGTTCGGCGACTTCCTGAGTCTTTTTGCGATTGCGGCTGGCAAGGACGATGGTGCGACTGTTCATGGGCAGCGGGTGCAGATCAGCGAGGTCACAAGGCGGGTGATCGGTTCGAATGGCGAATTTACGGGAACTCGCACCGCGGAGGAATGTTCCCGCTAAGCAGATGCGGAATAAGGTGGATTTTCGGTCGTCCGGCGACGTCGCACCGGTTCACTTGTGCTCCGTCATCTGCTATACTCTCCGGCATCGCAGAATTGTTCCTAACTTTATTTCAGCAAACACTTTACGGAACGCCCGCAATCGGGTTTCCGTGAGCGTTCCGCGGGCTCCGGCGGCATTGCGAATGCCGGATCCTCAAAGCACTGCAAACAGGCTGAATTCCGGCGTCGGGCAACTTGCCCAAAGGAGTATTTCGGTTGTCCACAGACGATCCCTCGGGTGAGCTTTCCGTTCCTGACGACCCTCGCATTCAGCGAACCGACATCCAGGATGAGATGCGGACCAGCTATCTGACGTACGCGATGAGTGTCATCATCAGCCGTGCGTTACCGGATGCTCGCGATGGCCTGAAACCATCGCAGCGGCGCATTCTGGTCGCGATGAATGACCTGAATCTGGGGCCCACCGGAGGTCGCAAAAAGTGCGCAAAGATCGCTGGTGATACCAGCGGCAACTATCACCCGCACGGCGAAGGAGCCATCTATCCGACGCTCGTCCGTATGGCTCAGGAATGGACCATGCGCGAAGTGCTGATCGACAAGCAGGGCAACTTCGGTTCGCTGGCCGGGCTGCCACCTGCCGCGATGCGGTACACAGAAGCAAGACTGTCGGGTGCCGCGGCCGAGATGCTTCGGGACATCGACCGCGACACGGTCGAATTCGCGCCGACGTATGACAATGACCGGCTGGAACCGGTCGTCCTGCCGTCACGCTTTCCAAACCTGCTGGTCAACGGGTCGACGGGCATTGCCGTCGGAATGGCCACCAGCATGCCGCCTCACAATATGGCGGAAGTCTGCGCGGCCGTAATGCAGGTCATCGACGAACCGGATTCGTCGATTGACGACATTCTGGACGTTCTGCCCGGTCCGGATTTTCCAACCGGAGGCATCATCTGCGGACGCATGGGCATTCGCCAGGCCTACCTGACCGGCCGTTCCACAATCACGCTGCGAGCACGAACGCACTACGAAACGGAGAAGAACTCCGACGTCATCGTCGTTACCGAGATTCCGTATCAGGACACTCGCGACCGCATTCGCGAAAAGCTGGAACTGCTGGTCCGCGACGAACGCATCAAGGGCATCGCGCGCATCGTTGACCTGACGGACCGCACGATTCCGCAGTGGCAGGTGCGTCTGCACATCGTGCTGAAACGCGACGCCGACAAGGACGTCGTGCTGAATCAGCTCTTCCAGTTCTCGCCGCTGCAAACCACGGTCAGCATGATTCATCTGGCGCTGGACGGAAACCGGCCGCAGTTGATGAACATCCGCATGTTGCTGGATGTGTTCATCCGGCATCGGGTCGACGTGATTCGCCGGCGCACGGAATTCCTGCTGCGGGAAGCTCGCAAACGCAAGCACACCGTCGAAGGTCTGCTGATGGCTCAGGTCGACATCGACCGGGTCATCAAAACGATTCGCGATTCTGCCAGTCGCGCGGCCGCAAAGGACGAACTGCAGCACATCCCCATTCCCGCAGAAATGGTCGCGCGGGCACTCGGCGACAACGGCTTTCGTGAGTTTCAGAGCGAACAGGGCACCGCCGACGACTATTTCCTGTCGGCAAATCAGTCTGAAGCGATCGTGTCGATGCAGCTTGGTTCGCTGGCGAATCTGGAACGCGAAAAACTTCAGGGCGAACATGCCACGCTGCTGGACAGCATCGCCGAGTACCTGCATCTGCTCAGCGACGAAGCACACATCCGCGGCGTCATCCGTGGCGACATGGAAGAACTCGGTGCAAGGTACAGTGACAAACGCCGCACCACCATCACCGACGAAGAGCTGGGCGACTACGACAAAGAAGCCCTCATCACCGAAGAATCAATGGTGGTCACGCTGTCGCAGCGAGGTTACATCAAGCGAACTCCGCTGGACACCTACGAAGCTCAAAACCGCGGCGGCAAGGGAATTCGCGGGGCAGCATCCGACGAAGAAGACGCCATCGCGCACCTGTTTGTCTCCAGTACTCACGACTACCTGCTGTTCTTCACTGATCGCGGACGAGTTCACTGGCTGAAAGTTTACGACCTGCCGCTGCAGGCTCGCACGGCCAAGGGGCGGGCGCTTGCCAACGTCATCACGCTGGATGAGAACGAGGGGATTTCCAACTGCTTCAGCGTGCGATATTTCCCCGATGACCAGTTCCTGATGATCGCCACGAAGAAAGGCATCGTGAAGAAGACGGCTCTGTCGGCTTACGGTCGGCCAATGAAGGGCGGGATTATCGCCATTCGCCTGGATGACGACGATGCTCTGGTTGACGTCCGCATCGTGCAGGGCGACGACGATGTGGTGATCAGCACGTCCGGCGGCATGGCGATCCGGTTTTCTCACGAAGACGCCCGCCCGATGGGCCGGGCGACTCGCGGAGTCAAGGGCATCAATCTGGCAAAGAATGAAGAAGTTGTCGGCATGGTTGTGGCCGAAGAAGATCACACCCTGCTGACCGTTTGCGAGAAAGGCTACGGCAAACGCACTCCGTTCGGCCCCGGCGTGATGGCGGCCGAAGACGAGGAGGAATCCGTCGGCGACAGCGAAGCGGAAATCGCTTCCGAAGGGGAAAGCGAAGGCGCGGTCAGCAGCAGTGCTCAGTACCGTCGCCAGCGCCGTGGCGGCAAGGGACTGCGAGACATCAAGACAACGGCTCGCAACGGCAAGGTCGTCGACGCTTTGTCCGTCCGCGACGACGACGAAGTTCTGATGGTCACGTCGAAGGGCAAAATTCAGCGGCTGCGAGCATCCGATATCAGCACAATTGGCCGCAATACTCAGGGAGTTCGCATTATCCGTCTGGACGAAGACGATACGCTGGCTTCGTGTGCAGTAATCGCCAGTGAGTCACTGGAAGAAGCCGCGGCTGCAGCCGCAGCGAAGGAAGCGAGTTCCGCGGCAGCCAGCGCTGCAGCACCGCCGCCCGCTGGTGACCCCGTCGTCAGCGATGCGGTCGATGTCGAATCCGACGCGGATCAGGACGAAGCGACCGAGGAACAGGAATAGTCCGGACGATGGCGCACAACCGCAGTAACGTTCGAGTCGGCCTGATTCAGATGGCGTGTTCGGAAGATCCCGCCGACAATCTGGAACGTTCGATTCAGCAGATCCGAGCGGCCGCGGCCGACGGCGCACAGGTCATCAGTCTGCAGGAAGTCTTCAACACGCAGTATCCCTGCCAGTCTGAAGACCACGCAAACTTTGACCTTGCGGAGCCGATTCCCGGCCCGACGACCGAGGCGATTGCGAAAATCGCAAAGGAACTGAATGTCGTCATCGTCGTGCCGATCTTCGAGCGGCGGACTCACGGCCTGTACCACAACTCCGCCGTGGTTATCGACGCCGATGGCAGCACCGCCGGGCTGTATCGCAAGATGCACATTCCCGACGATCCGCTGTACTATGAAAAGTTCTACTTCACGCCGGGAGACCTGGGCTTTCTGGCCTTCGAGACGAAGTTCGCCAAAGTCGGAGTCTGCATCTGCTGGGATCAGTGGTACCCCGAAACGGCTCGGCTGACGGCAATGAAGGGAGCCGAGCTGCTGTTCTATCCAACGGCGATCGGCTGGATTCCCGGCGAGAAAGATCAGTACGGCGACAGTCAGTATTCCGCATGGCAGACAATGATCCGCAGCCACGCGATCGCCAACGGTCTGTTCGTGGGTGCTCCCAATCGAGTGGGCGTGGAAGGTGAAATCCAGTTCTGGGGTGGCTCCTTTGTGTCCGACCCGTACGGCAACATTCTGAGCAAAGCCTCGCACGATGAGCCGCAGAACGTGGTGGTTGAATGCGATCTGTCGCTCATCAACACCGCCCGCACTCACTGGCCGTTCTTCCGCGACCGCCGAGTCGACGCGTTCGCCGACCTGCAGCGCCGCTGGCTGGACTGATAGTCTCGCCGCCGGCCGACGACGCGGACGGGACAATGGTCCCATCCTACGTCGCTTGGGACCATTGTCCCGAGCGAATGTACTCATCACCGCGTGCTCCCGCACATCAGGCACACGGAGCACTCGCTTTGATCGCCCGACGCCTGCCGCCGGCCGACGACGCGGACGGGACAATGGTCCCATCCTACGTCGCTTGGGAC
>CAZHET010000173.1:0-11690 GCA_964531585.1 uncultured Planctomycetaceae bacterium | reverse complement strand
GCGGGAATGACGGCAGAATGCGCGGGAATGACGGCAGAATGCGCGGGAATGACGGAAAAACGCGAGGGAATCCTGTAGGAAATTCGCTACAGAAAGTCGATTCCGCGGGCGACAGACAGTGCCTGTCGCGCAAGTGATAATCGCCGCTCCGTTTGCACAGTTCCCCTGGCCTGGCGCGATGACTCAGCACACACCATTGGACAACAGATCGCTTGCGCCGTTGCGGATTGCACTCGGCTGCGTTTATTTCTACTTCGGTTTTCTGAAGTTCTATCCCGATCTGAGTCCTGCGGAACTGCTGGCGACTCAGACCATCATGCGGCTGTCCCTGCATTCGATCGGGCCGCGGACCGTGATGCAGATTCTGGCATTCGTCGAGTGTGCGATCGGGCTGGCCTTGCTGTTCGACGTGCTGCTTCGGCCCGCGCTGCTGCTGTTTCTGATTCACATTGCGGGGACGTTTGTGCCGCTGTTCGTGCTGCCGGAATTCATGTTCAAGTTTGCACCCTTCGCGCCGACGCTCGAAGGGGAATTCATCTTTAAGAATCTTGTCTTCGTTGCTGCTGGCTGGGTTCTGCTGACTCGATCGGCCCGCAGTCGTTCTGCCCTTTCCGGAGTTCCTGTTTCATGAAAACTGTCATTCAGAAGACGTTGCTCGGGCTTGCGCTTGTGATTGTGGGTGTGGGCATCAATCGCTCGTACGAGCAGTATCGCGGCAGCGATCTCAGTCGTGTACCGTCGCGTCCGCATGCGTCCGTTTACACGCCGGCTGTCTACGTCCCCGGTTCCGCTCCACAGGCCGCCGCAGATGTGTCAGGTCCCCTGGTGACAGCAGACCTTTCGGATCAATCTGACCGTGTGACGGACCTGCAGCAGCTTGCCGCAACTGACTACACACGAGAACTGATGTTGTATCCTACGATCGATAAAGGGCTGCGAACGCCGTTCGACCTCCACCGCTACTACGGTCGCGGAGTCACATCTTTCGGCTCGCCGGTGCTGCCGATGAGATTCCAGCAGTGGCTGGCATATCACAAGAAGCAGAAGCCGTCGCTGATGCAGGATGTCCGCGACTATATGAACAGCCGGTATGACTTTTCCGGAACTCCCATGAAAGGGCAGTTCATGTCGGGAGGCAGTCCCGTGATGCTGGGACCGGTTGCCCGCCTGCCGGAAGGAGTCAGTTCATTCGAAGAACTTGCCGCTCTGTCCGCCGATGAAATTCGCAGCCGTGATCTGTTTCCGTACAAACCTCTGTCACATCCGCTGCAGTCGGTGGCTCACATGGTGTTTCCGGAAAACTGGATCAAGGTGCATCCGGAGCACCGCCGAATCGACGTCGATATGGATTTTCCGGATGCCTACCTGCCCGAATTCCCTCCGCCGATGTTCCTGACGACTCACAAGGAACTGGGCGATGTCACTAACGGTCGCGAAGTCACACTGGACAATTTCTATGAGATCTTTGACGGCCTGTTGACTCCGGAACAGATGGAAGGACTGAAGGAACTGCTGCGTCCGTCGCCGACAACCTGGTTCAACCATACGGACCATCGCATCACAGAAGCGCCATCAAAGGGAGTCGCCTGTTTCGACTGCCACGTCAACGGGCACACCAACGGCGCGTTTGAACTCGGCCCGGATTCGCGGCCGAATCTGGCTCGCCTGCGAACCGACACGCCGACGATGCGCGGCAACTACAACCTGATGCAGCTTTCGTCGAAGCGTTCGATCCGCAGCATGGATCACTTTTCGGAAGTTGAGGAGTACTTTGACGGCGATCCCGGAATGCAGCAGGCGATCGGTCCGCGAGCCGTCAAGCGCGAAGTGACCAACCGGATGGGTGACTTCAATGCAATTCTGGACTACCCGCCGGCTCCGAAACTCAGTCCGCTGATGAGACTCATTCCCGACAAGGCCACAAAGGCCGAACTCCGCGGCGAAGCGCTGTTCCACGGTAAGGCTCAGTGTGCGACCTGCCACTATGGTCCGGCGTTTGTCGACGACTACATGCATGATCTGCAGGTCGAACGCTTCTTCGTTTGCCGCCCCGAAGGTCCGATCAAGACCTTTCCTCTGCGCGGCATCAAGGATTCGCCGCCGTATCTGCACGACGGCCGCTGCCCGACTCTGCACGACACCGTTGAGTTCTTCAACATCGTGCTGCAGTTGAACCTGTCGAGGCAGGAAAAGGATGATCTGGTGGCCTACATGCTGTGCCTGTGAGCCGTGCGGCGGCGGGCATTACATCCTGTATGGCAGATTTTTCAATTCCCGGTGATCTGTTCGCCGGAGGTTCGCGTTCGGGCAGTTGGGCTCTGCGCTTGCGCGGTGCTGCTCGTCTGATGTGTCGTCAGGCTGAGGTCATTGCGGACCGGGGTGACGACACATGACTGCCGTGTTTTTCCGGTGCCGCAGAATCCGCCTGTCGGTGGGAGGCACCGATCGTCTCATGCTGCAACGACTTAGGATGCCCTGCCATTCCAAACAGCACGGACGGCAGATTTGGCACAACGTGTGCCCTTTCCCCTTCCGTCAGCCGCGAAGACCTGGAAGCGGAAGACCGGAGACTTTTCGGACTTCGTAAGGATCGCCGCACCCGGCAAGTCGGAAGCGTGAGTCTGCCTGCGGAATCAGTTCGCGGGCTTGCCCTGTTCGATGGCAGCCGCCGTGACGTTCGAGGCTGATATCCGTGCGTTGTTCGTGCGCCCCACCTGATTCTCCCCGGCACGTTTGGACACTGCCGGGCGAACCCCACTCTGTCTCTGACTGTCCCTCCCTGCGAGAGAACGATCGAAAGGAATCTTCGAATGTCCCTGAACAGCTCCAATCTCGAACGCGAACTTCTCGAAACCGCCGCCGGTCAGGCCGTCTATGACGCTCTGATTCAGGCGAATGTCAATCTGCACACGGTTCCGCTGGAAATGGTCAAGCGGATGCTGGTTGCCGAATGTCGCTTTCGCATCAGCATTGGAGGTCATGAATGCGAACCCCTGCTGGCCGCGTGCTCATAGCACCTGCCGCCACTGCCGACATCGCGACGGAGAGGGACATCCGTCGTTGATTTGCAGAAGTCGTCTGTTCGCTGAAAGCCATCTGCAGGCGTCGGCTCACGCAGTCGTTTCACCAGCGCCAGGTTGCCTTGCGGACATGTGCAGGAACGAAGTTGTCGTCGCCGGAGTCGCGCAGGAAGATCTCTCGAGTCAGTGCGTAAACGCCCACGGCTTTTAGATACACCTGAAACAGCGGATAGAACGGCAGCGCCAGCGCCAGCGCCAGATCGTGCTTCGGACGGTCGGAGTAGTACAGCAGAATCAGTGCCTGCAGCAGTTCCACGCACATTCCGCAGCAGTACAGCAACAGCAGCAGGTTCAGAGGGCCGCCGGGGTACAGCATCACAATCCAGATGCCGTACAGCCAGAACGTGTAAACGGCAACGACGTTGAAGAACCAGCGTTCCACCATCAGGAAGAAATCGGACCAGCGGAAATTCTCTTTCCACGGACAGCCCAGGTCGTTGTGTTTGCGGCATTCGAACGTAATTACTGTGCGGTCCCATCGACAGCGTTGCCTGAACAGACGAATCCAGCAGGTCGGTACGTTGGTGTAGCAGTTGGCGTACGCTGCCACGGCGATTTTCAGGCCCGCTTTTCGCAGTCTGAGAGCCAGGTCGCCGTCTTCGCCCGGTCCGACGTCCCAGCCGCCAAGCTGACGCAAAGCGGTCGCCCGATAGGCTCCGAATGCTCCCGACACGATGCCCAGCATTCCGAGTCGGCCGCGGAGCATTCTGCTGACGAAAATCGTCTGCCGGTACTCGTAAGCCTGCAGCCAGGTTGCCAGGTTCACGAACGGATTCCATGCCATGACAGTTCCGGCGACGGCGGCGATGCCTGGATCCTTCATCGGCTGAATCAGTTCGTACAGTGACGAATCGCTCAGTCGCGAATCCGCGTCGACGGTGACGACGATTTCTCCGGTCGCCAGTCGCAGTCCGTGGTTCAGAGCCGAAGACTTTCCGCCTCGCTGTTCGCGGCGAACGATGGTAATTCCGTCCCGACCGTCGGCCCATGTTTCCGCGACATCCGCCATGCCGTCAGTCGATCCGTCATCGACAACGACAAGCTGCAGGTGCGGATAACGCTCCCACACCGACTGCATCGTGGCGGCGATCGTGCGCGCTTCGTTGTGTCCGGCGATGATGACAGACACAGAGGGGAAGTAGTCATACGCGGCCGCGTGCGGACCGGGAAGGCAGGACTTCCAGCCATTGCGCAGCAGGTCCCACACCGCCATAATCAGCGCGCTGAACGCGTAGCGAGGGGCATCAATCAGCAGCAGGATTCCCAGCGCAGCGATGATTTCATCGGTGTGCAGGCTGCGGACCCAGTTCGTCCATTCGATCAGCATGACTGTGATTGTCCCCGGTCTGCAGAGGTGTGCGGTCGTGCGGAATGGTGTTCAGCAGCTCCGCACCGACTTCGGTTGTGAACGAACAGTCGCGGCCGGACCGCTTGGCCACGTACAGACATTCGTCTGCCTGTTCGACGATTTCATCAGGCCCGCTGATTAGAGAAAAGTCGTGCACGACGCAGGCTCCGATCGACAGCGTCGGAATCGGATACTCTGTTGCGACGGACGAGTGCAGTTGCTTCAGACAGTCGTGAATTTTTCGAATGGTGACTTCGATTTCTCCCGGCCGGCAGCCACAGCAGATCGCCGCGAACTCGTCGCCCCCGTACCGCGCGACCATGTCGTAGGATCGCAGTGTCTGGCGCAATGCCTGACCGACCGTCTGCAAAGCGTGATCGCCGGCTGCGTGGCCAAAGCGATCGTTGATGGCCTTGAAATGATCCATGTCAATCAGAATCGCCGCGACCGAGTGACCGCAGCGAGCTCCACGATTGCACTCGGCCTTCAGGTGTTGTTCGAACGCGGTCCGCGTTGGCAGACCGGTGACGCTGTCGGCCTGAGACCGGCGGAGTGTACGTTCGATGGATTTCCAGCTAATCAGCAGATCGTCTTCTGTCACCACGGCCAGCAGGGAACCTCCTTCGCTGATGACCGTGCATCGGGAAGGAACTGCGTCCACGATGCCCGCACCGCCCACCGGAGCCTGAATGCGGTTGTGCATCGCGGCTTCCACCGGCATGCTCAGCCATTGCCGTCGTTCGGCGGCATTTTCCGAATTCAGCCTGTCGCGCAGGTCAGACGTGGAGACGATTCCCAGTGGAATCCCCTGTTCATCAACCACAAACAGGAACGGGTGCCTCAGCAGGTCCGGCTGATCAATCAGATCAGACAACAGCATTTCAGCCGACACACGATAGTGTTCCAGCGGCGAATCGGCACTGATGTTAAGTTGTGATTCATGGTGAAGCATCGAGATGCTCAGTTCTGCAAAACTGTCGAAATGCGTCCTGCCAGATCCTGGCCGGTCCCGCCGCTGCGGCAGTCATCATTGTCATGAGGTACGAACCACCGGTCGAGCGGTTTGTTTCTGCACGGCTGCGGGGCGCTGATCGCCGCGGCGGACTCGCCGCATGTGTGGAATCCGATAGCCCACGAGTTCGTCCACCACCGCGTCGCCGGCGGCAAAACGATGATCACAGTTCAGGCAGTGTCCGATCAGTTCCGGCTGAGTCACCGGAATCCGGCAGTCAGAACAGATCAGCCCGCCGTCCACGATTTCGAAGTCCGAACCGGCAACAAGTCCTGACAACCGGCACTTCGGACACGTCATGTCCTTTCCCCGCCGAAATTCCGCTTCGGGGCCGATATGAGCACACGCAAAGTGGTGAATCATCTCGGCCGACTCCGTCAGCCCGCAGCCACAATGGCGGCAGCCAAGGCGAAACGTGGGAACTCCGTAGCATTCCGGGCACAGCATCACCGTGTCCAGAGGAATCTTTCCGACAGCGGCGTCAGCATCCCAGCGACGGCGCTGCTGCGGACTAATATTGTGAGTCAGCCGCATCGTGGCACTGTCGAACTGCGGCACGACGATTGTGGTCTGCTTCCGGGCGATATCCGGTCCGCTCGTTGAATCGTTGCCCGCCGTGTCACTGTGTGGCGAATCAATCCGGCGAGACGAGTTCGCCGGCACGATCCGAGCCGGAACAATGTTTGCTCTCATTCGCAGCTCGCGCGGCTCGCACGGTGTCACCAGAACGTCGTTCGCTCCTGCATCCAGCGCCAGATTGCAGGATTCTTTCTGATCTTCCGTCAGCAGCATCAGAACCGCCAGTTGAGACGGGGCTTTCGCCTGACGGATCTTCCGGCACAGTCCGCGACCGTCGATACCCGTCGCGTGATACCGCACCAGCACCAGAGAAACAGCCGGTTCTGTTCGCAGGCGATACCACGCTTCTGCATCTGTCGCCACTACGCTGAAGCGAATGTCCGCATCCTGCAGAACGTGGGACGCCAGTTGAATTGTACTGCTGTCGTCATCAACGATGAGAACGTAATTGGGATTCATGGTCTGGCTCCGCAGTTATCTGGGGGGAATCATTTACGGACGGCGGCTGACGCGTTGCCTTCAGCCTCGTGTTGCGCTCAGCCACGCGTACTGAAGTGAGGCAGTTTGGCAACAGCACCCACCGGCAGACTGCGAACATCCGCCGCCGGGCCGACCGGACGCAGTCGAACGGGCAGCAGTTTCACATCATGCCGATAAAAGATGCCGATATGCGGCGGCGGCGTTCGATGTTCCGAGCCGACAGCCACAACGACACACAGAACAAGTTCGTTCAGTGGTTCAATTTTTACTTCAACGGTCTTGCCGACCTGGAACTCGTTGGTCATATCCTGATCGATGAACAGTTCGATTTCGGTCGATGCTTCTTCCATGACCGTGAAGAGCGGTTCGTGCGACTTGATGCATTCTCCTGCGGGCTGATGCCGGGCCAGCACGGTTCCGTTGACCGGACTGCGCAACTCGCCCTGCGCTATCCATTCGCGCAGACGTTCGATTTCATTCAGCAGCATGTCGAATTTGGCGGTCAGCGGCGCAATCTGTTCGCTGCCAAGCCGCGGGACTCGCTGAGCCGCCTCGGCACGCTTCTTCAGAACTACCAGCGACTCGCGAATGGCCTGCAGCCGTTCCTGCTGAGCCTGTTCGAGCAGTGTCTGGTTGACAAGGTCCGCATCCGGGACGGCTCGGCGTTCGTGCAGTTGCCGTGTGCGGGCCAGGTCGTTGCGGATAATGCTCAGGTCGCCGGCCGCATCGTGAGCGCGGCTGTCTGCTTCAAACAATTCGACGACGGCGCGCGTCATTTCGGTTTCGTCGACTCGAGCCTGCCACTGAATTCTGGCGATCTCCGCGTGAAGCGTCGCGTCTGCGATTCGAAGTTCGTCCGCCACGCGAGCCAGTCGCTGTTCGACTTCCAGATCTGACACCGTGGCCAGCAGATCATTCTGACGCACGACATCTCCTTCCCGCACATGGACGTACTTCAGCACGCCGTCAATGGGAACGGAGACGTCAACGATCTGTCCGGTTACCACGCCGTACGCTCGATAGCGCAATAGGGAATCCCAGACAGTGGCGATGCCTGATACGACAGCGGCGACGAGCAGCCCGGCAATCAGCAAACGACCGCGCCGCCGCGTGGCGGGCGGTTGGGCGGTCGGCGCGGCCGCTGCTGGTTGGTTTGAGACGGGTGACTGATGCCGCCGGGAAAATCGGTAAGCGCCGCGCTCTGCGGCTTCAAAGGCCGCGACTCCTTCGCTCGTGCATTCTGAAGTCGGTGTCGTGGAATTCATCGGGTGATACGCCTCCTGGAAATCCTTCCGGTGTGCCGGCACAGGAAAATTGTGAATTGGCCCGGCAAGTTTCTCCGCATCTGTTCGATCAACACGCGGGAAACATAGGTTGCCAAAACGCGACGTTCGATTTTGGCCCGAGGTGAACAAACGACTTCGGGTAAACCACACTCGAATCTGCCGGTCACGCCGGCTGTGCGCGTTGGCACGAGTGTCGGTCCGGATCACGTTTCCCAGCCTGCGCCGTACGAAGCGGTTGCCTGATCAGATTCTTTTGCGCCGCAGCAGCATCCGGCTTGCGTCGGGACAAAACGTGGTCAGTCGAACACTTCTGCTGTTGCTGAGTTTGCGGGAGGGAGTATTTTTCAGACGAGGGCTTTCACCCATTCGCGTGAACCTGCCTCTGGCGAAGGATGCACCCGTGAACTCCCGGCATTACCCGTTCATCACAATTCTCGCGGCGACACTGCTGACTGTGGTTCCGCTTTGTCTGGTCTTCCTGTCGACGACCGGCGGTTCGTCTGCTGCGGTCGATGCAGAAGTTTCACAGGTTCCCGTCGCGGATGTCGCTGCGGAAGCAGACCCGTCGTCCGCAGTGGGCTTCTCGCCCGACGAATCCTCGCCGGCTATGTCACCGGCTGCTGCGCGGATGCCGCCGGAATCGCGGACACCGATGGTGGCCGCCGCGAATACGACCCGAATGAACGACGTCGCTCGTGACTATTCACACGGCAGCGCTGCACACGCCAGTCTGTCTGGCGGATCAGTATCTTCGCCGGCGGCGGTGACAACCACGGCGCGTTCTGACTTCATGTCGATGGAATCGCAGAGTGATCCGGTGTTTGACAATCCGCTGGATGAAGGCCTCTCGACGGAACCCGCACCGGCGGCACTGATGGGAAAGCCGATGCCAGTCACGCCGTTTGAAACTCCGGTCCGCGACGACTCCAGCTACTACGACGCCACTCGTCATCTGGCACTCGCTGACCGATTATCCACAGCCGACGAACCTGCAACGGTAAGACCGGATCGGGACGGCACCGCATCCACCGCAACGAGTCCGGCAACGAGCGGCGAGACGAATCGCCGGCCGGGCAGTTCCTCGCGGAGAGGCCGCAGGGAGAAGTCTGCGTCAACACCAGATCCCGTCGTCGTTGCAGAAGACGAAACTCTGGAAGACGTGGTGCTCCAGACGCCACTGGAGTCTCGTCGCGTTGACCGTGTGGAAAACGTCGTCGGTGTCACGCGGGCCACTGGCTACCCGATCGCTCTGGTCCGTTCCGATCTGCCCGATGATGACTGGTGGGTCCAGCAGATGGTCGGCTATCAGGGCAACACGTTTGCGGCTCGAGTCAACTTTGGCAACGAGGACTCTCTGTCCGGCAGCGCCTATCGCATGGTGATTGTTTTTCTGGATTCCCCCGACGAAGTGCGCCGCTTTCGCATCGCGAAGCGATTCAAGGAGCTTCCGAAGGGCACCCGCCATTCGCGGGAATTCTTCTACGTGCGCCGATGATACGACAGCGGCCTGTGCCAGCACGGTGATCCCCGCCGGTGCAGTGTCGGTCTCACGGCCTGCAGATTCACAGCACAACGGGCATGCCCCGTTGCGATCGCACACGTTTCGTTAACTCTGGGAGTTTCGTCCTCGTGAAAGCTCGTCCCCCGGCATTCTTTTCTGTCGACGAATTCGACTTCGCTCAGTCTGAGCCGCGTTACCGGCGCGCGCTTGCTGATCGCCGTTCTGCTTCGGCAAAGCGTCGCTCAGGCGCACGCAGAGATTCTGCGCAGCGCCGAAAAGCCGCTGCTGCCGCGAAGGAGCCTGCCGACACAAAGGCCGACCAGCGACGTTCCGCCACCGCGCCAACGGCACGATCGAAGACAACTCGCCGCGGCCGGAACGCAACATCGGAAATTCGTCTGAAGAATTCCGCTGCAGCGATCGCTGTTTCTGCCGCCACGATGCCAGTGGTCAGATCCAGGGCCACCGTGTCGCTGGAAGAACCTCCACTGGCACCGAAGCAGTCGTACAAGGACTGGCTCGCCGAAAACACGAAGAGGTCTCGCTGGACGACGTGGTTCACGGCGTTCTACGTTCACTGGCTGGCTCTACTGCTGCTGGCGGTGATCGTCGTTCACGGCCCGGATCGCTACGGCGATTTTGTGTTTACTGCGTCGATGTCCGATCCCGAGAACTTCGATTCGGAACCGGTTGAACTTCTGGAAACGAAGATCGATGTCGCCGAGACCCTGGAAGTCGAACCTGTCCCCGTTGAAATGGAAATGGCAGTCAACGATGCCGCACTGGCTCCGGAAGAAATGTCGGTCGACACGGTCGAACTCGACAAGGGATTTCTGAGCAGTCTGGCCGGGCACTCAAGCACGACCGAAGCCGAACCGGCGAGTTCCCAGGCCAGCGGTGATTCGCTGCCGCTGCCGGTACCGGTCGGAGCCGTAACGGACGGAAGCTTCTCCGTCTGGACGGAACCCGATAATCCTGACCCCGGCGAACCGTACAAGATCGTGATTCAAATTCAGCTTCCGAAGGGCGCAACGGACTACAACCTGAACGATCTGGAAGGCGTCGTTGTCGGCAGCGATGGCTATCGCAAACCGATCCCAGGCTCTCAGAGAGGAAAACTGCCCGTGAAGAGCGGTTGTGTGCGACTGATTGTTCACATCGTCAGCGCTGATGCTCAGGTTCAGGACACGATCTTCATTCGGTCCCGCCTGCTGAAAGAAGCGGCGAAGATGCTGATCGAGTTCTGACTTTGTCAGCGACCCGCAGCCAAAACAATCTGACGTATTCCGCTGGTCTCCGTTACGCGAGCGGCAGGTGAGAATTTCCCTGTACGATGGCCTTCCAGGCCATCGTACGGGACGCCACGGGTAAGAACTCACCTGCCGCTCGCCTAGAAGCGTTCGGGCGGGCTGAAGCCGGAACTACTCCTTGTCCGCTTCACGCGTGCCGGTGACGTCCAGTTCGCCGGTCTGGCCGTTGATGTCGTAGGCGATTTTTCCGGTCAGTGAATCGCCGCGCGGAGTAACCGTGTAGTCGGCAGTCAGTGAGTTACCGTCACGTTCGCCGCCGACGGTGAATTTCAGCGTGCCGTCTTTGACCGAAACAGCGGTCGCCTGTGCCTGAAACCGCCCATTGAGACCCGTGTAGTCGCCCTTCAGCTTGTCACCATCGAGACTGAACCGGACAGTCGGAGTCAGCGTATTTCCGTCCGGGCTTTGCAGCTTCAGATTCCAGGTGCCGACCACATCTTCGGCCATCAGAGACCGCTTTGCCGTCCACGGCAGATCGCCGGACTGGCCGTTCACCTCAATCGTGACGGAGCCATTGGCGTGGTCTCCTTTGATCGCTCCATTGAAGTCGATGACAATCTCATTGCCGTCAAGTTCAATGACAAGACGGAACTTGAGCTTGTCTCCGTCCATCGTGCCGTTTTCGACTTTGATTGGTCCGACGCGGCCTTTGTACGATCCGGTGACCTTGTTGGCCTTGCTGTCGTAGTTCAGCTTCAAAACGTCCTTGACCGTTTCGCCGTTCTCGTCGTGTTCCCACCGCCAGGTGCCGGACGGATCGGTGTGAGTCTTTGTGGCGGTCTCCTGAGCCACCGCGGCTGCAGTTACAAATGTCAGCGCCACCAGGATCAGCGCCACCAGGCCGGCAGCGGACGCGGTGACGCGAACGAACGAAGTCAGAATTTTTCGAGCAGAGTTCATCGTGACGATTCCTGTCGGGAAATGGATAACACACTCAGCAGACCGCTCCCTGGCATCGACACCGTCCGTGCAACGCAACCGCCAGAATACCCAACGGCACCGAATTTCCAACTGCGGCAGCCTCGCACCGAAGCAGACTAACTGGACAGCGCCATGTTGGATGCATTAACCGATAATCCGCAGGATTTCGTCGA
>CAZHET010000172.1:0-11720 GCA_964531585.1 uncultured Planctomycetaceae bacterium | reverse complement strand
ACACCGTGCTGCTGAATCGCCGTACGCCGCCGAATGTATCCGGTCATGTTCACGTAACGACGAATCTGGCGGATGCCTATCTCGCGATGCACGACATCGGCAATACCGAAAGTGCCGATTCACTGAATGCGCAGCAGTTGCAGGGGGCGCTGATCGCTCAGGCCTGGCTGCAGCAGGACGGCCGCAGTCTGCCCGACTGGCTGCGGGAAGGATTCGGCCTGATGGAATCCGGAGCCACAAGTGAATCGCCGTACCTGAAGGCCGCGCCTGCCCGAGCTAGCCAGGCACTCGCGACGCTGGATAATCCCGCGCAGGTCTTTAACAACGGCACGTTCGCACCGCAGGACGTGGCCGCCGTGGGTTACATGGCCACGCGATTTCTCATGACAAACGGCGGTGCCGCAAGGTTTCAGTGGTTGCTGGAAGCTCTGCGGTCCGGCAGAACTCCGGCACAGGCAGTTCAGCAGGTGTATGGTCAGGATGCGACGACGCTGGGCCGGGCGTTTCTGCAAAGCGGTGGTCGTTAGAACTCGTCCGCAAGTTGCCTACCGATTCGGCACTCAGCTGAATCCCTCACGCCCCCGGGTTTCTCCGGACGGAGACCTGACGCCTTCCGGCTAACTCACATGCCGCTGCGGGAAGGTCGGCTCTTGGTGGCCCTTGCGCACTCACGCCAGTACGCCGGGCAGCGGACCGGTGCTGTCTGCGAAACGCTCGGTATTGCAGCCGAATGCCTGCAGCAGCGAAACGTACAGATTCGCCAGCGGGGTATCGCGGCTGTAGGACAGGTGACGGCCGGATGCCAGTCTTCCACCCGCTCGCCCGCCCACCAGAATCGGCAGGTTGTGAGGACTGTGACTGTTGCCGTCGCGCAGGCCGGAACCGTACAGAATCATCGAGTTGTCCAGTACGGTTCCTTCGTGTTCCTGCATGCCGCGCAACTTGTTCAGCAGGTAGGCGTACTGACTAACGTGCCAGCGATTGATGATCTGATAGGCCGTCAGCTTGTCTTCTTCGTTCTGGTGATGCGATGTGTCGTGATGACCACCGGAAACGCCTTCCAGGAACGAGAAGTTGCGACCGCTGACGGCGTTACCGAACATGAACGTGCAGACTCGCGTGGTATCGGTCTGGAACGCCAGGGCGATCATATCCAGCATCAGCCGCACGTGCTCGACGAATTCTTCGGGCGGGCTTTCGGGCGGACGGTTCTGCGGATCGATTTCCGCGCGAGGCTTCCACGCAAGGCTACCTGACTGCTGCTGCTGAAGTCGTTTTTCAATCGCGCGGACTGACTGCAGATATTCGTCCATTCGCTGACGATCGGCGACGCCCAGGCGATGCTGCAGTTCGTTTGCGTCTGCGATGACGCGGTCAAGCAGCAACTGATCGCGGTTGGCGGTTTCGCGCTGAGGATTCGAGATGCGAAACAGGCGTTCGAAGACCAGCCGCGGGTTAAGTTCTCTTGCCAGGGGACTGGTCGGGCCGCTCCACGCAATGTGCGACCCGTAGACTCGCGTGTACCCCACGTTGGTATCGACGCCGGTCGTGACAGGGTCGATGCCCAGTTCCAGCGACGGCAACGGTGTCTCGTCTGCCGCGGCGATCGCCGCGACCTGGTCCATCGACTGACCGTTGCAGTTCAGGTCGATGCCCAGAGATTTGTTGATCGTTGTGCAGGTCAGAAAACCGGATGTCTTGACGTAGTGTCCGTCGCCGAAGTCACTGGCCTGGTTCCACAGGTTGGTCAGCACCAGCAACTGGTCCTTCACATCGGCCAGTGGCTCCAGCGTCGGCGACAGCGCGAAGTCTTCTCCTTCGCCTTCGGGTGTCCACATGTCCTGACGCACGCCGTTGGGAACAAACAACGCTGCCATTCGGATCGGTGGCTTGCCGGTAGCATCGTCAGTCGCCGCGCGGGAAGTTCGCGGCAACATCGCTTCCAGCCACGGAAGAGCCAGCGCGGCTCCGGAACCTCGCAGCAAAGTTCTCCGCGATACGGAAAAGTGCTTTCGTGCCAACTGGCGGATGGATGCGTTACGGGCCATCAGATTCTCCCGGTTGCGATGCTTCTGGTTTTGCGACAGGTAATTCAGAAATAACCGAAGTCTGCGGGCTCGTGCCCTGCTTGTAGCGAAACGGAATGCTCTTCACGATCTCAATAACCAGTGTATGCGACTTGTAATCATCGTTTGCCAGTTTTTCGGCAATCTGTTCAACAACGCAGGCATCTTCGTTGGTGAGTCCGCGTGCCAATGCGAATCCGAGCATTTTCGATGTCAGATTGCGAATAAACTGGTCCTTCCGCTGCATGAGCAGCTCCTTCAGAGCTTCCGGGCCATCGAAGGTTGTTCCATCCGGAAGTTCACCGCGGGCATCAACGGTTTCGCCGTCGATCTCCGTTCGCCAGCGGCCAAGCACGTCATAGTTTTCCAGGCCGAAACCGAGCTGATCCATCGTGGCATGACACGAAGCACAGGTTGGGTCGGCTCGATGCAATTCCAGCCGCTCGCGCAGCGTCGCAGGATTCGCGGCATGATCGGCTTCGTCCAGTGGTGGCACATTCGGCGGCGGTGGCGGCGGTGGCGTGCCCAGCAGAGTCTCCAAGATCCACTTACCACGCAGCACCGGACTTGTGCGATGCGAAAATGAAGATACGGCCAGCACCGCACTCATGCCCAGCAGACCGCCGCGATTGCTGTCTTCCGGCAGCTCGACCTTCTTTGGCTGTTCGCGGAATTCGCCTTTGACGCGATAGTGTCGGGCCAGACGACGATTGACGTAAGTAAAGTCAGAATCAATCAGGTTCAGCAGCGAACGGTTGTCAGACAACAGGTCCTCGAAGAAGAACACGGGTTCGTACTTCATCCCTCCTTCGAGTTCCGAATCGTAGCTGCCGACGGATTCGTCCGGCTTGAATTCGCGTCCCAGCGCGCGGGTTCCCAGCCACTGTTCGGTGAAGCTGGTCGCAAATTCGCGGACCTTCGCACCGCGACGAAGTCCCTGCGGGTTGGTTTCGCTGAGCAGCATTCGAGCAACCTGCTCGGCGATCACGTCGTCATCGTGCAGGCGGCCTTCACCAGCAACCTTCAGCAGCTCATCATCAGGCATCGATGCCCACAGAAAGTACGACATGCGCGATGCCAGCTCGTGCTCCGAAATCAGAACCGGCTTCGCGTCCTGATTCGCGGCTTCCATGAGAAACAGAAACTTCGGCGAAACCATCGCTGCCGCCATCGCAAACTGCACCGAAGGAACGAACGACTGATCTTCGTCGTATGCGGCTTCGAACAGTTGCACGTATTCGCTGATCTCGTCGTCAGTGGCAGGGCGGCGGAAGGCTTTCGGAAGAAACTCCGCCAGAACTTCGCGAGCCGCCTGTGTGGGCGTGCGGCTGTCGTCCGGTTCCGCAACGATCAGTCGGCGGCTGGCTTGAGGATCCTTCACAGCGTGATCGAGTGCGGATCTCGCCGCGTCCAGATACTTCTCAGCGTGAATCGGTGAGATGAACAAAGTCTCAGCCGCGTTGTCAAAGCCTTCGCCGCCGGCTCCGTCAGCCGGCAGTGCATGACCGGCATCGACGTGAATGTGCAGCAGATCGCGGACCGTGTTGGCGTACTCCGTGCGGTTCAGGCGTCGCAGCATCGGGCCTCCCGGAGCCACACCGTCGTCGCAGACGGCAGCGTGAATCGTTGACCGCACCCAGTGAACAAACGCGCTGCGCGCGTTCAATTCGGGGACCTCACTTTCCGGAGGTGGCATCTGACCTTCGTGGACACGGTCGGCGATCTTATTCCAGCGTTCAATCTGCTGTTCGACGTCCGCGCGGGATGCAAACGATTCCAGGTCCAGCCCGGCTTCCGGCTCATCCGTCAGGTGGCAACTGACGCAGTAGGACCGCACGAAGTCCACCGCGCGGGCATCCGTCATCGCGGCGTCAGCTGCGACACCGGCCGGTTGGGCACCGCAGGCAGGTGTCAGCAGAGGTGTCACCAGAAGTGCCAGCGGCATCAGAAGCACGAAACGTGGTGGGCGCATGGCAAACAGCGCTCATGTGTGGCAGGAAGGCGGGCGGAACATCTCAAGTCTAGGCGCGCGACGGAATTGTGTCCATCGTGGTGTCGACCGGCGATCGAGCGGCAGGCGGCCGTGCGGCAGGCAGGCGTCACGCGGCGTCGTTGCGGACTGAATCCGTTGGGTCCTCGTCGGGGAACTCGTGCTGCTCATGCAGATCGTGTTCATCGACATCGATGGACATCGATTCGCGACGGGCAGCCGTTTCCAAAGCCTGGCGGCCTCGCTGACTGATCTGATACCGCAGGCCGACGCTGCGGCTGGCCAGTTCGAATTTCAGCATTCCCAGCGCGATCAACTGGCCGTGGACCTGAGTCAGACTTTGGCGGTCCAGACCTTCCACTTCGTCGAAGCGATCCAGCCAGCCGTCGTGTTCGTCGGCGGAAGCGCGGGCAGCGGCGTCTCGCAGAGCGTACGCCTGCATGACGTGCAGATTTTGCCGGTCGAGCGTGTCGAATTGCAGGTGGGTCAAAGCCATGCCCAGAGTATCGGCGTGGACTTCCCGGTCTTCCAGCACCGACAAACGCTGCATCACGACCCGCACGATCGGTGCAGCTTATCACTCGCGGCAGCCGTGAAGTTTCACCAATCGCTCAGGTCAGCGGGGCGTGCAATCTTCGCCCGTGAGAATCGCCAGGCAGGCGGCTGCCGCCGTCGCGACATTCAGCGATGTGACTGGTCCCACAGGTGGCAGAGCGCACAGCATGTCGCAGGTTTCCCGAGTCAGTCGACGCAGGCCGTCGCCTTCGTTGCCAAGGACCAGCATCCAGTGTCGATCCCGCCTGACCTGCCGAATGCCGAGTTCCGCATGTTCACTGGTGCCAAGCAGCCAGACGTCGTGCTGCTGAGCTTTCTTCAGCGCCTGAGCCAGATTCGGGACGACGGAAAACGGAACGAATTCCACTCCGCCGGCAGCAATGTCACAGACCGTTGCGTTGACCGGAGCACTGCGGTCTTTGGTGATGACAATGCCCCGCACGTTGAAGAAACCCGCCAGCCGAAAGATCGCTCCCAGATTCTGTGGATCCTGAATCTGATCCAGAGCCAGCCACAGCCCGTGAGTCTGACCTGAATCAGGCCGGACCGGCTTCGATCCATCCCGGCGCTGCAGCAGGTTGGCGATGGGGACGGGTGACGGTGGTTCAACGCTGGCCGAACCAGCTCCGACACGCTCTGTGCCGCGGTTCTGCCTGCCGGACGCCGGACGTTCTGACGTGGCGACGGAAACCGGAATGTGGTGCTTTTTCGCGGCTTCAGCGACGGCTGCCCAGGCTTCAGACGGTCGATTGGAGGAAATTCGCACGGAACGTACCGCCGCCGGGCGCTGGTCGAGGGCGGCAAGAATGCTGTGCGGATTTCTCAGTTCGAGCATGGCGAATCAAAGCAGCTCGAACAGTGTTTGAGTCCGCAGGACAGCCGCGTTTTCCGGGAATGTGTGAAACGCGTGAACCACCAGTCCTTCCTGCAGCACGTCGCACTTCAGCAGGCTGATGCATTCCGGACTATGCTCCGTGGCTCCAGGCAGCGTGACGGCCAGCGCTGCGTTTGCCGCGTCGGCTTCGAACTCGCGATGCAGGTGCAGATAAATTTCCGGAGGAACATGTTCCAACTGATAGCTGCAGTGATATCGCACACTGGGCAGGTCGATCATGTGAGTGCGATAGCCGATCAGCCTCCGGTCCACCACCTTGCGATGCTGCGGCAGGGAATCGTGCTTGCTGGTTGCGACTTCGGTGATGACACAGTCGTCGGTCCGAAACGCCAGCAAGTGCCCCGATCTGCCGATGCGGACGGTCGCCTTGTGGCCTCCGAACGAAATGGTGCAGGTACGCAGCGATTCGAAGAGTTCCGGATGAATCGGCCGCTCGTAGGTGCGAAGCACCATGTCGGCGACATCCGGGCGAGTCATTTGTATGGGCATGTCGGATTCCTTTGCTGAGTTGCTCGTTCCGTGAGCGACGCTGGCAGTATAGGGCTGCCACCAAAGGCTCGGAAACCGACGAATTGACAGGTTCTGCAATTCGGGCGTTTTCCCGGAATGACCGTCATCAACGGTTCCGTTTTGTGCCTGCCGACGATATTGGCAGGGTTCGATTGGCGAACCTTAGTCTGACGCGCCTGCCACTGTTCGACGATCTGCACAGTGCTGCGTTTCTGCCTCCAGTCGCACAACGCCTGACAGGTTGCCGCTGGCTCAACCAGTGTCTGACAATCGCTTGTTTGCGGATCGCATCCACGGTGCGTCGGCCCGCAGAATCCCTGAAATGGATCTGCAGATCCACGCCGATTTTCCAGATGAACGGATCTTCGACTGCGTCTGTTGACAAGTTCCTCCCGCGGCTAGACTTACCACCACAACAGCGGCCTGAGTTACGCCGGACATGGCAGACAGGCGTCCGGGAGCCGTTCCTGGATGATGACGTTGAGCAATGAACACGACCTGTTAACTCACACATGACTCTGGCCTGACTTTGACCGCCAGCCTGCAACAATGACGATCGACTGGGAAGCCTTCACGAACGAAACGATTACCGCTGCCGAAGTTCGGCTGCTGGGACGCGTCGATATTCCCAGCGTTCTGGCGCTGCAGAAGCTGATGGTTCACGACGTTCGTCAGCAAAGTCGAGTCAGTGCGGCCGTGCTGATCTGTGAACATCCGCCGACGATCACCATCGGCACCGATGGCAACCTGCTCGAACTGCCCACCGATCGCCGTGAACTGGAAGCCCGGCTGCTGGAAGTTCATCGAGTTGCCCGCGATGGCCACGCAATTCTGCATCAGCCCGGTCAACTGGCAGCCTACGTCGTTGTATCACTGTCCGAATGCGAATACGGCGAGCAGGAATTCCGCTGGCGGCTTCAGGACGCCATCATCCGCACCTGCGAGGATTCTCAGGTGAACGCCAATCGTGCCGCTGAAGATCCCACGGCATTGCACGGCCGTCATGGCGTCGTTTGTGAAATCGGTGTCCGCGTCGAAAAGGGCGTCACGAGTTTCGGGGCGTTCCTCAACGTCGCCTGTTGCCTGAACGAAGCCCGTCAAATCGGCCGTGGTCTGCTGGGCGAACGAGTTTCCTCTCTGAACGCCGAGCGAGTTCGTCCTGCAATTATGCCGCAGGTGCGTTCGACACTGATCCGGAATATCTGCGAACAAATCGGATACCCCGAATACCATATCCATACGGGTCATCCATTTCTGACGAGAACGCGAAAGCTGATTCATGACAAGTTTGCCGATCATTGAAGCTCCGCCAATCGAACGGCCGAAACGCCGCCTGCCGCGCTGGCTCAAACGGCCGCTGCCGCAACCCGGCATGGCCTACACAGATGCGGTGATCGAAGATCTCGGCCTGGAAACCGTGTGCGAAAGCGCGAAGTGTCCGAACCGTTCGGAATGCTGGAGCCAGCAGACGGCGACATTCATGATCGGCGGAAACGTCTGCACGCGCCCCTGCGGCTTCTGCTCCGTTCCAAAAGGCAAGACGGAAGCTCTGTCGCTTGACGAACCCCAGCGAGTTGCCGAAGCGGCTGAACGACTCGGCCTGAAGTACGTCGTGCTGACATCCGTCACGCGAGACGACCTGCCGGATGGCGGTGCCGACCACTGGTATGAAACCGTGCTGGCCGTTCGCAACCGCACGGGAGCCGAAGTCGAAGTGCTGACGCCCGATTTTCTTGGCAACCGAGCAGCCATCAGTCGTGTGATCGAATCGCAGCCGGATGTCTTTAATCACAACACCGAAACGGTTCCGCGGTTGTACCACCGAGTCCGCCGCAACGCCGACTACCAGCGCACTCTGGACCTGCTGAAACAGGTCAAAGACGAAGTTCCCGACATGCCGACCAAGAGCGGCCTGATGCTGGGACTGGGTGAAACTCGCGACGAACTGCTCGATGTGTGTGCAGATCTGCGCTCGGTCGGCTGCGACATCATCACGCTTGGTCAGTACCTGCAGCCGACTCCCGAGCACCTGCCGGTCGACCGTTATGTGCCACCGGAGGAGTTTGACGAAATCGGCGAACTGTGCCGTCATCTCGGTTTCCGAATGGTCGCCAGCGGCCCGTTCGTCCGCAGCAGCTACCACGCCGGAGAAATGACCAGTCACATGGACACCGGTCGCCAGCCGGCGATGATGAACGGTTAGGCGGCGACAGCTGGCAGGAAGTGCTGGCCTGCTGCGGTTTTCACGCGACAACGCCCGTGAGCGCCATGCGGCACCGCAGCCGGGTGTCTATGGCAGATCGGTGGTGCCCGTCAGGTAGCGGTCGACTTCGCGAGCGCACCCGCGGCCTTCGTTGATGGCCCACACGATCAGGCTTTGGCCGCGACGACAGTCGCCCGCCACGAATACGTTGTCCACGTTGGTCGTGTAAACTTCGTGCTCCGCCGTGAACCAGCTCATGCCGCCACGGCCTTCGCGGATATTGATGCCAAGTTGCTCGCCAGGGCCGTTTTCCGGGCCGAGGAACCCCATTGCCAGCAACACCAGGTCGGCGGGGAATTCTTTTTCTGTGCCAGGAATCGGAACGAACGGCGGGCCTCCTTCGGTCACCTGATGCCAGTCGACTTCACAGGCTCGCACGGTTTTCACGTGACCGGATTCATCGCCGACAAATTCCAGTGTCTGAGCGCAGAATTCACGAGGGTCACTGCCAAATTTCGCTGCTGCCTCGGCGTGGCCATAGTCCACGCGGAAAATGCGCGGCCATTGCGGCCAGGGATTGTTTGCCAGGCGTGCGGTCGGTGGTCGTTCGACGATTTCGAAATTGACGATACTCCGGCAGCCGTGGCGCACGGACGTGCCAAGACAGTCCGTTCCTGTGTCACCGCCTCCGATCACGACAACGTGTTTGTCTTTTGCGCTGATGTACATGCCGTCTTCGTGTGCGGAATCCAGCAGGCTGCGCGTATTCGGGCGCAGGAAGTCCATCGCGTAGTGAACGCCTTTCAGATCCCGCCCCGGAACAGGCAGGTCTCGCGGGCGAGTGGCACCGGTGGCCAGCACGACGGCGTCGAAGTCGCTCTTCAGCTTGTCCGCGGGAATGTCTTTGCCGATCTCCGTGTCCGCAACGAAACGGATGCCTTCCTGTTCCAGCAACCTGATGCGGCGTTCAACGACTTCCCGCTTATCGAGTTTCATGTTCGGGATGCCGTACATCAGCAGCCCGCCGATGCGATCGTCCCTTTCGTAAACCGTCACTGTGTGGCCGACTTTATTCAACTGAGCAGCACACGCCAGACCGGCCGGACCGGAACCAACGACGGCGACCTTCCTGCCGGTGCGAACTTCGGGGGGCTGCGGCACGACCCAGCCGTGCTCGAAGCCGTGGTCGATGATGGCGCATTCGATGTTCTTGATCGTCACGGCGGGTTCATTCACGGCCAGGCAGCAGGATCCTTCGCAGGGAGCGGGGCAGACTCGGCCGGTGAATTCCGGAAAGTTGTTGGTCATGTGCAGCCGGTCAAGTGCATCCTTCCAGCGGCCGCGATAGACCAGATCGTTCCATTCGGGAATGAGGTTGTTGACCGGGCAGCCGGTGGCCATGTTCGCCATCAGATCGCCGGTGTGACAGAACGGAACGCCGCAGTCCATGCAGCGGGCTCCCTGAGCCTGCAGCGCATCGACGCTCATGTGTTCGTGGAATTCGTTCCAGTCGAGTATGCGCAGCAGGGGATCTCGTTCGGTGGGAACCTGTCGCGTGATTTCCTTGAAGCCGGTCGGCTTGCCCATGGGCTGGTCTTTCGGTTCGTTCGTTTCGTCTTGACTGCTGAGCCAGGCTGGTGGCCGTCAAGCAAGGGATCGTTCGGAGTCAGGTCTTCGCTGTCGGCGGTTTCGGAAAGATCTCCGCGACCGAACACGCGAAACCGGGGACGACGTTTTCGCCGGACAGTTCGTCTTTCACGTGCAACCTGGAAGCAGAGCCATCAGCACGATAGACATCGACGGCTCTTGTGCGCGGAGACACGATCCAGACGAGTCGGACACCGGCATTCAGATATTCTTCCAGCTTCTGCTGCAGTTCGTCTGCCACGTCATTCGGTGAAATGACCTCGACGGCCAGGTCCGGGCAGACGGCGCAGTGCCCGGATTCATACTGGCTCGCGGAGACCCGACCAGCAGCGATGAACGAGGCATCGGGCTTTCGCAGCCGATTGCGGTCGCCCGTCGCGGCTTCGAAACAGGCATACCCACAGTCCGCCCCCATGACAATTCCGAGCTCATGCGCCTCGACGTAGTCATTCAGCAGGGAACTGATTTTTATTGCGATCCGACTCGATTCGACGCTCACATTCTTCTCCACGACTTCGCCGTTGACGAGTTCGAGTCCTGCCGAATCGCTCATCGCCAGCACGTCATCGAGCGTGTACCCGTGGTCGGTCAGTGTGGACATTCAAGAAACTCCCGAAAATTCGTCGCGTCGCAAACGGGGCACGGATCGGCGGACAGCCCGCCTCGTCTCGGACGGCGTGCAACGATCTGCAATCTTACGCGGTTGTTGCCTCCGCCTGTGCATCGGCCAGCTCGCGCAGGGCTCGCTTGTAATCCACGGGCATGACTTTCACGAACTGACTCAGGGATACATCCCAGTCGGCGAGAATGCGAGCGGCCACAGTGGATCCTGTAAACTGCTGATGCTTTTCCACCATGTCTTTCAGTTCTGCGATGTCGGCCATGTCGACAACATCTTCCAGTTCAACCATTTCCTGATTGCAGTTGTCGGGCAGGCGATTTTCGGGGTCAAACACATAGGCGATGCCTCCGGACATGCCTGCGGCGAAATTCCGGCCGGTCGAGCCCAGAATGACAGCCCGGCCGCCAGTCATGTACTCGCAGCCATGGTCACCGACACCTTCGATGACGGCGTCAGCGCCCGAATTGCGAACACAGAAACGTTCAGCCGCGATGCCTCGGAAGTAGGCCTCGCCACTGGTTGCTCCGTACAGAGCCACGTTGCCAATGATCACGTTTTCTTCGGCAACAAAGTCGCATTCCCGCGGCGGATACACGATCAGCCGCCCGCCGGACAGCCCTTTGCCGGCGTAGTCGTTGGCATCGCCTTCAATTTCGATCGTGATACCGCGAGCCAGCCAGGCTCCGACGCTTTGACCGGCGGACCCTTCGACCCTGATGCGAATGCTGTCATCAGGCAGCCCGGCAGGACCATGCACCTTGCTGACTTCATTGCTGAGAATTGTCCCGAACGCCCGGTCAATGTTCTGAATTCGCTTCATCAGAACGACCGGTGGTCCGCCGTTGATGGTTGCCTGACATTCCTGCAGCAGCTCGATATCGCGGACTTTCTCCAGGCCGTGGATCTGATCGATGCTGCAGTATGTTTTCGCTTCCGGGTAAGGCTTCTTAGCCAGTGCAAGGACCGGTGTCAGATCCAGCGACCGGGCTTTCCAGTGACCAACATCCGGGTCAGATTCCAGCATGTCGCTGCGGCCAACCATTTCATTGATCGAGCGGAAACCAAGTTCGGCCATGATCTCGCGAGTTTCCTCGGCCACCATGAACAGGTAGTTAATGACGTGTTCGGGCTTGCCCTGAAACTTCCTGCGAAGTTCGGGATCCTGAGTCGCGATGCCGACCGGGCACGTATTCAGATGACATTTGCGCATCATGATGCAGCCGATGGCGATC
>CAZHET010000171.1:0-11781 GCA_964531585.1 uncultured Planctomycetaceae bacterium | reverse complement strand
GTTCGCGGCACGTGCCGGTCAGGCGGAATTATGTCACTCTCACACAACACAAACCTGCAGATGGCGAAGCAACACCGGCCAGACACCTCGCTTCGACGCCGCGGCTTCACGCTGCTGGAACTGCTGGGAGTCGTCGCGATCATCGCGATCCTGATGTCGCTGACCTTTGTGGTCATGGCGGGAGTCGTCCAGCAGGCCGAGGAAGAAGCCACGAAGGTCACGATTCTGAAAGTGAACCGCCTGCTGGAACAACGCATCGAAGCATTTGATCGAGCGTTCAAGGGCAGTCGTCGCGATGACTATGTCAAAGGCACCGTGGAGCTGCTCAGACAGATCGACGGCCGGTTCGATTACTTCCGCCAGAACCCCTCTGAAGCTCCGCCAGCAATCTTGCTGCTCGCACGCAAAGCAGGGTTTCGCTTTGAGTTCCCTCAGCGGTTTGTTGAATTAGTGGCCGGTTTCGACACGCCACCTTCAGGTCCAGGGCTGACGGGCGCCGTCACGGATTCGGTGACGGGTATGCCAGGGTCCATCTACACCAGGCAGGCGTACCCAATCGCTCGCACTCAACTTATCAGCGAGGGCATCCCAGCGCCGACAGTCACACAAATTAACACGCGTGTCAGTGAGAACTGGGCGAAGCACCAAACATATGAATCAGCGGCGACTGCAAGTGAGGATGTTCACTCTTCCGAAAGCTCCGAACTGCTGTACTTCATTTTGATCGAGTCGGGGACGTTCGGATCATCGCCAGTCGATGCGGATTCGTTCACGGCGGCCGAGATCGGCGACGTCGATGGAGACGGACTGCCGGAGTTTTTGGATGCCTGGGGAAACCCTCTGCGATTCTATCGCTGGCCGACACGGCTGATTGATCCGACGGCCCCAAATCCCTTCCGGCCGATCTTTGACACTGTCAATGATCCGACGGAAGTTGAGCCAGATCCTTTGACACATGGTGAGTCCCGAGGAATGCGCACGATTCTGCCGTCTGAACGACAATACGCAGAACTGACGTTCAAAGGGCTGCCACCTCAGCCAATTCCAATTCTCGATGCAGCCGGCAATTGGGTCACTCAGCGTGACATGCTGCTGGTCGACCCGGATGACCCCGTCGGAATTCTTTACACGTTTATTGAAGATCCCAAGTACGTCAACATGGGGATCGATCTGACACGGGAATTCAATGAAGCAAAGTACCATACGCCGGACACCTATCACGCTCCGCTGATCATCTCCGCGGGCGGCGATGAACGGCTGGGACTGCGCGAACCGAATGACTTTGACGAGAACGCGGGAATTTTTGGTAACCTTGCCCAATACGCAGGTACATTCGCACCGGCAAACGGGGACGCTATGCCGAGCGACCAGGTGTTCGACGCACTCACGGACAATATCAGTAACCGCAATCGGCGGATGGGAGGTCGGAGGTAATGCAGCGACTTCTCAGTCACAACAGCACGTACGACGGGACTTCGATCCCGTCGCAATGTTCTCGAAGCGGTCAGAGTGCCGACGTACGTGACGTACTCCGCGGTGGGTATACGCTGATCGAAATCATGGTGGTTATTACCATCGTTTTGATCCTGGCAACCATCACGCTCGCAACAGTGAACTTCAGCCGCGATGCGGATAGAGTCAGCAACGGTGCCCGTCAGATTCAGTCGTTCCTGGCGGGAGCACGGGACCGGGCAATCTACAGCAGGGAGCCACGCGGCGTGCGGTTGTTTATTGAACCGCCGCCCGGCGGCGTTCTCGCGGGGCCGTCTCCGGTCAGCCGCACAGTTTCAACGATGGCCTATATCGCGCCAGGAGGCACTTGGAGCGCTCCGGAGAATTCCAGTGGTATCAATCTGGAACGTCCGTCGGCCGGGGCCGGCGTCACACTGGTCCGTGGGTTCAACAATCCCGGCTGGTGGAATCTCAAGCGGCGTGGCTGGCTCGTCGACGGTCTGCGAATTCGGATTCCGAAAGGGCCGACCGGGAACTGGTATCCGATTAGCGTTTCCGATCCAAGCATGAACACAGCGAATCCACCGCCTGATGAACAAGTGCTGGTTCTGGCGATTCCGTATGCGGACGGCGGTGATCCAAAGGACACGATCGCGTTCACGGATTTGACATACGAAATTGAGCTACCCGCCCGGATACTGCCACAGGATCCCGCGATTCTTCCGGAAGGCACGGTGATCGATCTCGACGGCTCCAAGGTTCCTGACATTTGGCGTCCGTGGAACACGGGGAATGGAAATTACTCAGGATATATGGACATCGTATTTTCTCCACGAGGAAATATCGTCGGAGATGCCGCCGCGGCCGGCGTGATTCACTTCTACGTGTGCGATTCCGAAGATTCCCTGTTTCTAAAAGAGCAGATTGTGGGTTTCTTTGACCTTGCGACGTTCGATGCCACGATCGCCGCGGGAACCCCGTTTGTCCCGCTTGACGACATCGATCCGACGTCGACAAATTGGTTGACGTGGGATGGAGCCTATAATGTGAAGGACCGCCGACTCGTCAGCGTGTTTACGCAGACGGGCGCAATTTCGATCAGCAAAGTGAACGCGTACGTCGGTCCAAACGGTCCCGACGCAAACAGCGATGGGCTGGCTGACGATCCGTACCGGTTTGCAGAGACAGGGGACGTGGCACCATGAGACAACAACCCGCCGCAGTTAAAAACTCTCATACGCGCTCCCGTCTTGGTGTTACGCTGACGGAAGTCCTGATGTCTCTGATGATCATGAGCATCGGGGTGACGTCGGTTGCCGTGCTGTTCCCGATCTCCGTGCTGAGGTCGATTCAGGCGACGCAACTAACCAACGGGGCGATCACGAAATACAACGTCGAAACGCTGCTCAGCACCCGGCCGGCGCTTATTTTTGATCCGGACGGCGATGGCAACACGGTGGAACATTTCAGGGCACGTTACGCTCGGAACTACGTAGTCGATCCTGCTGGCTTCTTTACACACGCCGCGGACGGCAACCTCCTCGTTGCACAATCCTTCGGAAATCGCAGCGGCGTCCCCGTCATTTCGCCGTTCTCCCCTGACCCGTCGAATGAACAGCCTTTGGTCCGTCGCTTTGGCGGTGGAATCGCAACTCTCGACGGAGAAAACGAGACGAACGTCTCTGACCCGCTTCATCTTGACGCTCTTCGCTTGTTGGGAACCAGCCTTGCAAGCCAGGGCGATGGATGGACGACTCAGGTTGACACGCAGGCAATCGGTTTAGTGCCGGGAGGTGTAGTGCTGCCCCCGCCCGGTGAGCTAAATCTCTACGAAGTGCCTACGTCAAATGGCGTCGGGACGCCACCGAACAGGGTGCCGTTGCTGCCGGAGGCAAGCCCAGGTGTATTTCTGATTCCAGATCCTGAGCTATACCGCATTGTCGTGTTCTCAGTGGACGGGCGAATCAGCCAGGCATTTCCCCTGACACATATTGACCCGGGTATAAATGAAGCCTACTGGTCTGAGGTGGCCACGGGGCAGGATTTCAACATGAACGGCATTCTGGACGATCGCACCCTGCCGGTCGAATTTGGCGGAGCAGTCGGTCGTGTGCTGCTACAGTCGCGACGCAACAGTGATTTCAGCTGGTTACTCACGATTCGACGTCGCGGCGACGGAGTCGCTCGCGGTGTTGATGTCGTGGTGCGATTTAGCGATGGAACGGATGTGGCAGATGAGCAGTTGCACCACGCGACGTTTGTTCAAGGCACAAACCTTGTGGGCATTGTGTACGATCCAAATGTGCCAGCACCAAATATTCGCAAAGGGAAGTTCATCTTCGACGCGGTAAATGCGCGGTGGTATCGCGTTCGGGATTACCAGGAACGTAGTGTGTTTGGCTGGCCGTATTCGGCGATCTACGACGCTGTGATCACCACAGAAACAGAAATCGTCGAGCCATCTGGCGAAGACCAGTTTCGCTTTTTTGACGCCAGCGGCACGGTGTCACTGCTGTTGAATGGAGTGATCGACGCTGGGCAGTACGACAGATTCGGAAACCTGCTTCAGCCGTTTCGCATGGACCGGTCAGTTGTGCCGCCCGTCCCCGTCGCGTTGTCAGAAGACGAAGCCCCGCCTGGGGACGGAGATGGCGCGCTGACCTTCGGCTACGCGATGTTTCCGGCTGGGATTGTAGATGTTTATCCAATGGGGTCGCGGCAGATCCCCGCCGAGTTGGCGAATTTCGCGTTCTAAGCAGAGCGTAGCGGGGATTCATGGATGAAAGCTATTGCTGTGACGTGACTCAACTTAGGAGTGGGAAGATCCTGTTCCGCGTTTTCACGAGTGCCGATTATGTTGCTTTTACGCCATCAAAACATTTCACGTCACACTCCACGCACCGGATTCACACTGGTTGAGATGCTGGTTTCCGTCGCTCTGGTGTTGCTGATGATGTCGATGTTCGCCGCCATTTTCCAGATGGCGACCGGCAGCGTGAGCAAGCAGCGCGGAATTGCCGAGAACGATCAGCGGGCGCGGACCATCACGACGATACTAAAGGCGGACATCGCTAAGCGCTCGTTTCAATATGTCCAGCCGTTCTACCCAACCGAGGATCCGGCGACGTCGGCAACCCCGTTTTCGAACCGCCGTGGCTATATTTACATCTCAACGAATGATCCTGCGAGCGGCCATGATGATCTGCTCCAGTTTACAGTTGATGCATCCTTGGTTGCCGAGAACCCCGATGCGTCGCCCTACTTTGGGGCGGCGAAGCAGTTGATTGATCCGGCCGTTACTGATTCTGAAGTTCTTACGCTGAATCCCAATCAGCCCGAGGCTGACGACGGGACATTATTTCCGAACGGGGTAGCAAGTTCGCCTGTTGCAGAGGTTTGCTACTTTCTCCGAAACGGCGCTTTGTATCGCCGGGTAATGCTGATCCGAAAGCCACTGCCGCTGGGTGGCGAGGATCTGCAGATTCAGCCGACGAGTAACGTAAATACAGGTCCTGATCCGCGCTATATTGTGGGGAACGGGTTCAGCTACGTTGATCCGCTATCTGGCACGACCGCCTCGGACGACTTTTGGCGGCACTTTGACTTTTCCGCAGTTCCCGTAATTACGTCAGGCGCGGTCGATACGGCGGAGTTTGTGGGCGTGGATGCACTAACGAATGACGTCGGGCCGAGCAGTGGCCCGCCGCCGGCGAGCCTAGGCAACCCCGCATTTCGATTCGGCTTCAACAGAGCAACCGGGTTGTCACGGGAACATACCGCCTTCAGTGCGAATGCATTGTTCATGGGACGCTATTTGCATGCCGAAACGTCTGCGTTTAACTTTAACTGGCCCATTGCGTTGTCGTCGATTGGCAATCCGATGGATGTCACCGGCCCCGCGCTGCTTATAGATTCCACGACCGGCGTAATCACGGAGTTTCAGGAACCTCCGCCTGCGGGACCGCCAGTAACAACTGGCTCAGGCCGAGGCGGTGAGCGACGCATGGAGGATTTGCTACTTGCAAACGTGCATGAGTTCCGAGTTGAGCTTTGGGACGATCGGTTGGGGCGGTATACGACGCCGAGTCATCAGAGTCTGAACGCAGCAGGGATTCCCGGGGACTATCACTTTAGCCGCCGCATCAATACGGCATACGGCCCGCTCGCAGGTGGGATTGCTGTGCCCGATGCCGTGTTTGACACATGGCATCCAGGGCCGTTGGGAGGCGGTTTAGCCGCAGAATCACCACCATACATGCCGTACGTCGTTTATCCGCCAGTGCAATCAATCAACCCGCCGGGGCCCTCACCAGTCACAATGGCCGGGCCAATCGGGACATATTGGCGACCAAACGGCACTTACTCAGCATCGGACGTTGTTTTCGCCGTCGTGCCGACGAATCCAAACCCGGGTTGGGACTGGGATGGCAACGGCGCATTCGACTGGACGGATGACGCGCCCGGGATACCGCCCCAGGCATTCAATATTGGATATCGGTTAGTCGGCGGAACGGGTGCATCAGGGACAGCGCCACCATCTTTTCCGCGGGTCGCCGGACAGCGGTTCACCGACAACAATCTCATCTGGGAGTCCTTTGACAATCGCCGGCCGTTGCGATCGATCAGGGTGACATTGCGTTTTATCGATCAGAAGACTCAGGACATGCGGCAACTGACACTGGAGCTGCCCCTGACGCCGGAACGCTGACGGTGGCTCCGCTATTGTCACCACACTTTGATTGCGGGCTCAGACTTCCACAACGCCCGGTTCCCGCGCAGTCGCGCACCTGAACTGGCCGATTTACCTTGGGCAACGCGAAGGCATGAAACAATGAACCGCCAGCGAAACAAAAATGCATCCGGCTCCACACAGACCCGGCGTGGATCAACTTTAATCATTGTCCTTGCGCTGCTGAGCCTACTCGCGTTCACCGGAATGATGTTTTACACGTTCTCGGCGCAGGAACGTGCCGCAGCGGAGTATTTTTCTGAGGCGGCAAAAGCCGAACAGCGCGTTACTGAGGACCCGTTCCCATGGGCAATGGAACAGCTTCTGATCGGCGCTAACGACGCACAGAAATCCAGCATTGTCTGGGGGCCGCGCGACGCGACAGACAGGCGGACGTCACGACATTCGCTGGTTCATTTGATGCTGGGATCGGACACGACACTTCATTCCGGCGAAGGAATTGGCTGGGTCTACAACGGCGTCGGCGTGCCGGTTCTCGATGTCAATCACAATGGGACGTTTGACGCGGGTGTCGACGTCGTACCGGCCACGCCATTACAGAATCCACTGGAGTTCGTTGATTCCCTGGCGTTGTGGGGAAGCCAGTTTGGCCGCGATGCCGTTGAACAGCAGGTGTATGGCAACAGGCAGCTTGGCGGTGCGGGCAGCACATTTCCCGAGCCGGACGTCGATTATACGTACCCGGATATCAACAATATCTTTCTGGGACATCGGGGATGGGCCATTCGCGACAACGGTGCTACACCGAACCAATATGAGCGGATTCCAGTTTACATTCCCAGTTTCATGCGGCCGGCTCTGCTGAAATCCGGGCCGAACAACGGTCCTTCAGGCAACACAGTTCTGACTGACTCCAACTGGTACGATGACGCGGCCGCCCACGGCGGTTTTCTTTTTCGCACAATGCGACCGCATGCACAGCACATCGTCGGCTATGACGCCGCCGGAAATGCTGTCCGTCGCTATCTGGATGCAACAAACCCGGCCGACAACTCCGCAATCTTGAATCTACCAGGCGCAAGCGGTCCGTTTCCGCTGCGCCGAAATGAAGGAGTTAACGGCGCGAATTTCGGAAACTTGGGGTTGTGGACGGGCGACGCGCCTGACGATTTTGTACTGGATTCCGACAACGACGGAGATGGCGTGAAAGAAGGGATCTGGATGGACTTCGCATATCCGGTGCAGGAGACCGCCGATGGTCGACTGTATGGAACATTGTTTTCCTTCACAATTTACGATCTCGATTCACTGATCGACCTGAACATCCACGGTAACCTGTCCGGCCTGGCTCGGAATGGCAGCATTCCTAACGAAGCAACGACGTCCATGACGGTGTCCTCACTGTCGCAATCAAATCAGGGCCTCGGACCGAATGAGGTCAACCCGATCTGGGCATTGCGTCCCTCAACATTGACCACCAACCCCGGCCCTTTTTCGTCTTGGTACGGCTCGGGACCGGGTAGCGCCCTGGCTCAGGCAAATATGGAATTTTTGTGGCTGTTGACCGGCCGGATGGACGGAACGGACCTGTTCGAAGGCCGGTGGGGTGATGCGCCTGCGCTGTGGAATTTGGGTCAGACTTTGCCAGGTTCCGGGCTGGTGGCACGCCTCCCGAGGCCGGGCGCCGCGCGGTACACGCGACCATCTGATCAGCCTTCATTACCTTCATGGTATTTGTTCAATGCACCGGGCGGACTCGCCGGCGTCGACGATAACCAGAACGTTCTGGAGGGCGTCGCCCATCCGCGGACGGGGGTCATCCGGGGGTTTGTCCATCCGATGGACTTCGGCGGTGCAGGTACGAGTACTGTACCCGGAAATCCGTTTGTCCCGAGCATGCTGCCGAATCCAACCGGTACTCCTGAACAATGGCCTGGTTACATAAACTACCCGCTGGTCGGGGAAAACATGAATGCGATTTTGAATGATTCGCCCTATCTGCGCGGACCGGATAACGACATCACCACTCAGGCCGACAACCTCGTCCAAACGTCGGATCGCTTCCTGAACGTTTTGCTCGAAGATCCGCTGGAGGTGATCGTCGACCTGGAAGCTGCGCAGCGCACCGCTGACCAGATTTTCAGCCCGGCCGACCTCATTCCCGCGCACCTGACGAAGACCGACATTGTTGCCGCGCAGAGTGACATCAGCACACGTCTGCAGGATCTCGCCGTTGAAGCGTTCGCTGCCGACTCCGATATTGCCGAGCGGTTTACGACGCTGACGAACTCACTGCGTGCGATTCCACTGACGCGAACGCCAGGACGACCGTGGGAAGCCAATTTTCCTCCGACATTCGGCGCGATCGCGCCTTTTACCGGTGCAGATACATTTCGACCGCAAGTTCGTCGACTGTTGAGCGGGCGTGATCAAACCGGAAACACTCGAGAGCTCGCACAGCGGCTCCCTCTAAGCCTCAATCACATCATTGATTTCGACCGCCCTGCACCACCCGTTGGCTCACCGGAATACAGTAACTACATACGAACAGCTGAGTTGCGTTTTCGGGCGTTGACCGAGCACCCTGACGTTTCGGCCGCAAATGAACCAACAATCCCCTCTGCTCTTCCACTGCCCGCGTTTCCGCCTCAGACACCTGACGCGCAGGAATTCTGGGCACGGCGTGACCGCCAGCAAATGGCGCGGGATATCTATGTCCTGCTGTACACGGTCGGCGGCGCTCAGGTCAATACTGCAACGGCACGTGACTATACGGCGTCGAATGCCCACCCAGCGAGGCAGCTCTACACAGACGAGCAGCTTCGTCAGATGGCGCAGTTCGCAGTGAACGTTGTCGACGCGATGGACACAGACAATGTCATTACGAAATTTGAGTACGACAAAGATCTCAGCGACGGCTGGAACCTGGATGACGATCCATACACAAATTCAGACGATCTCGCCGGCATACTGCTCCCTACAGATCCTGATTACGCCGCCGTAACACGCCATGGCATGTATCCTGACGACAGCACGGCGCGGGGCGTCGTCTACGGGGTTGAGGCACAACAACTCGCGTTCAGTGAGGTCTTGGCCGTGCGATCAGCGAAGCTGGCCGACGACCATGAAGCCACATCGTTCGATGACACAAACGGCGACCCTACTAACTCGTTGCCAACGCTGCAGAACGACTTCTTGTTTGTCGAATTGCAGAACATGCTGCCGATGCCGCTGGATCTCGGACAACCGGCGGTTACTGGTGAGACGGTTGATAAGACAATTTGGCGACTAGTGCGACGTGAGCGAGATAACGCAGACAGCCCGATTCAGCCACCCGCTGAGGGGTTGCCAACGCCACCGACTCATTTTGTGGCGTTCTCAAGCCACATCGCCAACCGGATCGATGGCGGTGGCCGTTTTAGTATCAGTGCGACGACTGCCACGGGGGCTCAGGTGGGAAGCAGTGACCTGTTCGTGGACCTTGGAGCGCCGAACGCCGCTGGTCCTCCTGGCTACACCGGTTCTTTCGACGGGATCTATGAACTAATTGCGCCGAACGCCGCAAACGGTACACTCCCGACGGTGTCAACGAACCTCCCAGACCCGGCCTTTGATCCGCGGTGTGATCTGGATTTGATTGCACATGCAGGACAAAATCGGTTTTATGAGAGTGCTCCTGAGGCTTTGCTGGAAAACGTCAGCGCACTGGCAGATTACATTGGGCACCACATTGATGGACCGCTGGGGGCAACTGCGCCAGATGGTAATCCGCTGCTGATTGAGGGTGACTTCGATCCAGTTACAGTGCCTCCAGGGACATTGGCGGGGCCAAAGGGATTCGACCTCGTGCTGGAGCGGCGTGCCAATCCAAACATGCCGTCGCTCAGCGTGTTGGACAATCCATGGGTCGAAGTCGACAGGATTCGCGTGTTGCTCTCCGATCTAAACATTCAGGATATGGATACAGCCGCAGAAGTTCGTGGTGATGTGACAACCGATAGAGTCAGAAACATCGTGAGTATTGAACGATCCGAACCACTACAGGATTTTCGCAATCCGTCCGTGTTTAACCCAGCGACATTTCGATCCAACACATTGAAAGGAGATGCAACGCTCCCGCCTGACGACTCCCTGGGCGTCAACTCCGGAACGCCCGCAACGGGCATGGCGGTATGGCAGCCGCACTTTGATCGAGACTTCGCGTCCCCGGGTGAGCTGTTGCATGTTCCCGTTTTCGGTCCAGCGCTGCTCACCCAGCATTTGTCGAGAGGTCGCCTCGCGCCGCTGCAGCAACTCGGGAGTGTGGTTCCAGTGCCGCCGTTTACGGACGCGAGTATTAGCAATGCGAGCCTTGCCGCATCACTGATTCTTTGGCCAGATCTCGATGACGATCCAACGACCCCGTCGGTCTTCGATAATCGATGGTATCGCCTGCTGGGATTCTTGGAGGTCCCGTCGCGTGTGAACCGCATGCTAACCAACTACGCGTCGCTCCGAAGAATTCCGGGAAAGGTCAATCTTAATGGGATACGTCACACGGAAGTGTATGCCGGACTCATTGATGAGCCGGGACTGGCTGACGTCCCGCTGGCAGGAGGAACGTTTGCCCCATTCATGCAGAGCTTTCTGCCAGAGGGACCGAGCCGTATCGGCGTGGCGCCGCCATACGCTGACTTCACGATAGCAAGCACAGACATAAAAGACCGCTGGTTCGAATTCGTTCAGCAGCGCGACGGTGCCGTTCAGAGTTACGACCCCGTCAGCGGGCAGGCCGCCGCGACGTTTTGGGTACCCGGAACACCACGTTCAACACCTTTCCATGCACCGACGTATGTCCGCCCAGATGGCTCGGGGGCCGGTGGTGATAATGGGGTGTTCAAAACGCTAAACCGCGAGCTGCAAACGGAGGCGAGTCCGATTGCCAACAGGCATTGGCTTGAGGTTGGAGACGTGCCGAACTACCACCTGTTACCGATATCGAGTGCTCCAACAGCTACTGCCGCACAGCGATATCAGCTTCTGTCCAAGATTGCGAACAACGCAACGACGATAAGCAACGCCTTCATAATCTATGGGACCGCCGCCTATTTCGAAGGATCTGAAGACGCGAGTGGCCACATTCGTCTTGGCGGGCGCATGGGCCTTGACGTCGATGGCGACGGCGACCCGAGAAATGATTCCGGTTGGGAACGTCGCGCCATCTTCATTGTGGATAGGACGGAATTGCTTAACGCGTACGACCCTGGTACCGGCAATATCGACTGGCAGCGTCTGATCAAGCACCGTGTCGACCTTAGCGCAGATGCTGATTAGTCTCTCCCCTTCGCGCGGTGTTTATTGTTGACCGGACGGAATTGTTTAATGCATACGATCCGGGGTCCGGGTCGTTTGACTGGGAACGCCTGATCAAGCATCGCGTGGATCTGCCGTCGGATGGGCAGTAGAGCCATTCGGTGCCCGGACGGGAGGCTGTGCGAGTGGGCTCTGCTGCCGGCGGCCTGGCTGGCGGCGTCTATCTCTGATCTGTGAGCGGCACGGCGCTAGCCGCCGGTTTTTCCCAGCGTTTTTTGATGCAGACACCGGCGGCTAGTCCCGCAGGTCTGAATCAAAGTGTCATGGAGGAGTTTAGTTTTCGGGCC
>CAZHET010000170.1:0-11814 GCA_964531585.1 uncultured Planctomycetaceae bacterium | reverse complement strand
GGCGCGGTTTGACCCAGATGGAACCGCGATAGTCGTTGGCGACCAGAGTATGAATGTCGCCGATCGCTCCGTCATGAATGCGTTGCACCGTTTCGCGAAACCCGCCGTCGTAGCGAATGCAAAGCCCCGAGACGACAGACAGATTCTTTCGCTTCGCTTCGGCACATGTTTCCAGTACGGAGCGAACTCCCGGAGCATCAACGGCAACGGGTTTCTCGGCGAACACGTGCTTGCCGGCTTCGATCGCGGCCTTCAGGTGCATCGGTCGAAATTGAGGCGGCGTGGTCAGCAGGACGACATCAACATCGGTGGCCAGAAGCTTTTCGTAAGCGTCAAATCCGACGAATCGATTTTCCGCTGCGACGTCGACTTTCGCCGACACTTCAGCGTCGCGCGTGAGCGATTCCAGACTTGTCGTCAGGCGATCTTCGAAGGCATCCGCCATGGCGACCAGCTTGACGTTGTCGTCCGCCTGCAGCGCCTGACCTGCGGCTCCCGTGCCGCGTCCGCCGCAGCCAATGAGTCCAACTTTCAGAGTTTCGTTGCCGGTCGCGTGAGCGCCGGCCGCAAGTTGCGAGCCAACCGCCGTCGCCGCGGCAGCAGACAGCGATGTTTGCAGGAACCGTCGTCGGTCTGGATTCGGGTCGGGCATGGTGTGTCTCGGCCTGGTGAACCTGTGTTGTGGCAAAATGCGGGTGAGTCGTGCCGAGGCATTTTTCCGCGAAGGTAAGTCCGGTGGCTCCGCGCCTGTGCACGACTCGCCCACATCACGACTCACTCCCACTGTCCCCGGCAGTCTGCACACCCGCGACAACCATTTCCAGGTACTGTCGCACCTGCGTTGCCAGCGCGTCAATTCCGTCTGCGTTCTGAGGCCGAGCGACGAGTGGTGCAAAGATATTCTCGCAGCACAGCGGCATTGTTCGGCCGGTGAAGGCGACGGGATGCAGCAGACGATAATGGTCGATTTCACCGAATCCCGGTCCGCAGTCCTGATCCTTCGGCCAGTTGCGATGGTCCTTCATGCAGAAGCTGTGAACGACGTCAGCACACTGCTGAATATCCGGGATCGGGTCGACGTTCAGATAGTCCATGACGTTGCCCGCATCGTAGTTCACTCGCACGCCGTCATCGTTGACTTCGCGAATGATGTCGGCGCAAGCCCTGCCCGTGCCGGTTGATCCGCCGTGCTGCTTCACAACCAGCAGCACGTTGTGATCGCGAGCGATCGGGCCGAGTTGCTTGAAGCGTTCGATCCACAGCCTCCGGTCACCGCCTTCCGTATGTCCGAACGTCAGCACCTGAGCAACGCCGCCTGCGCTGGCCTGTTTGATTCGATGCGTAAGAACCTGCAGTCCGTTATTCGCTTCCGGGTAGACGGTGGAAAACATCATCACCGGTTCCAGTCCCAGATCGCGACACTTCGCTGCCAGTTCCTTCGCCTGCGCGGGAGGAGCGTCTTCCGGCATCACAGGAATACGTTCTCCGTCGGACGTTTCCTGATGTGTGGTTCCCCATGCGACAAAGTTAAAGCCGGCATTCCTGATTCCCGTCAGAGCTCGTTCCAGCGGGAACTGCGAGTACGGCAGAGTCATGCAGGCAAGCTGGAAGGTGGTGGGCCTGGAAGTTGATTCGTCCGGCTGAGCGGCCGCTGTTCGCAGGCCCGGCAGCATTGTCGCAGCAAGCCCGCTGGCCGTGCGGAGGAGCATGTGGCGTCGATCGTGTGTGGTCATGGAACTGATCCGATTGCGAGTGGTTTCCGGATTGTCGGCATGCCGCGGCGACGTGTCCAACGTGCCTGGTGATTCGTCAGCCAGGTATTGATCGATCGCACGGGCCAGGTTGTCGGGAGGGCGAGGCTCCTGCCGAGCCGCTGCCGCAACGGGCGCGTTCTGGCACACGCGGCTCGGCAGGAGCCATGCCCTCCGCGCGACGAAAAGTCCGCCTGTATCGATTGCACGGCTTCTGACGATGCCACATGTCCGACCGGCTGCTTCGGCCTGTCGGAAGGCCATGACGTTTCAAACACGACGGTTGGCCAGACGATACGTCTGAAACGGACAACCGGCACGATCAGAACCACCGGCATTATCTGCTGAAGGGGAAGAGCCCGCGAATGGGTCGCGACGGAGAAAGTCAGGAGAACGCGAACAGGGTTGCTACGAGTGTGCTCGGGACGAGTGTGCTCCCGCGCGCCGCCGCCGCCGGATTCAGCCGCGAAGCGACGGCAGCGCTTCGCCGTGGGCGTCAGCCCATGGACAGCGAGTTCAAAAATGGCGAAAACCGCGAAGCGGCGACAGCGGGCGTTGATCGTTCGGTTCGCTGCCGCCGCTTCTCGGCTCGAACGCGTTTGCGACCGGAACCGTGGGCTGACGCCCACGGCGACGCGCTGTCGCCGCTTCGCGGCTGCGGCGAACGTCCTCAGCCGACGGGATCAGAGTCCCGTCATACAGTCGGCGTACTCGCGATCCTGCTTTTCACCCTTCTCTTTACCGGCTGCAGCCGTCGCCAGTACCGGCTCGACGCCGACTGCGATGCATCGCAACTTATTTCCGAACGAGTTCGTCCGGCGTACTTTCTGCCGGACCGTGCAGTTGAAGCGGCATCATTCTCACGCATGGCGGATCTGACCGATCCCGATTGCGGGCCATTGCCTCCGGATGATCCGGCGGCGCGTCGGTACATGGACAGTCCGTATAAGTCGTCCGGTTCAACCGTCTGGAAGAAGCGTGGCGAACTGCCCGTCGTGGAATTTGAACACTGGCAGAACCTTCTTCCGATCGACGAAGCAGGAGCCGTCCGGCTGGACCGAACGACGTCGATGGAACTCGCGCTGCTGCACAGTCGTGAGTACCAGACGGCGGTGGAAGGCGTCTATCTGACAGCCCTTCCGGTGGCTCTTCAGCGTTTCCAGTTTGACACGCAGTGGAATGGCGGCGTCGGCGCGGAGTTCTTCAACCGGGGCATCAATTCCACGGGTGCCACCGACACGCTGACATTCACGGACAGTCTCGGTTTCAGCAAGCGCTTCGCGACCGGAGGCCAGCTACTCGCCGATTTTTCGAACGCGATGGTTTGGGAATTCAACAGTGGCGGAATGTCGACGAACTCACTGCTGTCGTTTCAGCTTCTGCAGCCGCTGATGAGGCGCGCGTTCCGGTCTGTGCAGCTTGAACCGCTGACTCAGGCCGAACGCAATCTGCTGTATTCCATCCGCAATTTCTCGCAGTTTCGTCGAGCCTTCTATGTCGACACAACGGGCACCAGCGGGTATCTCGGTCTGCTGGCGGTCGCTCAGGCGGCGCGGAACGAAGAGTCCAATCTCGAAAGTCTGCGTCTGAACCTTGAAGAGCACGATGCGCTGTTCTTTGCCGGCTCGGTTTCGCAGTTTCAGGTCGACCAGGTCTTTCAGCAGTACGAACAAAGCCGCCTGAGCCTGCTGCGAGCCCGACAGGATCTGGACGTCGCACTGGACCAGTTCAAGCTGCAGCTTGGTCTGCCGCCGACGCTGAAAGTGACGCTCGGCAGCGACGAACTCAAGTTGTTCGAACTGACTGACCCCAGGCTGGAAGCGCTGACGGAACGAAATGACGAGATTCGCATTCAGTTACTGCAGTTTTCGGAACTTCGTCTGCCTGCCGACGAAGACGTGGAACTTCTGTCCGACCGCGATCGGCAGGCGCTGAATCTTCGCTTGTCCGAGATCGGTCTGCCCGCTGTTGAAGAAATCCGGGACCTCACGCCGCAGGAGCGCTCACAGGCTGAAGCACTCTACGCTGCTTCAAATTTGCCGACGATTGAAGAACTTCAGCAGATTCATGCGGCAGCGCGAAAAGTCGCCGATCAGGTTCCGGTGTTCGCAGACGAGATCCGCGAAGAACTGCAGCGGTGGAAGTCGCGCCTCGAAAAAGAGGATGCCTCGGCAGATTCCGACGAAACGGCGATCGAGAACAGTGAATTCGAAAGGGAGCGCGACCTTTGCAGAGATCTGGAAGAATTTCTTAACGAAATTACAGACGAATTTTCGCACGACGCGGATCAGGCTGATGCGGCCGCGGCCGCCATTGAACGCAGCGATCGGCTGCTGGCATGGCAGGTGTTGAATGTGCTGGTGGGTGAAAATCTTCGCGAGCGGCTGGCGGATCTGTTTGTCGTCCAGACTCAGGTGAGGGTCTATCTGATTGAGATTCAGCCGGTCGAAATCACGGAAAGTGCGGCCCTGTTTCTGGCAAACGAAAACCGTCTGGACCTTAAGAATGTGCAGGGTCAGGTGGTTGATGCGTACCGTGGAAAGGAAGTCGCTGCCGATTTGCTGGAAGCGGATCTCGATCTGATTCTGGGAGCGGACATCGGCACCGATCCGTCACGGACGAATCCGGCCAGGTTCGACGCATCCGCCAGCACGCTTCGTGCCGGGCTGCAGTTCGACGGACCGCTAAACCGCATGGCCGAGCGGAACGTTTATCGAGCCTCGCAGATCGAATATCAGCGGGCGCGCCGGGATTTTATGGAAGCAAAGGATGGGATTTCCTTCGAAGTTCGCAACAATTTACGTAATCTGGAGTTGAACCGATTCCAGTTCGAAATCACCCGCCAACAACTCATCACCGCCGCGCGGCAGGTCGAACAGGCTCAGTTGAACCTGAGAATTTCGACCGAGGCCGACTCCAACCTCACACGCGACCTGCTGCAGGCCCTTCAAACCCTGCTCGGTGCTCGCAACAGCCTGATCTCCAGTTGGGTGCGCTACGAGACTTCACGCATGGAGCTGTACCGCACGCTGGAACTCCTCCAAATTGATGACAACGGAAACTGGGTCAATGACGGACAGCTTAGCGACGACTTCCTCGCCGAAATTTTCCTCGACGACGGAACCGCCGATGGTTTCCCAGTCGACGGTCGCGCCAACGAGACCGAAGACAGCTCCGCGCCGGGAGCCGCTGACGACGCCAGCACCGACGAAGGCACCGCAGACGTTCCCGTCATCCCCGTCATCGAACTCGAACGCGTCGAATAGCCCGCCGCAGCCGCGGCACACCGGGAGTTTCTTTGGCAAGTGGCTCGCGTTTCTGCTGCTGGCCGGTCTGCTCGGAACTGCCACCTGGTACGGTCTCTATGTCGCCGGTGACGAAGTCGCTGATGAATCGCTGACATGGACCGCAGAACGCGCCGACCTGCGAATTACCGTCACAGAACGCGGCACACTGCAGAGTCAGAAGACCGTCAATGGCATCTGCGAACTCGACCGCCGGGAAAACAAGATCATCTTTCTGGTGGAAGAAGGGACGACGGTGAAGGAGGGAGACATCGTGGTCCGCTTCGACTCGTCAGAAATCGACACAGAGATCGCCGAAGAGCGACTTGAGGTCGCACAGGCAGAGGGTGTTGTCGAAACCAAAAAGCAGGAAGTCGAAGTCGCCAGGAACACGGGCGAAAGTGAAATCGCCGCCGCGGACCTTGAACTCACTCTTGCAAGACTCGATCTGATCAAGTACCGCGAAGGCGACCTCCCCGTCCAGGAGGCTGATCTGAGCGGTAAGATCGCTCTTGCCAAAGTGGAACTGCAGAAAGCCGAAGAAAACCTGCAGAACACTCGAGAACTGGTTAAAAAGGGGTTCCGTGAACCGGAACAGATTCAACTTGCCGAACAAGAGGTCGAAAGTGCAAAGTTCAATCTGAACCGTGACCAGCGAACTCTGGAAGTGCTGAAGAACTACGATTCGTTGCGCCAGATGACGGAATTCGAAGCGAAGGCGAAGGAAGCCGAACGCAAGCTGGTCCGCGCCCACGCCAACGCCAACGCCAATCTCAAGAAGGCAGAGAACGAATACCAGTCGGCACTGAACGAACTGAAGCTGCAGCAGGAAGATCTGGCCGAAGAACTGCAGCAACTCGAATACTGTGAAATTAGAGCGACACAGAGCGGAGTCGTCGCGTACGCCAACGAGGACTGGTGGTCCGAGTCCCGCCGTATCCGTGAAGGCGGAACCGTCTACGAGCGGCAGGTCGTGTTCTTTATCCCAGACATGACGCAGATGCAGGTCGAAGTCAAGGTCCACGAATCAGAAGTCAAACGCATCGCCGCGGGACAGAAGGCGGTCATCCGAGTTGACGCGTTCGCCAACGAAGCGTTCACAGGGACCGTGAAGAGTGTCGCACAGCTCAGCAAGTCCGACCGCTACATGGGCGGCGGTGTGAAAGAATATCCCACGGTCGTGACGATGGATTCGATCGGCGATGTGGCTCTGCGGCCCGGCATGACGGCGGAAGTCGAAATCCGTGTCGATCACCTGAAGGATGTGCTGGCTGTTCCCGTTCAGGCCATTGCAGAACACCGGCATCAGCACTTCGTATACATTCAGACCCCCGATGGCTACGAACGCAGAGACGTCGAAGCCGGCCAGACGAACAATCGTCTGATCGTCATCAAGTCGGGCATTAAGCAAGGTGACGTTGTGGCTCTGGACGCACGCTCCAGAGCCACCGAGGAATTCGCCGACGATGACGGTGCCGATGACGACAGCGACGAACTGCAGAAGCTTCAGGCTGAAGCAGAGCTGGAACAGTCCGCCGACGAAAACAGCGCCGACGAAGAAAACTCGGACACCGACACAACGCCTGACACCAACGACGCGCCTGATGCGGAAGTTTCGCCGGAGAGCGACTTTGACGCGTCAGATGCCCTGGATGCTCGCGCTTCAGACACATGACCCGATCGCCACACCGTCGTCATTCCCGCGCAGGCGGGAACCCGGCAATGCACACTGGGTTCCCGCCTGCGCGGAAATGACGCAGGAACGCCGCAATCACCCATCACCAATCACCAACCACCAACCACCAACTCATGCGTCGCGTCTTCCTGCTCATCCCTTTGATCCGAGCTGCCGTGCGCAGCCTGACGCTGCACAAGCTGCGATCGTTTCTCACGATGCTCGGGCTGGTGTTCGGGGTCGCGTCCGTGATCGTGATGCTGGCGATTGCCGAAGGAGCCAGCTACGAAGCGCAGCAGCAGATTCAGTCGCTGGGTGTTCGCAACATCATCGTGCGCAGCAAGAAACCTGTTGCGGATTCCGAAAGCCAGAACGCAGGTAGTGAGTTCGTGCTGGCGTACGGATTAACGTGGGACGATCTCGACCGGATTCGCACCACGCTGAAAGTCGCCACCGGTGCCACGCCACTGCGAGAATTCCGGCAGCAGGTCCGCCATCTGAACCGCAGCCTGGAAGGTCGTGTCGTCGGGGCCACGCCGGACTACCTGGACCTGACGTCGTCGTCTCTGCAGAGCGGCCGGTTTCTGGAACCGATCGATCTGTCGCGTTATCACAATGTCTGCGTGATTGGATCGGAACTGGCCGAAGAGCTGTTTCCGTACGAAAACCCGCTGCAGAAGACGGTGCGGGTCGGAGCGAACCATTTCTACCGCATCGTCGGAGTGACGCAGTATCGTTCACCGACGGGTGGAGCAGGTTCAAGTCTCAGCGCGGAAGACTACAACCGCGACGTCTACATTCCCGTCACGACTGACCGCGCACGTTTCGGCGAAATGATTATCTATGAAACGTCGGGATCGCAGTCGGTCGAGCGTATCGAACTCAGTCAGATTACCGTTCAGATCGACGATCGCGACAACGTCCGCAAAGCCGCGCGAGTCATCGAAGACGTCCTGAAGGCGTACCACACGAAGGAAGACTACGCGGTCACGATTCCGCTGCAGTTGCTGGAGCAGGCCGAAGAGACTCAGCGGATTTTCAGCCTGCTGCTTGGTTCGACAGCCGGGATTTCGCTGCTGGTGGGCGGTATTGGCATCATGAACATCATGCTGGCGACCGTCACCGAACGCACTCGCGAAATCGGCATCCGCCGGGCACTTGGAGCCAAACGAGCGGACATCATTTCCCAGTTCCTGATCGAGACCGCTCTGCTATCCTTCACCGGCGCGCTGCTTGGTGCGGTTCTTGGACTGACCGTTCCGTCCGTCGTAAGCTGGGCGAGCGGCCGGACGACGATCATCACTTTCGAAGCCCCGATCATCGCAGTCGCCGTCGCGCTGATCGTCGGCACCAGCTTCGGCGTCTACCCCGCCCGCCGAGCAGCGATGCTGCACCCAATCGAAGCACTGCGGAGCGAGTAGCACGGTTCTCAATGGAGTCGGGGATACAATGAGCATATTCAGAGTCACAACACTTTCAGCATTCTTTTGCCTGTGGATCACTGCACCGACAGGCGCACAGGAATCCGGTTATTCGCCTGACATCGGCCAGCCGCATCCTGAAATCACGCTGCCGCGCATTGACACGCGCGAAGCCGTCTCGTTGTCGGACTTTCGCGGCAAGAAGGTCTTACTGATCCACTTTGCTTCATGGTGAGCAGGCTGTCGGCGGCACGTGCCCGTGTGGCACGATCTGACAAGCGACGCTCGCGAATCCGGTGAGCTGGTTCTGCTGGGAGTCATTCAGGAACAGCACCCCGACCGTTGCCGGCTGTTCGCTCAGTGGAAGAATTTCGGCTGGCCGATTCTGCACGATCCGATCAACCGGCTGAACGCTCGCGCTGTGCCAATGTTCGTTGCCATCGACGAAGCGGGTGTCGTGGTTGATGCCAATCTGACAACGGAAGAGTTTCCCGATTTCGTGAAGCGGGCTGCGAATCCGAACGTCCAGGCTGCGACTCTGAACGTCCAGGCTGCGATTCGGAACGGCGACCAGGTAACGGCATCGACCACAACAGCGAAAGCGCTGGACGAGGTCGCCATGGAATCGAACACCGCCGCCGACTGGATTGCGGCAGGCGACTATCGCGTTCTGTGGGGCGATGAATCTTCTGTGGCAACCGCAGCAAATCGTTATTCCAAAGCAGTGGAACTCGAACCGAAGAACAGCCACGCGTGGTTTCGGCTTGGCGTTGCTTCGCGGATGCTGTTCGACTCAGGCAACTCGCCGCCGGAGGATTTTCAGTACGCCGTCAACGCCTGGGGAAAGGCACTGGATATCGATCCGAATCACTACATTTATCGACGACGAATTCAGCAGTACGGCCCACGGCTGACGAAGCCCTACCCGTTCTACGACTGGATACAGCAGGCTCGCGCAGACATCACGGCGCGCGGCGATGAACCCGTTGCCCTCACCGTTGAACCCGTCGGAGCGGAGATTGCCTCGCCCGCAAAGACCGTGACGTCCCGTGACACCGTTGCGGAGAACCCCGACCCGGCAGGCCGCATCGCTCTGGACAGAAATCCGTTCATCCACGCAACGGCGACTGTCGTGCCCGGAGCAATCTCTAAGGGAGAGGCTCTTCGAGTGCATCTGCAGTTCCTCCCCGTTCAAGCCGCTCACTGGAACAACGAAGCGGAGCCACTCACGGTCTGGATCGACATCCCGGAAGGCTGGCAGGCAGAAACTCCGCTGCTGAAGGCGTCTCAGCCAGCCGAACCGGAAAGCAGTGAGACCCGCACTGTTGATTTCGAGCTGCACACCCCCGCAGAAACAAACATTCGTCAGATTTCAGCGTACGCACTCTACTACATCTGCGAAGACGCAGGCGGTCAGTGCCTTTACCGCCGACAGAACATCACGATTCCGGTGCGTTTTCGAGACTGATGGGTCATTCAGCCGTCGCCCGACCCACGCGCCGCGGTCTGCTATTGCTGTTCTGGCCAGGTCAAGATCGATCAGCATATGATGCCGCAGCTCGTTCGTTGCCCCTTGCAGGAGCAATTCAATGGTTCAGCGCCTGGCTGACCACTCACCATCAATCTGCACACGCACTGCCCGACACCACCAATGCGGAGTTCGGCTCCTGATCGCATTCACAAGGCCGAAAGCTAACACTTCCACACGCGCCGGCGTGGGCGTCGATCGCTGTCGCGAACATCCGCCGTCACGACCCGCGCGACGGAACCGGCAGCCGACCATTAGCCCGCGCCACTCGCAACATACAGGTTGTTGATTTCTGTTGCTCACGTGCCGAATGCAGAGCCGGCAGCAAGCTCTTCGTCCTCGCCCGCCGCTTTCGACTGGCGGGAGTTGTCGACGCAACTCGATAGAGTTCCTGAAACGGACGTTTTGCCAGTTGCGTCCGCGCCCCACGCTCAGCTTTCGAGGATGTTTGCCATGCGATTCCTTGTCGTCTGCTCGCTGACCGCTGCCGTCGCCTTCACCACACCAGCTCGTGGGCAGGTCACTCATCTGGATCAGGGCTGGGACGCGGACCAGCGTGAGACGTTCTATTTCACGCCGCAGGGATCGCAGTTGATTCCTTATCAGTGGTTTCTGGCACTCGAACAGGCTGACAACACCGAACTGTTTCGAGCCGACGACAACATGCGCCGGTACGGAATTCTGCCGGCTCCATCCTCAGAACAGAATCCGGACGGGCTGCCGATTGGCTTTGTGCGTGACGGAGTTGAGCCGGCGGAAACTCGCACTCGCAGCGAGCCGTCGCCACTGGCGGAGCAGGTCAGAGCGGCCACTCGCTTTGACATCAAGCGAGCCTATCTGGGCGCAGACTCGCAGGAACAGCTTTACCCGCGAGAACAACAGGCGTGGTTCGGTCTGACGTGCGCGGCCTGTCACACCCACGACATCGAATTCAACGGAACGACAATTCGCATCGACGGCGGTTCGACTCAAGCCGATCTGGAAGCCTTTCTGCGAGACCTCGGCAAGGCGTTGGATGCGACTCACCGAGATTCTGCAAAGCTGCAGCGTTTCGGCGCGAACGTCGGACGAGGTCCCGCGGAACTCGATATGTTCCGAGACGAAATCGAACAGATTTCCGAAGCGGTCAACCGGCTGGTTGAACGCAACAAGGCCGCTCATCCCTACGGCTTCGGCCGACTGGACGCGTTCGGAGCGATCCTGAACGCCGTCTGCGAAACTGCGTTGAACGAACCAGGCAATCGTCGCGAATCAAATGCTCCCGTCAGTTATCCCTCGCTGTGGAACACTCCGTTCATGGGCTACGTGCAGTGGGGAGCGACGGCGGATCTGGCCGAGGCACGCAACGTTGGCGAAGTGCTGGGTGTTTTCGGCTGCTTCACGCTGACTCCCGGAGCGAAGCAGTTTGGTTCCACGGTCCGTCTGCGCAACCTGGTGATGCTCGAACACGACCTTTTGAAAAAGCTGACAACGCCAGCGTGGCCGGAAGAGATCCTCGGCAGACTTGATCACGGCAAAGTCGATCTCGGACGACGGCTGTTCGAACGAAACTGTCAGTCGTGTCATCCGGTTCGAGACGACGACGGGCGTTTTGCTCTGAACGATGCTGACCGCATTCCTGTTCGATCGAACACGCTTGCCGAAGTCGGCACGGATCCGCTGTTCCTGCAGAACCTGCTTCCGTCGGACACCGTTTCAACCGGAGTCCTGAAGCCGCTGCTCAACGATCAGGAGCGCGCTCCGAGGCTCGCCGTTCTGGGAGTTGTTGTGCGGAATATCATGCAGCAGCTTGCTCAGACGGAACAGGTCGACCTGGTATCGCTGATGCCGAAGCCGCAGGCACCGCCGAATCCGCTCGGCATGGGCTACATCGCTCGACCGCTGGAAGGCATCTGGGCGAACGCTCCGTATTTTCACAACGGTTCAGTACCAAATCTTTACGAAACGCTGCTGCCGGCCGCCGAACGATCGACGCACTTCTTCACCGGGACTCGGAGGTTCGATCCTGTCAAAGTCGGCTTCGTCACCGAACCGACGGATATCGGTTCAGAATTTCACGTGTTTGATGAAGCCGGCAACCCAGTGCCGGGGAATTCGAACGTGGGCCACGAAGGACACGGCAACAGCGAGTTCGAAGGCTTCACGCAGACGTTGG
>CAZHET010000169.1:0-11871 GCA_964531585.1 uncultured Planctomycetaceae bacterium | reverse complement strand
TCCGCTGCTCTAACCAACTGAGCTACACCGCCGAATTCCTGGCGGCCCAGTTTAGCAGAAACCAGCACACCCTCAACTCGTCCTTGTCGGTTTCTTGACGTGCGGCCGTACAGCTTCGAATTGAAAGCCAGCTGCTCAAGTGACAGCCGTTGGCGGCAGTCTGTTCGGCGCGGCAAGCCACCGCAGCGTTCGTGCGGAATTCGCTGCCCGGACTTGAGCGATAATTCTGAAAATTCGTGAATCTGCAAATGCTTGCGACGGCACATCGTGTGAGATTTTTCGGGAAACGGCGGGAATTGGAGGCAGGCAAATACATATTGACGCGTTTTGCCGGTTGTCATAGTTTTCGACCAATCGATGAACGTCATGCGACATCGAACACCTGTCTGTCTCTCCTCACGAATGTCTTGTCTTCTCCTCCGCTTTGTCGCGCATCGCGATCCGTTGCGAATGCCGTGACCGTTTTCGGTTGCCGTATTTGTCACGGGCGTTTTGTTTCGGCCGTTCCGCTGGCCGTCTGTCAAAGTTCGAAGTCAATCCATTCCAATCTCACTTCCGCCCGCCTGCCAGGTTCCACTGGAACATTCCACGGCAGCATTTTGGAGGCTCTCTGATGAACCGTTTCGCGATGTTTTGTTCCGGGCTGCTGTTGATGTGTTCGATGTCCGGCTGCTGCCTGCTGCACGGCGGTGGCTACGGTGGTGGCTACGGTGCAGGCTATCCTTATGGTGGCTATGGCGGCGGCTGCCCGGGCGGAGCCTGCGGAGCGGGTGCTCCGGGATATCCGTCCGCTTATGCTCCGGCCGGCGCGACGGCCTTTGCTCCGATGGGCGCGACCACAGCGTTTGCTCCGATGGGCTACCCGCAGACGGCATTTGCACCGATTGAAACTCTGCCGACATTCTAACGGCAACGACAGGCTCTTCAGGCGTTACAGCGGCGAAGCGTTGAGCACATTTCCGACTGCCTCGGCGGGCGCGGCACTCTTGACGGGTACGGCGGGTACCCGTGTGCTCAGACTGAACCATCCGTATCGAAGCCTCCTTCCGGAAACCTGATTCGAACCACACGATTCCCTCCTTCCGAAGCACCGGGTGTGTCCACATTTTGTTGTGGGCTGCCCGGTGTTTTTTTTGCTCAGGTGACGACATCAGCCGATCCGCCCCTCCTTGATCGCATTCCTCCCTGGGTGCCGAGGTCGGACATTCGTGTCGGAAACTTCCAGACAAAACGTGTCTGGAAAACCCAGCGGATCGTGAAGATACGATGAGAACATTGTCGCCACGATTGCAGTTTTCCAGGCGCCGAATAAAGATGCTGCGGCCTGTTCTCTCCGTCGTTCATTACTGCTCTACCAGAGCGACCGCCATGTCTCACGCAGTTGCCCAACAGCCTCGCACAGCCAGCGACATTACATGCCCTCGCTGTGGCGAGCGACAGCGACTGGCTAATACGCGATCTCTCTGGCGTCGCGCGTGGCATACCATGCTGCTGTTGCGGTGCCTGCGGTGCCTGCGGTGCCTTTGTCGGTTTCGAGTGCCGGTTTGGCAACACGTGGACCTGGCAACACGTGGACCTGGCAACCACCGGACCCTGCGACCGCCAGTCGCGCTGGCGATCACCGGAGAGGCGATCACGGGAGAGGCGATCACCGGGGAGCCCGGCGGTGGAACCTGAATGATGCGGCGGCCGCAGCCTGACCGCGTCATCATCCTTCCGGACAACACGTGTGCATCTTACGGCGCTGCGACGATCTGACCTGCCACTCGCGATACATCACCATGAGCCGTCATCATAAATCTCGCCGGCGCGCCTCGCGTCGGATCTGTCCGAAATGCGGAGACTCGGGGGACTTTTCCGAAACTCGATCGCCGCTGCGAAGATTTCTTTACGGCCTCATTTTATGCCGGTGCATCCGCTGCCAGCACTGTTACCGCCGGTTCTGTATCCCGTGGTGGGCTTCGATCCCCGCGGATCTGGCGCGTCGCGGGCATGCGGGGTAGGCGGTTGTCTGCAACTCGCTTTGCTGGGTTTGTTGTTCGGCCGTTAGCCTGTTCGTAACAGGCTACTCTGTCGTCAGGCGTGTCACGATTCGGCGCTGTTCGGCCGCGAGTGCTGGCTGCTGCAGAGACTCGTAAACGCTCGCGAGCAGTTCGTGCGTTTCCCGGCTGCCGGGCTGGCGCTGTGCGGACAGTTCCAGGTCGTAGCGGGCAGCGCGCCAGTCTTTCAGGGCGATGTGAATCTCAGCGCGCGTGGACAGCAAATCCGGGTGTTCCGGAAGCTTCTCCAAAGCCGCATTCGCCAGCGCCAGTGCCTGATCCCGGTTTTCGGGCGACTGGCGAATGAGAGTCAGGGCCAGGCCGTTCTGCACTATCGGATCGTTACTGGCCAGCCGATTTGCTCGTTCGAAGTATGTCCGTGCCTGCTCGAGCTGGTCGGCGAGCATCGCGTAACTTCCGGCCAGAACGTAGACATCGGTCGTCATGGCCCCCTGCGCGAGGACGATATTCAGCAGTTCATTCGCGAAACCGGTCCGCTGGTCCGCCATGAAAGCGGTCTGTGCCGTTCGCTGGACCGCGTCCCGATTGATTGAGTCGACTGACAGGACATCCGCCAGCAGACCGATCGACTCCCGAGCCACCGCGGGATCATTGCCATGCCGTACTGCGGCGTGGGAAAAAGTCCCGTCTGACGACTGGCGGTCAAACTCCGCCAGGCACGCCTGAACGAAGGCTGTTCTGATTCGAAGCTCAGTCTGAGTGCTGGCATTGGTTGGTTCGAGCGACGTCACTTTGCGGAGCAGAAAGTCGCGCGCATGTCGGTAATTGTGAACCGCAATCAGAAGTTCTGCCAGCGATGCTGCGGCGTCGAGATCGTCAGGGTCGACCACAAGCCGGCTCTGGTACTCGGTGAGCAACTGCTGCACCAGGCCGCTGGCACGTGTCTTCTGACCGGCCAGCAGCCACTGCTTTGCCAGCACTGCACGAAATTTCGGATATGCTGCTGCCAGCGGCTCAAGCGTCTCGGCGGCGGCGGCATTTTCATCGAGGCAGATCAGCAATTCCGCCAGGCTTGCATGTTCGGCAGAGTCCTCCGGCGTACTGCCTGCCTTCTGTTGCCAGTAGTGAACGGCGCTGCGCAGTTGGGCGTTATTGAACCGGGCTCCCTGAAGTTTCAGGTCCAGCAGCTGATGGATCGCAGCCGTGTCATCGGGCTGCAGTGACAGTGCCCTGGTCACCAGTTCGGCAGCGGCGTCTCGGTTGAATGCTGATTCGTTCAGCAGAGCCATCGCTCGATCGCGATAGAAGCGGGCAAGTGAGTTTCTGGCTTCGGGGCTGTCGGATTCCGCCACGCCGTCCCGCAGAATCTGTTCGGCCACATCGGTTTGTTGCTGCAGAACACGCACGGCGGCCAGATTGCGCCGAGCGTCTTCGTTCGCGGCATTTGCCTTCAGTTCGTTCTGAAATGCAGCCGCCGCCTTTTCCAGCCGCACCGAAATCTGCGATTCATCTCGCTGCAACTGTCGCTGCAGCAACGCCAGAGGCAATTCGAGTGTGGCATCGAGTTCCGCCGCCGTCAGGAACTGCTTTTCCGCCAGCAGTAACTGCCCGTTGTCGAGGTAGTATGTCGCCAGGCGATTCTGTGCGGTCGCGTTTTTTGGTGCTTCCGCGGCGGCCTTCAGCAACTGCTGCTGAATCTGATCTGCTGACAGCGGGATGACGGAGTTTGCTTCCGCCGCCTGATCGACCAGCCACAATCGCGTCGGCACGTGCCCGAACTGATTGATGTCTGTCAATCGGCGAATATGCTTCACCGCCTGGTCGATCTCGCCCTGCTGTAGCCGATGCATGGCAAGTTGATGGCGCGCGTCTGCGTCGTGCGGCTGCAGCTGCAGGAGTTTTTCGAGTAACAGTGTCTTCAGTTTGACATCCGCTTCCGGACGGTCCTGGGAAACGTCCAGCGCACTCCAGTATTGCCCGGAAATGCGTTCCCTCGGAATCCCGGGAATCCAGACGATGCATGCTGCCGCAACAGCGGCGACTGCGATGACCGGCAGGCCGAACAGCAGTCGCCTTTTTGAGCGTGACCGCAGCCACGACACGACGAAAATCTTCAGCCACTGAAACTGGTAGGCAGGCCGCAGCAGTTCGGCAAGCTCCGGATTCCGCTGGCTGGTCGCCGCGCGGGAATTCGCCCCGTTGCCGCTGTCTTCGGAGCCCGAGTCGAAGCACCAGTTCCATGCGGCATTCAGCGGATTCCGCAGCCGTGCGATTTGTGGATCCTTCACGGCGACGCGCAGCTTGATCCAGAAATTATCGTCGCTGTGTCGCGGAATCGGTCCGGTCAACACGGCAATGGCTGAATCGGCGCTCAGCAGCAGAGCGACGAAGCACAGCAGCGACACACATGCGGACAGCAGGCCCGGATCTCCCGAATGGATGTCCACGCCGTATGATTCCCACACAGCCGCAGTGATCACGATGTCGATGACGCAGACAATACTGGCAAGGCACGCAGCCACGGGCAGCATCGCCAGCGTATGCACCACACTTCGGCTCCGCCATACTGACAACGCAACGGCAACGAACAGCAGAATCCAGATTGACGCGGCTCCGCCGCTGGTTGCCGAATCCATCTCGAAGCTCGTGCCTGGTACACTCAGCGTCGGCCGCTGCCAGAGATGAAGGTAGCCGAGCGCGTCCAGCAGACGTCCGGCCGGATTCAGCGTCACAAGCTGCAGAACGCTTCGAAGTGCCTCGGCGGCGAACGGCGGCGGTCCGATGGCAAACAACAGCAGCGGACTCAATCGAACCAGCGAGCCCTCAGTGCCCACGCCTCGTTCCGGAAGGATTCGGCTAATGGCGACCAGTAGCAGCGACATCGCGGCCACTCCCAGCCACGGCAAGTCGAAGGCAGTCGCGGTCGCCACAAGGATCAGACCCGCGAACAGCAGCGGAACCGTCCGCTTCAGTTGCCGGAAACGAATCCCGTCCGCGGCCACGCGGCGAAAGTCCAGTCGGAACATCAGCATGCCGACGAACATAACGACGGCAAGCGCCGCTATCTGCGGCGCGAAGTGCGGATGATTCCGCACAAATCGATCGACGATCGGCCCGTGAGCCGCCAGCAGTGCCAGCAGTACGGTTCCCGTAATTACTGATTTCATCTGCCCGCGGTCCGCAAAGTAGCGTCAAGTGAAACGTCATAGCATTCGGTCATGCAGCGCGTGACTCAGAGTGGCATTGTGCCGTGCCGCGACAATCGCTTCATCCGTCCGGTGGCAGATTCTCATCAAATCTCGTGAGCTTCCGGCACCGGAACGTTGTCAAACGTCCGTCGCCAGTGGACCAATCAGCGCCTTTTTCGACCAATCGTCGGCGGTGGCGTTGATGAATCGTCGGAGGGACGACAGCATTCGCGGCACAGAAGCCCGCCGTCGTCTGTTCGATCATGCGCTTCTGACTCAGGAGAATCCGGTCTCGATGAATGCGAAGAAAATCAAACCTCAGACCTTGCGCGGCTTTCGCGACTTTCTGCCCGATCAGATGATCGCACGCGAGCACCTGATCGACACCGCTCGGTCCGTTTACCGCAGCTACGGCTTCGCCCCAATCGACACGCCCGCATTGGAATACGCCGAAGTGCTGCTGGGCAAGGGAGGTGACGAGTCTGACAAGCAGGTCTTTCGTTTTACTGATCAGGGTGACCGCGATGTCGCCATGCGTTTTGATCTGACCGTCCCGCTCGCCCGGTACGCGGCGCAGCACATCCAGGAACTGGGAACCCCCTTCCGCCGCTACCACATCGGGCCGGTATGGCGAGGCGAACGGCCGGCTCGCGGCCGCTTTCGCGAATTTCTGCAGTGCGATTTCGACACGATCGGTTCGACCAGCAACACGGTCGACATAGAAACGCTGCTGGTCATCAACGATCTGTTCGAAGCGATCGGCGTGGAACGCTTCACGATCCGCGTCAACAATCGCCGAGTGCTGAATGGCCTTCTGGAGAAAAACGACCTGCAGCCGCACGCGGCGGGAATCCTGCGTTCGCTCGACAAGCTAGACAAAATCGGCCGCGAGAATGTCGTTCGCGAGATGACCGAGACGGTCGGGATATCAGAAGTTCAGGCGGCGGCTGTGCTGGACATGGCCCAGTTGCAGGGAAGCCCCGACCAGATTCTGCAGTCGTTGGAACCGCTGCTGGCTGGCAGCGACACCGGGGAACTCGGCCTCAGCAACCTGCGGGAACTGTTCGACACGGTGCAGGCCTGCAGGCTTCCCGATGGCCGCGTCGCTCTGGATGTTTCGATCGCCCGTGGTCTGGATTACTACACGGGGACGATTTACGAGACATTTCTGGGAGACCTGCCGGGAATCGGCAGCGTGTGTTCGGGCGGTCGCTACGACAATCTGGCGGAGCTGTTCACGTCTCAGCAACTGCCGGGAGTCGGAGCCAGTCTGGGACTCGATCGCATGCTGGCCGCGATGGAGGAACTGGGGATGACAAAGAAATCCTCAACGCCGGCTCCGGTACTGGTCACGATGTTCGTCGCGGAGCGCGCCGCTGATTACCTCAGCGTCGCGAGGTCGCTGCGAAAGGCAGGAATCGGTGCCGAGGTTTATCCCGACGCCAAAGCGATCGGCAAACAGATGAAGTACGCTGACAAGAAAGGATTTTTAGTCGCGCTCATCGCCGGTGCCGATGAATTCGCAAGTGATACCTGGCAGGTGAAGGGGCTGACAGACGGAACGCAGCGGGAAACTTCAACGCGTGACGTTGTCGACGTCGTGCGCGGGTTGCTCAGCGATCCCCGATGCAGTCAGCCATGAGAACCGAGAGTTCCGCGCGTGAAATCATTCGTTCCAGCCCCCGCGACACGAGTGCCCGCGTTTTGCGGCGCGTCCGCATGATTCCGTGGCAAACAGTGCGTTGCGTGCCCGACGCAGGGCTTGCTTCTGCCGGCGCAGCGGCACTCGTAGCGCCGGCGCTGTGGCGGCACCGTTCGGTTTGGCAGGTGCGGACGCGCCCGCAGGCCGCTGGCTCGGCGTCACGCTGTCGGGGCAGAGCCTTCGCTGCAGCCGGGCGCGGCACCGGAGTCACTCCGCAATCGGGTTGATTCAGGCAGGCGATGGTCGACGTCCAGGCTTCAGGTTCCAGCCGAAGCCGCATGTCGACCAGCACTTTGCTCGTCACAGTGGGATCTTTCGGTCGCAGAGCGGTCTTTCGAGTAGCACCGATTTCATGGAACAGACAATGCGATGAACCTTCACAGGAAACTGTTGCCCGCTGGCGGAGATGTGCGAGTGTGACTGCACCAGAATCTTCGCTTCACTGTGAGTCGTTCGGTCGGTTGACAGCGTTGCGGCTGCTGGTCGATCACGAGAAATACACCCATGTCTTGCCGGCAAGTCGACGTCGCAAAGCCTGTGCATCGGCATCAGACACGTCCTTGTTCTTCTTCAGGCTGACCCATCGCAGTTGTGGCAGTTTTTCCAGATGATGCAATGCGGCACCGGTCATGCTCGTGTGATGGAGTTCGAGATACACGAGATTCTTGAGTGTACCGATGACGGGCAGAATCGCATCGCCGCAGGGCGTCTCGTGAAGTTGCAGCTTCTGCAGGTGCTTGAGACCGCCGAGTGTTTCAATCATTGCCGATTCACACTCAGCGATCTTCCCGATTCGCAGCTCACGCAGGTCAGGCCAGGCGCGAAGCAGCATTCGCATGTCGTCTGTTGAAAGATCCTTTGCTTCTCCGGTCCATTCGCTGCCAATGACCAACGATTCCAGCCGGCACTCGGCGGCGATTTCGCTCAGCGGCACAACGGGAGGCACGGCCGCGACGACAAACGTCGTGCCGAAGAAGCGATTCGGCCAGGCATTTTTTGACTTATCAAACGCAGCCTGAACGCGAGCATTCTGTTTGAGATATTGGGTTCTGGCGTCGTTGGCCAAAGGTGTGATTCCAAGTTCGTCGTCGTGTTTCAGAAAACCAAGTTCAAACGCGTTCTCATTCTTTATGACGAACCGTGATGCCGCTGCGACCGAAATCTGATCGCAGTGACATACAGAAACCCGCTTCAGCGACCGGATCGCCTGCAACGACTCCAGTCCTTTAGGATCGTGCGGAAAATAAGTGTCTGACCCCAATTGTGCGAAGCACCCGAAGGGCCGGTTCCCGGCAATTGGGGTCAGACACTTTTTTCCGCTCATTGCTTAGTGGTGATCTGCGTGCTCGACAGATCAAGTTTCCTGAGCTGACTGCAACTCCGCAGTTCCTTCAGGTCGGCATCCGTCACGTCAGAATAATCCAGCTCCAGCTTTTCCAGATGCGACATGGATGGAGCGTGCCGACAAATCCATGCGGCCAGGCCGCCGCTTGTTCCGGTGGCCGTCAGTTCGCGCAGAGTCGACCAGCCGGTAATCAGAATCTGCAGACTGCGCACCTGTTCCGCGGAATATCTCTGACCACCGACGGTAAATGAATCTACGTTGGGCAGCGTCGCCATCCGTTCCGCATCGCGAATTCCGGGGATTCGTTTCGCCGTCCCAAACAAAATCTCGTGCAACTGTTTGTTGCCGTGGACCGTTCCGGCGTGTCCGCCTATGCCGTGGCGGATGTCTTGTGTAGATCCGCAGACCCCCGCGAAGCAACACCGCGTGCCGCGCACACCTGGACAAGCCGGGGGACTCTGCAATTCAGCCTCGCCGGGCCGGCACGCACTCGGCGGGTGAGAGCTTCCTTCAGCGGATTCGTCAGCCGTTTGAGAGCCCATGAGAACGCAGGCTCCGCACTGTGGTCGGCAAGAGCTGCGACGGTGTGTCGGCTGATTTTGCAGCGGGCGTCGACAAGCGAAGCGGCGGTAATTAACGCACGCTCGATTTGTCAGCACTGACTCCGCCGGACACAATTCGATTCACTTCAGGGGGCGGATGGACACGTCAGCCAGTCGAGCCAGAACGGACACTCCCGCTGCAAAGCGACGGATGACATTCTTCGGTGTGCGCCGTCGTTCGAAGACGATTGGCGTGCTGCTGCATGGTGGTGTGACGCAGACGCCGACTTTTCCGCAAATGACGTCGATCAGCAACTGACCAAACACATGAGCTCGCCCGTTTGCCAACGCTGCAGCACCTGTTTCGGCAGCGTACCAGCGCCGCTCAACATCTCGCGGCAGTGCAGATCAACGGCGAAGGCGAGATCGGCAATCACCTTGTCGCTCCGGCCATTCATCTCCACCGTCGGCCGCGAAACAATCTACTGGTCGCCGTTCAGTTGACCGGCGGCACGTTGTTTTCGGATGAGATCAAAGAAGCCCTGAAGTACCTTTAAGCCACGTTGGTGCGCACAAGGAAATCCGCAGCATTCTATAATGACCCTGGACCGCTTCGATCTCGATCCTGCCCTGAGACGCGGTGCCAGGCTGGCTTCGCGTTGATTGGATCGTGCTGTTGAGTCCCTGAATCCCGCTGTTGACTCGGCCGAATGCAAAGCTTATCCTTCATCGTCGATAAACGATTATGAGCTTCCATGAATGGCTGCAGCAAAAAAACGCCAGCGTCCGTGTGATTCGCGACCGGTGACGTTGCCGGACGATGACAGTGCTGGTTTACTGGCCAGGCTGGCGTGGGCGGTCTCTCATCCGGCTCGTGTGAGTATTGTTCGGTTGTTGATCATTCGGGAAGCGTGTGTGTGTGGTGAAATTGTCGCTGAATTGCCGCTGGCGCAGTCGACCGTTTCACAGCACCTCAAGATCCTGAAGGAATCGGGGCTGATTCAGGGTGAGATTGATGGCCCCAAAGTCTGCTACTGCATCAACTCGGAAAGGCTCGCCGAACTGAAACGACTGATTGCCGACCTTTAAGGTCTTCAGGTGTGACTCAGCATGATGCGTGCTCGGTGCATACATCATTGGGAATTCCCATTGGAAGCCCGGTCATGAGTCCGGATTTTGTTTGACGCAGCGACCAACGGGAACGACTCGGCGATTCAGGCGTGCGATGCTCTGTCAGTCAGCCACGCCAAAATGCCTCAAGGGCCATGCCCAGCGCCGTGAGGAGTTTTCCCCCGGAAGACACGGTCGTTTAACCCGTGGCCGAAAGGCCACGCCGTCGCGGCTGATGCCGACCTGGCCTTTCGGCCACGGGTTAAACGGAAATAGACTTTTCACGGCGTTGGGCATGGCCCTTGTTAACTTCTATTCAACTCAATCGTCTTTCGACGATGGACGATAATGGGAATGTCAAGGACAAGGAGAAACGTAATGAGTGTTGTTCAGATCTACGACAAGGCGATGTGCTGCTCCACAGGCGTCTGCGGACCGCAGGTCGATCCGGTCCTGCCGCGATTCGCCGGCGACCTGGAATGGCTAAAGTCTCAGGGACACCATGTTGACCGGTTCAATCTCGGCCAGCAACCGGCGGAATACACCAGCAATCCCATTGTTCAGCAAATGCTGCAATCTGAGGGTGTGGACTGCCTGCCGCTGGTAATCGTTGATGGTCGCGTGATGAGCCGCAGTGAGTATCCTTCGCGCGAAAACCTTGCTCTCTGGACGGCGTCATCCCTCGGCAATTCCGCCCTGCCCGTCGTTTCGGAAAATGGCAACGACTGCTGCGGCAGCACCGGCTGTTGCTGAAGGTTCGCCATGAAACATCTCGGTCATCCGACACGCATTTTATTCTTCACCGGCAAAGGGGGCGTCGGCAAAACGACGATGGCCTGCGCCACCGCTGTGCAACTTGCCGATCAGGGGAAGCGAGTGCTGCTGGTTTCGACGGATCCGGCGTCCAACCTGCATGATGTGCTGGCCACACCAATCGGGAACGAGCCGACGCCTGTCACGGATGTGCCGGGTCTTTTCGCGATGAACATAGATCCCGCAGAAGCGGCTCGGCTGTATCGTGAGCGAATGGTCGAACCATATCGAGGCGTGCTGCCGGACACTGCGATCGCCAGCATGGAAGAACAGTTTTCCGGCTCCTGCACTCTGGAGATCGCGGCCTTCGAGGAGTTCTCGCGTTTGCTTGGCGATGAGTCGGCAACGTCAGAGTATGACCACGTTATTTTCGATACGGCACCGACCGGTCACACACTGCGTTTGCTGACCTTGCCATCGGCGTGGTCGGGATTCATGCAGACCAACACGACCGGAACTTCGTGCCTCGGGCCGCTCGCGGGATTGCAGGCTCAGCAGAAACTGTATCAGCAGTCCGTCGCGACTCTTGCGAATGAGCAACGGACAACGCTGGTGCTGGTCACTCGGCCTGATGCGTCGGCCTTCAACGAAGCGGCTCGTACCAGCGGCGAGCTGCGTGAGCTGGGTGTGGAGAATCAACAGGTGATCGTTAACGGCATGTTTGTCGCAACCGACCCCAATGACGCGCTGGCAGTGGCGATGGAAGAACGTTCGGCCCAAGTGCTGCAGCAGATTCCGGATGAGTTGACCGACCTGCCGCGCACTGACATTCCCCTGACAGCCGGCAACGTGCTGGGTATCGAATTGTTGCGAAGAATTGGTTGCATCGACGCGACGCCATCGTCAACGGCCGAAGTGTCTTCACAACGGGATGCGACACTGCCGCAACTTGATTCCCTGCTGCCGCAACTCGAAGCCGCAGGCCACGGCGTGATTCTGGCGATGGGAAAAGGCGGCGTCGGCAAGACCACGGTAGCGGCCAGCATTGCTGTGGCATTAGCCGACCGAGGTCACGAAGTACACCTTTCAACCACCGATCCTGCGGCGCATGTGATGGCGACGCTGGCGGCCGAAGAAATGCCTCATCTGACCGTCAGTCGCATCGATCCGGCTCGCGAAACAGCCGACTACTCCGCGGAAGTGATGCAGACCGCCGGAGCCAATCTGGATG
>CAZHET010000168.1:0-11873 GCA_964531585.1 uncultured Planctomycetaceae bacterium | reverse complement strand
CGTCATCGGTGCGCCCGCCTGGGGCGCTGTCAGATCTGTTCCCGTGTAGATCAGCGAGACGGACCCGGTTTCTGCCGTCGGCTGGCCATTCACCGGGACGATGTTGACCTGCGACACTCCGGAGGGTGTCGACGTGCCGCTGACAACAATCGTGTCGGCTGTTCCCAGTCCGTCCGTCGAGTGGTCAAAACCACCACCGGAGTTGTTCGCTGCCGTCGCGTCAAAGTGGAATGTGAAGACGCTGCCGTCCGCGGTGCTGAGATTCTGCACGAACAGCGTGTCTGCCGCGCCGGCTCCGTAGCTCATGTCGATGTGCCCGCCGAGCAGATTGTTGAAGATCTCCAGTTGCTCGAAGTCGGTCGAACCTGAACGAACATTGATGCGACCGTAGTTGTTAACTGTGTCGTCGAGTCCGCCGAAGGAATTCGTGCCGGTCGCCGGCGTCCAGGTTCCGGAAGCGAGGTTGTTCAGAATGAACGCATCGGAACCGTCGGTATTGATGCGGCCGACGATCGATCCTGCGTTTTCGATCCGAGTGTTTCCGGCAATCGCCCAGAACGCCGTGGCACCAGGATCGGTGGCGGCACCGGTGTCCGTCGCATTGCGAATCAGGCCGCTGTTCGACACCGTGGCCAGGCCGGAGGCTGTTCCCGTAATCATGCCAAAGCTGTCGCCCTGAACGATTCCGGAAGATGCGATGTTGATGTGGCTGTTCCCCGATGATGTCGTCGCGAAGATGCCTGTGGCGCGAGCGTCGACCGTGCCGGCAACGTTGATGGAAGTGTCCGGCTCCCAGCCGATGGTGCGGATCCCCGTCGCCCCCGAAGTGATACTGGTGACGCTGACAAAGATCGGGCCGTTGTCGGTCGTGCTGAAAAGCTGAGCGACTTCGATTCCGTTGCCGCCGGCCACGATCGATCCGAGCGGAGTGTTTGCTCCCAGGCTGATTCCGGCCGTGGCTTCGACATGGATGCCCCTGCCACCGGCTTCGATGGAACGGAAACCATCCATCGAGACGGATCCGGTATCAGCCAGCAGCCAGGCTGCCGTTCCGCCGCGAGCGAACAGAGTTCCGCCGCCGGACAGGCTGATGTCTCCGCCTGGCGGAGCGAAGCGGGCATCCAGCGTCGTGCCGTTGAACGCCGAAGAAACATCCCCGTCGATCACGGCATCGATGTTGCCCGTGGTCGAGCGAATATAGATGCCGGTGCTGGTTGCTCCGGAGACCGTCCGTCCCGCAGCGATGTTCAGCCCCGTGCTGCCCGCCTGACCATTGACTCGGATGGTATCGCCGGCCGGTCCGGTTATGTCGATCGTATTGACGTTGATCTGCACGGTGTCAGCCGCGCCTGGGTTCACCAGGATAAACTGCGGCGAAGAGTCACCAGCACCCGGCGCTCCGTTGATGAGCACGTCGTTGGCCAGCGTGCTTCCCGCGCTCTGCAGCGAGACGGCAGCGGCCAGTATCGGGCTCCACAGCAGGCGCATCGCGGCAGTTCTGCGACTTCGATTTTTTCGTCCACGTATGAATCGCACAGCAACGACCTCCCTGTCAGAGCAATCTGTCAAGTCGCGAGCGCTCATTCCCATGCCCACGACTCCAGCCCGCCGTGATTGAGATCGACTGGGTGAAGTCCCGCAGGTTCGTACGAAGCGGCAGAATTCGGCGGGATTTTGCCAGGCGGGGAAATACTCACTGCGCAGTCAACGATGGCCGCAAAGCCGCGACAACCCGCACAGCGTGCACAGGCGACGCGGCCCGGCCATTGAGGTTTTCGCTGGAGACCGTTCTGCTGGAGACCGTTCTGTCAGACAGCGATCCCGTCCGCCAGCGCCAGCAGAGCGATCAAGGGTGTGACTGCTGCTCCGTAGGTTCCTGCGAACACCAGCTTGATTGCCAGAAAGTCGCGCACGCTGACAGTGGACACCGGCAACATCGCGAGCACCACGAGTGCAACACCCCCACCAACGCGATCCCAACTGCACCGAACAGCAGCGCTCGCAGCGGCAGCGCGCGGTGGAGGTGTCGCAGCCACACCGGAAGCATCGTGTCTGCGTTGATCGCGGAAATTCGATCGCGACGAACATCCCGGCGCACCAGCGCCGTGGCAATCCAGCACGTCAGAAACGGCAACAGAAACGACGTGACCAGCAGGTCAGCGGCTGCACTCGGCGGTGCTTCCCAGACCGGCAGCCTGTCGAGGTTCCGGTACTCGATGGCACCGATCACGCCGCACACCGCGACGTTGATCAGTAGCGGAATCACCGACTGGTAAATCAACAGGTAGCGACGATGTTCCCGCAGCAGCGTCATGGCTGCAGCTCATCGGAAACGGCGGACCAGACGGTGCATTTTCAACTGCCATGCAGGACGAAACAACGCGTCAAGTTCGCGTTCGTAGTGCTGCGAACCGCGATAGTGCTCCGGTTTCAGCAGATGCTGCAGATGATGCTGATGTGTAAACATGTGCCCGAACCGTCTGGCAAGCACGCCGTCGTTGAACCAGTCCCTGGTGAGCCGTTTATTGATGGACCGCCTGGGCGCGGCATTCAGGAGGGCGAAGCTCCCGCAAGGCCGCTGCCGCGCCGGGTGCCCTTTGGCACACGCGGTTTGGCTCCCGAGTGTCAGCCGCAGACGGAATTCCATCGGATCACACGTGCCAGGCCGTTAGCCGGATTCTCCGCGTGCTGGAAGCGTTCGCAAGCCGCCGTCTTCGGCTTTCGGGTCGGTGACTTGAAATTCCTTGCCGCGGCGCGGTGCAATGGGCACGTCTTCAACATTGCACTGCTGAACGAAGGGCCGCCGATGACGCTGCGTAAGCTGGAAGAGAAACCGCGAGCGTACGCCGTGCTGGCCGGCGGCGGAGTGAAGGGAGCCGCGCTGGCCGGTGCCATTGTGGCCGCGCAGAAACACTTTGCGATCGAAGGCTATGGCGGGACGTCCGCCGGCAGTGTTGTCGCCATGCTGGCTGCGATCGGCACGGATGCGCGCAGGCTTGAGTCAGAAGTCACGAACACTCCATTCACGCAGTTTGTCGACGATGGCGGGATCGAACTTAAGAAGCTGCGAGACGCCTTCAGCAGGTTCGAAACGCACGTCACATCAGCGACCGCCACGTGGACTGCAGCTCGCTGGTACACGCCGTGGAAGTATTTGCCGCTGCGAAGTCACGTCGGAGGTCTGAAATCGATTTATGACCAGTTGCAGGCCACGTTGTGGAATTCTCTGGGCCTGTATGAAGGACGGCATCTGACAGACTACGTGCTGAACCAGATTCGTTCCCGGTATCAGCAGTTTGCCGCATCGCAGGACATTTCCTTCGAAGAACTCGAGCTGGCGGGAGCGACTCCACTCAAGATCGTCAGTGCCGACAGCACGAATCAGCGGCCGGTGCTGTTTTCGCGGCAGGATCGTCACTACGGCACCTCGGTGGTCGATGCGGTCCGTGCGTCCGCCAGCTATCCGATCGTGTACCGGCCTCATGAACGCAACAATCGCAGGCTGGTCGACGGCGGTCTGGCGAGCAACCTTCCGGCGTTCTTGTTCCGGCGAGAATCGCTGAAAACGGGATTTCCGACGCTGGCGTTTGACCTGATCAATCCGGAACCCGACGGCGCTGCGCCCGCAGATCCGCATTCACGCAGCCTGAAGGACTACCTGCTGGATCTGCTGGGTACGGCTTTGGATTCCAGCGACGTCCTGCTGCGCGATTCTGTCGACAGTGTCATTTACATCCCGATCGAGCTGCCGCGGCGACTCAGCGCGGTGGACTTTGAGATCTCCAGAGCGGACCGGGTCAGCCTGTTTAACGCCGGCTATCGTTGCGTCGATGAGTTCCTGACGGCGTATCTCAAGCGCATTCGCGCTGCCGATTCACCCACAATGCTGCAGGCGACGGAGGCTCTGCGGATCGTCGAAGACGAACTGCGGGCCAATCCGGAAAATTCAGAACTGCGCGACGAGTTCCGGCGGACTCGCGTGCGCACGATGCGGCTGCACCTGATGAAGCAGTACGGTGACCCCAACATTTTTGTCGCCGTCCTGCGCTCGCTGGCGTGGGATGTCGAAGAGTTTTCAGGAGCTGAAAACGTTCGGGCGGCTCTGATGCTGCCGACAGGTCAGGTCGACGATAACGGCCGCCCAACCATGATCATCGTGTACGAATTTGGCTTCACCACTGACGACGGAACGGAAGATTCCGACCTGCGGCTTGAGTTATCTCAGGGAACCGGTGCCAGTGGCCGCGTGTGGGAAACAGCTGCCAGCGTGCTGGTCGATCTGGAACTCGCGCCGACTCAGAAGTCCTGGCACATGACGCCGGAACAGCACGCAATGATTCCCGAGGATCGCAAGTCCCTGCTGACCTGGCCCGTCACGCGGCAGTTGCCTGATCTGCCGAAGCATGCCGAAAGTCACGAAGACGGCACCGACCGTGAGCAAAGCGTGGCCGTCATCGCAACGCTGAACGTTGACTCGACAACTCCCCTCGCCGATAATCACTGGAGGAGCAGTGACCATGACGGACTGGACGAAGGAATGCAGTTCCTGCTGCAGACCTGGGCTCAGGTGTTGAGCCGTATTCTTCCGTAGCTCCAACCAGTTCTGTATGGCCTGCACACGTGTTGCTCGCTGATTTGGAGACCCTGGCATGTGGATCGCATCTGCAAACCTGACCGTTGGACAGCCGACGCTGAACCAGGTCTCGCCAGGTGTCTGGATTGCGAAGCCGACCGCGCAGCAACCCGTGGACTTCTTTTCCGTCCAGCCGGTGTTTTCGCAGCGTCGCCGCCGAACGGCTGCTGAACAACACCACACACCGCGCGCCGGCCAGCCGATGACACCCGCCGTCAGGCTTGACGCTGTGTCCGGTTAAACGGGATGCCCTGCCGGGCTGAAGCCCCACTGGCATGCTTCGCCGTGGCATCCTTGCGTCAATGGCCGTTGCGGTGCCTGCGAAGGTCAGGCGTCGGAATCGCCGCAAAGTTCACTGGCAATCTCAAGCCACAGACCATCAATCTCGTCGGTCGTTCGAGCGGGCCGGTTGGCACTGCGGAACCAATAGCGAGCGTTGCCGATGTCTCCTTCGATCAGGTGCAGCAGCGCATGAATCCATGAGCCGACTGGTGTCGAAATATCCTGCGCGATGTTGTGAGCCGCGTCCCAGTTGCCCGCCTTCGTATGCCACAAAGCGGCCAGTTCGGGCGAGAGTCCCTTCGGTGGATCGGAGTCGCTGCGGGCCGAGTTCACAAGTTCATCGACGGTCATGGGTGACTTATTCCTCTTCGACGACCGCAATTCGCAGATCACGCAACTGGTGAGAATCGACTTCGGACGGTGCTCCGGAAAGCAGATCGGACGCTCGCTGAGTCTTGGGAAACGCGATTACGTCGCGGATATTTTCTTCACCGGCAAGCAGCATCACCCATCGATCCAGTCCCAGAGCGATCCCCGCGTGCGGTGGCGCTCCGTAACGCAGGGCTTCCAGCAGAAAGCCGAATCGCCGCTCGGCCTCTTCGGACTTAATGTTCATGAGATCGAACACTTTCTGCTGAACCGTCGAGTCGTGGATACGAACGCTGCCGCTGGCGGCTTCGTAGCCGTTGACAACCAGGTCGTAGGAATCCGCCCGCACCCTGCCCGGATCGCTGTCGAGAAACTGCAGGTCCTGCTTGTTCGGTTCGCAAAACGGATGGTGCTCGGCATCGAACCGCTGTTCGTCTTCGTTCCAGGTGAACATCGGAAAGTCGACAACCCAGAATGCGCTGAACGACGCCGGATCGTAGAGTTTCAGTTCGCGAGCCAGCCGGCTGCGCAGTGCGGCCAGCGCGGCGGATGTGACTCGGGGAGTGTCCGCCACGAATAACAGCAGGTCGCCGTCCTCACCGTTCATCCGCCGGATGATTTCCTGCTGCTGGTCGTCGCTGAAAAACTTGGCGATTGTCGATTCCAGCTTTCCGCCGGCAACCTTCATGTACGCCAGTCCTTTGGCTCCGTATTCGCCAACGAAGTCCTTGAGATCCTTGTCCAGCAGACGTCGGCTGTACTTTTCGCCGGCACCTTTGGCATTGATGCCTCGAACGCGACCGCCGGATCCCACCACGGACTTGAATACGCCGAACTCGCTTGCCGCGGCGATGTCGGCGATGTCGATCAGTTCCATGCCAAACCGCAGGTCGGGTTTGTCGCTGCCGTAACGTTCCATCACATCCGCATACGTCAGCCTTGGCAGCGGAGTCGGCAGGTCGATGTTCTTCACCTGTTTCACGACGGTCGATACGAGGCCGTCGATCGTCTCCAGAATGTCGTCGCGCTCGACGAAGGACATTTCCACGTCGATCTGAGTGAATTCCGGCTGCCGGTCTGCTCGCAGGTCTTCGTCGCGAAAACAGCGGGCAATCTGGTAGTAGCGATCGAATCCAGCCACCATCAGAATCTGCTTATAGATCTGAGGCGACTGCGGCAGCGCGTAAAAGCAGCCGCCGTGAACTCGGCTGGGAACCAGGTAATCGCGGGCTCCTTCGGGCGTGCTGCGTCCGAGTATTGGCGTTTCGACTTCCAGAAAATTCCGGTCATTGAAGTACGACCGCACTGCCTGGGTCAGTTGATGCCGCAGCATCAGATTCTGCTGCAGCGATGGTCGCCGCAGGTCGACGAAGCGGTACTTCAGCCTCAGCTCTTCGTTGGGCAGCTCGGTGCCGTCGACTTCAAACGGCGGAGTCTGGCTGCTGCTAAGCACCTTAAGCTGGTGTGCGCGGATCTCAATCTCGCCGGTTGCCAGTTTTGGGTTCACCAGATCATCGCCGCGATAACGCACTTCGCCGCAGACCTGAATGACATCTTCTCGTCGCAGCTTGCGGGCCACAGAATCGATTTCACTGTCTTCTTCGGTATTGAAGACGATCTGTGTTTTTCCGTAGCGGTCCCTCAGGTCAATGAAGACCAGATTTTCGCCGTGGTCACGATAGCTGTTGACCCAGCCGGATAATGTAACGGTCTGATCGACATGTTCGCGGCGCAGTTCGCCACAGGTGTGAGTTCTAAGCACAGGGACTTTCCGGGGTAGATGCCGTGTAAAGGCGGGGATTGTACACGGGCCGCCGAAAATTCCGATCCTGCCCGCAGGGTTTGCTGCACGAGCTGGAAAGTGAGTTCCCGGCAGGCGGATTCTGCGGATCAGCCCGGTCGGCAATCAGCGATCGCCGTCGTCGGTCAGTCTTCGATGATCGGCAGTTCAGAATTGCGGCGGCGTTCCATTGTGATCTGATTGCCGACTGCGTTGTACTCACAGAAATCCATGTACGCACGCATCAGAATCAGGCCTCGGCCCGTGGCACGCTGAATATACTGCGGCAGCGTCGGGTCGGGGACATCATCGGGAATGAAGCCATTGCCTTCGTCTGCCACAACCACGCGCACACGTTCGGGGCTAAGATCGCAATTGATGGTGACGTGCCGGCTGCGATCCCCCTGGTTGCCATGCTTGATGGCATTGGTGACGGCTTCTTCAATGGCCAGCCTCATCGCGAACAGGTCCTTCGGGCTGTAGTCGCGTTCTTCCATCATCTGCAGAATCCGTTCCTGCAGCCGAAGCGCTTCCGTGGTGTCGCTGGGAATCCTGACTTCGAACTGCATCGCGGAAGACATGCAAGTACCGATCGGAAACGCGAACGGAGAGGCAGTGTTGCAGGAACGCTATTCCGGGAAACGGACAGTGTTCGCGGGACGGCATTCCGAAGGTGTTCTCGGCACAGCGGCAGCTGTTGTGGTGCAGGGAGCGCTGCCTGACAGCCGAACCCGGCCGCTAAAACTGTGACAGGGCGTCATCCAGGTCGTCGCAAAGTGTCAGCACTTTGTGAAGCTGTGTGATCTTAAAGACATCCAGAATGTCTTTCTGAATGTTGCACAGCACCAGCCTGCCCTGAGCAGTCACAACTTTCTTGTGCATCGTAATCAGTTTGCCGAGCGCGGCACTGGACAGATACTCGACCAGATCGAAGTCCAGCACGATCTGCTTGCGGCCGTCCTGATCGATCAGGCCGAACAGCTCCTTTCCGATCAGATCGATGTTGGCTTCATCCAGGATCTTCTTTTCCAGAAACCTGGCGACCGTAACTCCGTCAATTTCTTCGATGTCTAAACGGCGATCGGACTTGGACATTCATCAGCCTCAATGCAGGAGCGTGGGAGGTTGGGTATCGGCACATTTCCGGGGCTGACGATCACGTTGTGCGGTCGATCGTCAGTTCTGGCTGCCCGCACACGACACGCCGTCCGTGGAGTCCGGCCCGCGGGCAAGTGACTGAGCGCGCCACGATAATGCAACGCGACTCAATGTCAAGCAATCGTCAGCCGCCGCGGTACCGCCGCCAGCAGCCGGGGATCCGTCGATATCCGCTATGCAGCGCGCTGGTTGTGCGACCGTGTGAGCTTTTGCCGCAGCCGCTGCATCCCGCGGATATAGCGGTCGTAGTTGTCCGTCTTCAGCGTAAAGAATTCGGCAACTTCCGGGTGCGGCAGAATCAGAAATCGCTCTTCACGCATTCCCTGCACGACGGAATCAGCGACATCATCGGCCGAGATGGAATGCAGATGCAGATAACGATGGATCGGGTCGCTGTCGTCGATCATCTCCGTGTCGACCCCCAGCGGACAGACGCACGAAACGCGAATTCCCTCACGGCCGTAGCGCACAGACAACCATTCCGCCAGCGCGACGTCGGCGTGCTTGGTGACCGAATACAGTGCCGACCCGATTTCCGTCAGAATTCCCGCTGCCGATGCGGTATGAATCAGATAGCCACCTCCCTGTTCCAGCATCTGTGGAACAATGGCTTGTGCGGCGTGCAGGCGCGACATCACGTTGGTTTCCCACATCTGCTGCCAGTCGCCAGCCGATGCCGACAATCCGCCTTTGACGGTAATGCCGGCGTTGGAACAGAACACGTCGACCCGGCCAAATCGCTCGATCGACAGTTCCACCAGCCGGCGTACGTCCTGAGGTCGCGTGACGTCGCACGCGACAGCCGTGGCTTGCGTTGGGTCGGCGACCAGTGCCGCCGCGACCGATCGAGCGGCGTGCAGGTCGCGATCGGAAACCACAACGCCAGCAGCTCCTGCGGCGGCAAAACGGCGACACATCGCCGCGCCGATTCCTCGTCCGGCTCCCGTCACCACGACAACCTTGTCCCTGACGTCCATCCGCAGACCTCCTGCCTCGGTTCCTGCTGACCAACCCGCTCCGCGTTGCATGAGAACGCTGCACGTAAATGGGAATGCTGAATGCCGCGGCAGGGTACTGCATTGCCCGGAATCGGCCAACACGTCTTGCAACGTTCAGAGGACATTCCCGCACAAGGCACTGCTGCGGGCTATGACACAGCTTCGCGCGGCGGCCCGTCGTTCTTCGACAGAATCGCTTCGACCAGCAGTTCGAGATCCGTTCGCGGCAGCACCGGACAACTGACGTCCGGCTGGTCATCGCTCACGACTGCTTCGATGGCACGATCCGCGACGGCGCAGGGAACTTCAGTCAGCGCCGAACGCCAGACTTCGATGCGTCGGGCGGTCGTGTGCAGGTCACCCTCGACGATGATCAGGTCGAAGTCCTGAAACAGGACGTTGAAGCGGGCGTATCGAACGCTTTCGTCGACTTCCCGTGTTTCCGGGATGAACGCCGCCGTCATGGCAGGAGACAGGATGCCAACGCCGGCCGCTCCGGCCGCACGGTGCCGATGAGAATCCTTGCCGGGGGTATCCAGTTCGTGGCCGTGGTGAGTATGCTTGATCGTCGCGACCTTCAATCCCGAGCGAGTCAGCCGGTCGACGAGGTCACAGACCAGCGTCGTCTTGCCTGCGTTCTTGCGGCCGACAATGTGAATGCGCGGTATGAGGTGAATGCGCGGTATGAGTTTCATGGACGGTCAGGTTCTCTGGTGGCCGATATTTCGGGCAACCGACGATGTGGTGGGCGAAGAGCTGGTGGCCGACGATGAAAGCGCGACCGGCAGCAGGCCGGTTCCTTAGGCACGCGAGCATTCTGTGACCGGCATCGTGGATCCATTCTCCCGTTCGAATCGTCCGAGGCAATGGTTTCGGCTGATGGGCGTGAAAATTCGGCATTCGCCAACGTCATCTGCGGGCGAAACTTCCGGCGGATTTGGGGTTTGCTCGGCGACCCGGTACAATCGCCGCTTTGCGACGCAGACAAAAACTCAACTGCCCCTGCTGCGCCCGTCCGGCAGCGCAGTCTGCGCACGAATGGTCGATGTTCAATTGCTGCCCTTCGATGTGACCAGGGATCATGCCTGTTCCTGCTGACGACGAATCACGCCGTGACGACGACGAACGCCCCGATGCCTCTGCGTTTGTGGAATACCGCGGTCCGGCGAACTGGTTTTCCTTTCGGATGCCGGCCAGTCTGACGTCGCGCCAGACCGAAGCATTTGTTGAAATTCTGCCGACGGCAGACGGCGACGTGTCGACAGCGCGCGACTGGACCATGACATTGTATGCGGCGTGGGTTGAGGAGGCGTGCCCGGATACTCACGCCGCATCATTCGACGCAACCGCACTGTTTCCATCGGTGGTCCACTCACGGCCCGCGCCGCCGCTGACGCTGAGCTGTCAGAACAAAGCCTGGTCAGGAACGTCGCGCGGCAGCCGCGCTGGCCGCTGGTGGCGGCGAGTGCTCCGCCCGCGAGCCAGCTATCAGTGGCGGCTGTGGGTGATCGAGTACCGGGACATCGTGGTCGTCGCCAGTCTGCAGTCGGCATCGGGAATTCCACTTGCCAAAGAAGCGGTGGCCGTGTGCGAAGCTGCGTTGAATTCCATCACATTCGCCGACATCCTGGCGAAGCCGCCGGAAGTCTTTCGACAGGATGTGGTGGCTCTGACGCGTCGGTATTTTCCTTTGCTGGACGTAAGTGTCTCCGGAGGTTTTTCTGTCCGCGTTCAGGATTCCGAAGTCAACCTGGCGAACTTCTACCGCAGCTACGTGAAGCGCCCGGAGCGCTTTGAACAGATTGTCCTGCCGGGACTCACCACAGTCGTGCGGCTTCAGGAGTGGGGCCAGGATCAGATCATGCCGCCGCTGGATGAAGTGCGCGAGCGTGTCATGCCAATGCTGTATCCCGAAAGCGACGCCGACGACAGCCTGAAGGATTTCGTCCGCCGAAACTGGGTCGGCGGTCTGGTGGTCATGTTTGTCGTTGATGAGGACGACACTTATCGCTTCGTCCATCACGAACTGCTGAACCGCTGGCAGATCACGGCGGAGGAACTCGAATGCCTGGCGATGCAGAACCTGGATCGCTATTCCAACGATCATCCGCTGAAGGTCACGGTTGTCGGCGACGAAGACGATCCCCGGATGCTGGTCCCACTGGAACCGGATGCCTACAACAGTGCTCGCATTCTGGGACCGCAGTTTCATGCCCGCCTGCGCGAGTTGTTCGGGCCGGAACTGGTTGTCGGCGTGCCCAACCGGGACTTCTTCGTCGCCGTGTCGCTCGATCATCCGGAATTAATCGACCACGTGCGCGAGCGAGTTCTGCAGGACTACAACTCAATGCATCATCCACTGACGCGCCGACTGCTGGTCGTTTCGCTCGACGGCGTCAGCGAATACGCCGCTCCATAGCCGCGCCGGAACCTCGCATTGCGGACGCTGGCAGCGTCCGCCACATGGCCGATGCTGCCAGTATCGGCAGGCCTGTCCGTACCAGGCCTGTCCGTACCAGGCCTGTCTCCGATCGTCACGCAACCACGAATGTTCCGGGCTACCCGGTTCTGCGGCCGAACCCGGTCAGAGTCGCCAGTACCATCAGGGGCAGCAGAGCGTGGTTGTAAAAGGCGTACGGCAGGAACTGCGACC
>CAZHET010000167.1:7266-11889 GCA_964531585.1 uncultured Planctomycetaceae bacterium | reverse complement strand
TGGCTTGACGACGACCGGGAATTCAGGTTCCGGAAGAGCATGCGTCACGGCGTCCACCGCTTCGCTACGCGTCACGACGAATCCGGCTGGCATCAGGACGCCCGATGCCGTCAGGCATGCCCGGGTCCGCGATTTGTCGAACGTCAGAGCGGACGCTGCCGGTGAACTGCCGACGTACGGAATACCGGCGCACATCAGGTCGCGCTGCAGAACTCCGTCCTCGCCGCCGGTTCCGTGAACAAGCGGAAACGCAATATCCCAGCGGCCGGCATCCAGAGCGGCGATGTCAGTGTCGGCGGGATCGAGCCGAGCAACATCGCAGCCTTCCGCAAGCAGTGCTGCCGCGACACACGCACCGCTTTCAAGACTGACTTCTCGTTCCGCTGAATTGCCGCCGGCCAGCACCAGAACGCGCGGAGAACTCACCACGTCTGGATTTCCAGTTCCAGATCAACGCCGAACTTGTCCGACACGGCCGACTGGACTTTCGCAATCAACTGCTGCACGTGAGCCGCCGTGGCACCGTCCTCCGTGACGATGAAATTTGCATGACGGTCGCTGATACGTGCTTTCTCGACGGCCAGCCCCTTCAGGCCGCACTGTTCGATCAGTGCCCCGGCACTCAGGCCTCGCGGATTGCGAAAAATACACCCGGCTGACTGATCCGCCAGCGGCTGCGTTGCCCGCTTCATGATCCAGTTCTTGCGCATCCGCTGCGTCAGGCTTTCACTGTCGTCCTCTTTGAGATGGAAGGTTCCAGAAAGAATCAACAGGTCCGTGACGCTGCTTCGCCGATAGGAAAATGTCAGTTCGTCGCCGCTGCGTTCGCGGACTTCTCCGTCCGTGGTCAGCACCGAAACCGAACGCACGAGCTCGCCGATATCCCCGTGCCGCCCGCCGGAATTGCCATAAATCGCTCCGCCAATCGTGCCCGGAACGCCCACCAGATTCTCCATTCCTGCCAGTCCGGCGCGAACAGATTCCGCTATCACGTGCGACAGCAAAGCACCGCTTTCGGCTGTGACCTGTGTTCCGTCAATGCGGACGTCGCAAAGCAGTGGTTCAACGATGCGAATAACCGCGCCGCGGACGCCTTCGTCCGTCACAAGCAGATTCGAACCACATCCCAGGATATGCACTGGAATATCGTTGCGGCAGCAGCAATCGGCGACGGCCAGCAGTTCGTCGCGCGTGCGCGGCGTCAGCAGGAAATCCGCCGGCCCGCCCACTTTGAGCCACGTGTAGTCCGCCAGGGGCGCATCACGCTGCAGAATTTCGCTGAAGTCTTGAAGTGAATTCGTCATGAATTTGATATGTCCTGCCAGCCCCCATCGTCAGGATGACGTCACCGGGTCGCCCGGAATAGTCTACTCTTGAGATCACCTGGTCAAGATTCGCCAGCAGGAATGCTCGCCCGCCGAGCTCATTTACTGCTCGCACAAGCCGACCGCTCAGTCGGCGGCACTCCACCGCGGCGATTCTTTCGCGAGCGGCAAACACCGGCAAGAGCAATACTTCGTCGGCCAGACGCAGTGCGGTGGCAAATTCAGAGAACAACGCCAGGGTCCGGGAAGCCTGGTGTGGTTCAAACACGGCCACGATACGTCTTGCCGGAAACGCTGTCCGCGCAGCCTGCAGCGATGCCGCGACCGCTCGCGGGTGGTGCGCATAGTCGTCCACCAGCGTCATCCCCCGGTACTGGCCCCGATTTTCAAAACGCCGGCCGATTCCGGAAAACTCCGCGACCGCGGCGACGCAGGCGCTGGCCGCGACACCCAACTCTGCCGCCACCGCGACCGCAGCGACGACATTGCGCACGTTGTGAATGCCAAACAACCTGCTTTGCAGTGTGCCAAATTCCCGACCGTGGTGCAGACAGCGAAATCGTGTGCCCGTGTGACTGTGAGTAACCGAATCGGCGTGCCAGTCGCCATGCACACCGCTTCCGGGTGTCGCGGTGAACGTTGTGATTCGCTGGCCTGACGGAGTGCTGATTGCCCGTGAACGCTGGCAATCGCCCGAAATCAGCAGCAGCCCGTCGCCATCCATGCGGCTGATGAATTCGCCGAATGCGGCGTCTTCGGACCTCTCGTCAGGGAAGCAGTCGAAGTGGTCACGATCCACGTTCGTCAGGACGACATGTCGCGGGCTGAGTTGGCAGAATGAACGCGAGAACTCACAGCTTTCGACGACGACTTCGCGACCTCTGCCCAGCCGGCCGCCGGAATGCAGGTCCGGAACGTCCGCTCCGACAAAGAAGCCAGGATCGCGCCCCGCGCCATGGAGTATCCACGCCAACAGCGCCGAAGTCGTGCTTTTCCCGTGGGTCCCCGCAACACAAATCTGGTCTCGGCGGGCGAACAGATCGGCCAGGGCTGCATGCAGCGTGATGACCGGTACACCGTCCCGCCGCAAACGCAGAACGCAGTCGCTGGACTCGGGCACAGCCAATGAGCGAATTGCGACATCAAACGGAGCCTGTCTCGGCAGTTCACCTTCCGCAATGAACGACAGCGAGCCGGCCGCCAGACCATTCGCGCCCTGATGCGTTTGGCTGCTGTGGCGGTTGCCCGCGTGGCTGGTACATCGCACCGCGCACGGTGCCGCAACGCCTGAATGGATCGCTCGATCCGTGCCCACGACCTGGTGACCAGCCTGCAGCAGCACCGGCACAAGCGACTTCATCCCTGAGCCGCAGACACCGAGCAGCAGGCAACGACGCCTGACGGCGGTCGCAACACGCCTTTGCAGGTCAGTGAATATGGACTCCGGCATCCTGCCACGTCCGCAACGGGTGGAAAATTCGTCGGCGGTCACCAACGACGGCCCCGTCCACAGGGCACAGAACTGCTCGCCGCCACGCCTGCCGAGCTTCACACGGAACGGTATAGCTGAGAGCGGTTTTCGCTGCAACATCACCCGCACTGACACGAAAACCGCTGATCACACCACGTGCCAGCGTTCCAACCGGGCGACAGACCGCGTGTTTCAGCATGCGAGGAGCGTGACCAAAGCCTGGTCGAAGTCGCCGCAAGCCCTTACAATCGTCGTCGCTGCGTACATCCAGCACTGCGATGCTCGTGGCGTCTGCACCGGCGAGGAAGCAACAGAATTCAGGAATCCAGCATGGCAGCCGCTCTTTTGCCCCGGAATTACGCGAAGAGTTCCAGTGAACCAACCGCCACCGCACCGCACCGCATCTACGTCATCGACGACGATGTCAGCATTCTGGAGATGATGAAGCTGCAGCTGGAAACGGACGGGTTCGACGTTTGTGTGTATTCGTCACCTGTCTGTTTTTTGGATGATCTACCCTCTCTTGAGCCGGGTGTCGTGATTTCGGACCAGCGCATGCCGTCTGTAGAAGGGCTGGGAATTCAGGCGGCGCTGCAGCAGCGAAGTCCGCGGCTGCCGATCATTCTGATGTCGGGCGTCCCCAGCACGCGAGTTTCTGTGCAGGCGATGAAAGGCGGTGCAATTACGGTTCTGGACAAGCCCTACAAAATGTCAGAACTGATCGCGGCGATCCGTGAAGCCCTCGAATACCTTGACCGCGTACAAAGAGAACCAGACACGCTGCCGCTGCCTCTGCCCAACGGGGGGCGTTATCTGGACCGACTGTCAGTCCGCGAAAGGGAAGTGGTCGATCGCGTTTACAGCGGGGCGACCAACAAGGCCGCCGCCATCGATCTGGACATCAGCATCAAGACGGTCGAAAAACACCGTGGCAAGGCAATGAAGAAGCTGCAGGTCAACAGCCTTGCCGAGCTGATCCGACTGATGGAACGGGAACTGAACTGAAGCCGCTCAGCAGATCCGAAACAGGGGGCCGTCCGGGATTTCGGCAGTGATGCAGATGGTTTCGGATCGAACAGGATGCGGAATCTGCAAACGCGCTGCGTGCAGTGCAATCCGCCGCTGCGACGGCCCAGTTTCGCGATGCGTCGCGTCGGCTCCGTAGCGTTTGTCGCCGATGATCGGCAAACCCCGTGACGCCAGTTGGACGCGAATCTGATGGCTGCGCCCCGTCACGGGTTCGACTTCCAGCAGGCTGCGTTCTTCACCCGAACGAACTACGCGATAGCGCAATTCGCACGCTTTTGCCCCGGCAGTCGTCGGCGGTACACAGCGGACATGATTCGTGCGGTCGTCTTTCAGCAGCCAGTCCAGCAGCGTCCCGTTCGCCGCATCAGGTACACCATGAACCGCGGCGATGTAGTTCTTGCGGACACACCCACGGCGAAAGGCGTCCGACAGCCTCGATGCTGCTTTACTCGTGCGTGCGAACAACAGAACTCCGGAGACCGGACGGTCCAGGCGATGCACAACGCCGACGAATACGTTACCCGGCTTACGGTATTTGACACGCAAGTATTCACGAGCGGCATCGACCATACTGGCGTCACCCGTGTGATCGCCCATCGTCAGGGTTCCCGCCGGCTTCAGCAGTGCCAGACAATGGTTATCCTCAAACAGCACGGCGGGAAAGTCATTTGCCACTTATCGGTGCCTGCAGGACGCGACACTGGGATCCTTCCTGGCCGGAGCTATTTCCAGTAGGTGAGCTTTAGAATTCCGCCAACGACGCCACCATTTCGGCCCATAAAACTGTAGTGCCCATTC
>CAZHET010000167.1:0-7256 GCA_964531585.1 uncultured Planctomycetaceae bacterium | reverse complement strand
AGAACCAGAGCGAGCCCGATCTGCCAGCCTGCCGGCGGCACAAAACCACGCAGGACATAGAACAGGCCCGTGGTACCGATCACCGTCCAGCAAATCGCAATCAGACTGATGGCCCGTCGCTGCGAACGTTCGTCGTCTGACAAGGCGGCTGACTTGCTTTTTGGTGCCGCCTTTTTTTCCGGCTTCGCCTTGTCTGCCTTTTTCTTTTCGGCCCCCTTTTTGGCTTTCGGTGCGGCATCCGCGGCCGCTTCGTCGCGCATTCCGGCCGCGTAGTACTTGGCAATTGCCTGATTGATCGTTCGGGGCAGGGCAAGGACGGCCCGCATGGGCATGCCGAAACGAATACGAACCTCGTCCTCCAGTTCGTGCCCCGGCTGGTCGACACACGCCACCAGCAGCTTCCCGCGGTCTTCGAACAGTGGCAGGCACGAATGTCGCTTCACGACATGCCGCGGCAACAGATCCAGGACATCATCTTCCGGCAGCATGTCATCCAGATCCACGAACGACATTCGCAACTCGGCGGCCAATGCTCTGGCGGCATCTTCCGGTTCGGCCAGTTTCATCTGAATCACCGCATCGCGGTGACTGAGACCGCGGGCGTCGGCGAAGTGTTCGATCTCAGCAACCTGTCCGCGTTTGATGATGTTCTTCGCGACCAGGTATTGCAGAACAGTATTGGCAGATTCCTCGGCGTCTCCGGAAAACTCGCGCCCGAGACTTTCATCGTACTCGCGCTTGGCATCCGGGTCTGTCAGGCACAGCATCGCCTTGGCCAGCTCGTTCAGCAGTTCCTGTGACCGCTTCAGATACTGACCAGTGGCATACTTGCGCACATGGGCGTTCAGTTTTCGATAGTTCTCACGAATCTTCTCTTCGCCGTCTTCGAACTGAACCAGCCGCAGGATCGTATAATGATCCGGCGGCCGATCGCCTTCCGGAATGCCGAGCCACACTTTGTAGACATCGATTTCAGACACACCGTTCTCCTGAATCACGCGAACTTCGTGAAGCACGAGTGTCAACTTATTCGATCTCGTATTCTCTGGAAAGCACTTCGAAGGCGTCAACAAGCTGAGTTTCGTTCAGGCCGGAATCGCGAACGATTTCTGCTGACGCCTCGTTGTTGCCGGTCAGTTCCTTCGCGGTGGCATGGATACGCCCTGACGAATCGTAGGCGTATGTGATTTCAATCGGCGATCCCTTCGGCAGGCTGCTGGGCAGATTGAACACGCGGAAGTCGCCGATCATTTCGCATGCTGCCGGATCGATCGCGTCGCCTTCGAGGATCTCGACATGCACTCGCTGCTGCCCGTCGGCATTTGTTCCGAATCGCTGACTGACGTTGTGCGGCACCGGCGTGTTCTTTGGAATCATAATGTGATTGATCTTGCGCGAACGATCGCCCGGATCCGTAATCTTGATTCCCAGCGAGTGTGAATTCACGTCGCTGGTGCGCACACTGTTCAGACGCTTCTGCACAGTTTCAGCAAGTTTGCTGGAGCCATCGCCGTGGCGAGCCTGCAGAATGGCCGCGTGAATCGCCGCTCCTTCTGCGACGGCTCGTTCCGGCAGCAGCTCTCGCGATGGCTCCCGGCCTGTGACTTCGCGAAGCATCTGTTCGACCACTGGCATGTACGTCGAACCGCCCACGAGGACAACTTCGTCCAGCGAACCAGGCCTGATCCCGGCCTGCTGCATCACCAGTTCGGTCGTGTCCTTGGTGCGCTGCAGGAGATCCGCTGTCATGCGTTCAAATTCAGCGCGCGACAAGGACACGGAAAGCGTTTTGCCCTTGTAGTAAACGCTGATCGGAATCTGCGACTTGCTGCTCAAGTCACGTTTCGCATCTTCCGATTCCTGATGAAACTTCAGCATCGTTTCCGCGTCTTCCGCCGGATTCAGGCTGAACTTCTGCCTGAACTGCTCGACAAGGTGGTCGGCGAGCCGCTTACTCCAGTCGAGCCCGCCCAGCATGACGTCTCCGTCGGTTGCCAGCACGCGGAAATTGGTCGGCGTGTAGCGCACGACCGTCACGTCGAATGTTCCGCCGCCCAGGTCGTAGACCAGAATTGTTTTCTCTTCTTTCTGCAGGTCAGTTCGGCCCAGTTCGCCTTTGCCCCATGCGTAGGCCAGCGTTGCAGCCGTCGGCTCGTTGATAATGTCGATCACGTTCAGGCCGGCGATCCTTCCGGCATCCTGAGTGGCCTTGCGCCGCACATCGTTGAAGTAGTAGGGCACCGTGACAACAGCATTGGTAATCGGACCAATGCGCTTTTCAGCATCCTGCTTCATTTTTTTCAGAATCAGAGCCGACACAAATTCCGGCGTCAGCTTCTTGTTCTGATAGACGACGAAGTAATCCTTGTTGCCCATCTCTCGCTTGATGGCCTCAACAATCTGACTGGGATCCGCGAACGAGATCCGTTCGAAGGACGGGCCGACGACAACGCGGTCTTCGTCCAGCAGCACAACAGACGGAGTGATCGGTCGGTCGTCCGCATTGTTGATTACCGTCGGAATTCCGTCTTCACCCAGATAAGCGATCGCCGAATACGTGGTTCCGAGATCGATACCGACCGTGTGACCTTCAAGAAACTTCATAGACCTGGCCTCAAACCTTCGAACGGAATTCAGGAATCGGGGAAGCAGCAGATGTGAACCGTCGCCGCAGCAAAGTCTGACCTTTCGTCAGCGGGATGCGATGCGGCGCGGACACTTAGTCTGCGCAGGTTCGCCATTCTGGCCGTCGACGTTTTCTGATGCAAGCAGACCGAGACCGGAAAAGCCGGGTTGCCGACGTTTTGTCCGCGAAGCTCTGGCGCGTCTTGCCCGCTTGTCTTGCCCGCTTCATGGGCGGGGCGTCGCATTTCGCCGGAGGGTCGCGATAGCGCGCGACAGGAGCGGCCCGACAGAATTGACGGGCACACCAAGCTTGCGACCAATCTGCCGGTACGAATCTCCACCAATATAGAACAACCGCATGGCGGCCCGGGATTGTTCCGGCAGCGCCGCCATCAGCGAATCAACCTCATCAGCCGCGTCGACGGTAGGTTCGTGGCCCGGATCAGCAGCAACATCAACCGCGGCATGGTGAGCGTTCACATGCCCGAGGGCTTCACGATACCGCCGCTGAGTCAGCTTCCTGATCGTGATCCGCCGTGCGATCACAGTCAGATACGTCGCGAAGGAACTGCCGCCTCGAAACGCCCGAATCGGGGCCAGGTCGCGTTCGAGCAGCGCCGAAAATGTGTCGGACACCAAATCGTCCTCGTCGTCCCGCGTGACCTTCAGGCTGTGAGCGTGAGCTGTGTGACGAATGACCTGCACGATCAGGCTCGAATAGCGGTCAACGAACTGACACCACGCTCCTGGCGTGCCGCTCAACAGGTCATTGACAAGTCGTCTGTCTTTTTCGGTCAGAGGCATGGCTTACTGGCTTTCTGCAAAATGTCACCGGCATCCTGCACCCAGACCCGCAGTTCTTAGGTTACCCGTGGTTCGTACGTCTTTGATATCGTTTTTTTGAGCGAAACGTCGTGGGATTTCTTCGCCGAACTCCGCCTGAAAACGGGCGAAATTCGACGAATCGGGAACATGTTCGGTCGATTCCGGAATTCGGTCCGATTCACATGGATGATTTCAACGACTGCAACAATAGTTCCGATCCGAGAATCGGGAACTGCCGAACCTGCCAGCGAGACACCGTAACTTTCTCGGCCACTGCCGGTTAGGACGTACCTGAGCCCGAAATCCTGACACTTTTGGCGTGTTTTCTCTGCCGTTCAGCATCGCTGTCCGAACGACGCTGTCGAGACTGTGTCTCAATTTGTCTAACGCATCTTTGGCCCGGCGTCGCTATTGGAAAATGCCGAAACAGATGTCATAAAACTGCCGCCAGGCTGCTGCGGAGACGCGTCCGGCCGCTTTTTATCTGATCCGAACTCAGGAACGTAAATTCATGACACACATCGTTGCCGAGCCGTGCTTTAACTGCAAATACACCGACTGCGTTGTGGTTTGCCCGGTGGAATGCTTTTACGAAGGCGAACAGATCCTCGTCATCCATCCGGATGAATGCATTGACTGCGAGGCATGCGTGCCGGAATGCCCGGTCGAAGCGATTTTCCACGAGGATAACCTGCCGGAACAGTGGGCAGGCTACAAAGAGCTAAACGCCGAAATGGCGTCTCAGTGGCCGGTGATTACCGAACAAAAGACGTCTCTGGCAGAAACCGGCGGCGCGTGCCCAAACGCGGCGAAGTAACGACAAGGCAGTCCGGCAGCATTGCCTGCTGAACAGGAAAATTGCCAAAGGGCCGCCGAAACGCTGTGCTTCCCTGGCCCTTTTCACATGCGCAGTCGTCGCGGCTCGTTCGCATGGAGTGCGGAAGCTCCCCTGAATCGACTCCAGATGAGACTGCCGCGGGTGTCGCGACGGGGGTTGAGTCGATCGCGCTGGACAGCGTCAGATTGTCATCCTTGTTTTGCCGCAAGCCCAACAGCGTGAGCGGCTTACGCCATCGGTCAAATTTTTTCCCGTTTCCCTGAAACGCACGCCGATTGCGGTGCGGTTAAGCAACTCACGCCACGCGCCCGACCACTACGGCCAACAGATCGAAGCGATGACCGCCCGATCGAGCGGGCGTCACCGGTCGCAGCAAAGCCGCACCGGATCATGCGGCGAAGATCTCAGGTTGACCCACAAGATCTCCCGCACTGCACACGCACAGGTGGCGAAGTGCTGATCAATGGCACCCGCGGCAGCCAGCTCGTCACAGGTCTTGCCGTCGGTGCCGACTGACTTCAACAGCCAGACGGAGTTGGCCTGCCAGCGCAGTGCCAGCCAGGCAGCGATCGAATCGCTGGTCACATTCCACGACTGAGGCAATGCTTCCGCCGGCGGAGCGCCGCAGTCGTCGATTTCCTGAACCTCCGCACATCGAAGGCCAGCGGCAGCGTCAAACACCGGCAATCGGTTTTTGGCCAGCGCTTCCACTGCTGCGGCTCGGGTCGACACCAACTGCAAAGCGTGATCAGTCTGCACAGCACAATCGGCCGCTGCCAAAAGTCGTGCGTTCAGCGACATCGCCTCAATCGCCAGCCAGTGCGCCGCAAGTTCGCTGAGTGAGAAACGAACGGACCATGCACGCACCAGATCAGCGGCTTCGCCACCACCGGGAACGATCAGCGGTTGAGCGATTTCATGGCGACGAATCAACGCGGAAATGCGCAGCACAACATCCGGAAGGTCCAGCAGGCTGCCGCCGAGCTTCAGAATTGTGAGCGAGGGCATCGATCGTCGTCACCGCCGGATGAACAGGTCCCTCGCCGACAACTGCAGGATCCCGGAATCGTCCAGCGACGCCGCACCCCGGACGACTACCAGTTGCTTGTCCTGCACATCGAATAGTTCACGAGCATCCACTGCGATAACCTGCCCCGCGTCGTCGCGGAATTCCACGTGAGCAATCATGCTTTCGATCTTGCGGCTGCAGAACGGGCACTCGTGAGGATCGTGTTCATCGTCGTCATCATGCCCGGTCGCATCGGTCAACACGAACGCGGCTTTGCCAGGTTCCCAAGGCGAGATATCGCCCGCATTGATGCGACCGCGCACGGTGACTTCCGTTCCAGGTTCTCGTTCGCCGTCCTGAAGGTGCTGGCGCACATCTTCGATTGCAACAACATTGTCGGCAGGCTGTCCGGCGATCAGCTTCTGCCGCAGAGCCTGCAGTTCGGAATTCTCGCCAGGACCACCGCAACCGACGACGGTGAGTGCCGACAACAACACCGCAAGGAATGGTGTGTGGTGAGCGGCCATCATGACGCCTCCTATTCCGGCGATACAGTTTCAGGCGATTCGGTTTCAGGCGACTCAGGGGTTGCAGCTCCGTCGCCCTCTGCTTCGGCAGCAGCTGGTTCGGCTGCGGAGTTTCCGGCAGCACCGCTCGCCGCTGCGGCCATCGCGTCGATGGCCGCGTCGATCTTTCCGGAGACTTCGTCCCATGTCGACCCTTCTTTGCCGTGCATCGTATTGTCTACAGCACCGAATGCGTCGAACAGCGTGTCTGTCGACGTCCTGATCGTCGCCTGCTGCTCAGCGGTCAGGGCTGACTTTTCGGCCAGCTCGTTCACGTCTTCCAGGAGGTGACCGACATCGTGCAGCGGCCCATGAGCGGCATCTTCGTCATTTTTCGCAAATGCATCCCGGACGGTGTCCCGCAATTCTTTGAGTTCTGTAATTGCCTCGGCCAGTGTTTCCGGATGAGCGTGTCCGTGTCCGTGATCATCGTGGCTGCCCGCGGTCATCACGGGTCCGGGAGCATCCTGTTCCGCGACGCCGCACCCGCCGACGGCCAATACTGCCATTGAAATGGCGAACGTGCAGATTTCGCCGTTCCATAGCCTGATCCTGCTTTCTTCCGTCATTGCGTCTCTTCCTGTTTCAAGCGTTTTAGTTCCGTCGGGGACCTCACGGTCCTGCCCACAAAACTCTGCCGGGTAACCCGCACCGAATCGCCGCGAGTCAACGCAACCAGCAGCGGTCAGCGCAGGTGTAGTCAACTCAGACGGCGGATGACATGTCACCAGTCTATCAGCCACAACGAAAACGTCAGTCCCGTGGGTGCAGTTTTCCCGAATTCCGGGGCTCCTGCAGTCAATCTGGAATCTGAGAACTCACGTTTCACGCCTCCGATTGAACAGCAAGAACAAACAGCCACAACTACTTGCATGGAAAACACTTGTGTCATTTACAAACTTTTGACGAATGTTTGACTGCCGCGGGACGCAGCCACGTTGAGGCGCGACGATAACGCTCGTATTGTTCCCTCGCGAGGGAGCCGTTGTTCAGGAAACTTCACGGAAGAAGTCCCGCGGTTCGCGGCAGAAATCACAGCAGGCGTTGAGACCGTTTGGTCGGCACCGCCTAAGAAAGTACGACTTCAATGAGCAGCACGATTTCGACATTGGGGATTCCCACGACGATTTCCCCGGAAGCAGAAGCTCGGCGTCGGCAGGCAAAAGAGGACACGGAAACCCTGAAGCAGGCATTTTCCAAAGACAGCCTGCGGAAGGACAACATTGACTGGGTGGTGACGGGATTTCTGATCGCCGTTCACGCGGGCTGCCTGGCCGCTCCGTTCTTCTTTTCGTGGACCGGTCTGATTGTGTGCCTGGCGTTTCACTGGCTGACCTGCAGCGTTGGAATTTGCCTGGGATATCACCGCTATCTCGCCCACAAAGCCTTCAAG
>CAZHET010000166.1:7944-11954 GCA_964531585.1 uncultured Planctomycetaceae bacterium | reverse complement strand
AACGGCGAAGCGTGGAGTGGGCAGACCGGCGTCGCGGACGACGCATTTCGTGATCGCTTTGTCGAGACACACAGACATCACGCACGGGTCGGCAAAGGTGTACGGGATTTCGAAGGCGTCCAGCATCGCGGGCACCTGAGCTTCGCGGCCCGGTCCGTGCAGACCTTCGCAGATGTTGAACACCAGATCCCAGCGGTCACCGGCGGCCAGCCGCTGGACGAGCTGCCGGGCGTGGCCGATCCGGTCCACGTCGTGTCCCAGTGCCCGCAGCGCATCAGCAATCGCGTCGATCGTGTCGGCGCGATCGAATTCCGCCGTCTCATCCTCGCTGTAGCCGGCGGCCAGGTAGGCGTCTCGCAGGTCGTACGTCAGTCCGATGTGCATGTCGCGGGTCCATACTCGAGGCGGATTTCTGCGTACAACTGCCGATGCCAGCGGAGAGCTGCGGTTTCCTCCATGTTGAGCGTCGGCAGAAGTTCCTGACCGGGGCGCAGCAGTTCCAGCGGGCAGCCCGGAGCCGGAGCTTCATGCAGGCCGTCGGCATCGTAGTCAAACGGATAGAGACGGCAGACCAGCGGCCGGGTTTCCAGCGGCAGGCGGCAGCCCTGGTCCGTCAGAAAAACACAGTCGTCATTCGGCTGCCGCTTCAGCACGCGGCGTCGGCCGTCGGGTTGAAAAACGTGTTCGCTCCAGACGGGATCGTCGTCCTGATCGAGGTAATGGGGATCGTCGGGAGCTCGCAATTCCGTGAAGTCGGCAAACCCGGTGTGCTGGCCGATTCGCTGAACGTCGCCCGGGGTCACATAAATGTCGCGGCGCTGGCAGCACGTCACCTGATGGCGAGCGCAACGAGCGCACAGAAAATCGTCGGCCGACATTGCTCAGCCTTCCAGCGGGTCGCGATATCGGAATTCGCGGCCTTCGAAGTTGCGCAGCCGCAGCCAGTCTCCGTCGCGTCCGAGCGTATAGTCGGGCTGCAGCGGAATTTTTCCGCCACCGCCGGGAGCGTCGATCACGTAGTTCGGCACGGCATAGCCCGTGGTGTGGCCGCGCAGACCTTCGATGATTTCCAGCCCCTTGCTGACCGGAGTGCGGAAGTGTTCCGACCCGCTGATCGGATCGCACTGGTACAGGTAGTACGGCCGGACTCGCATCAGCAGCAGGCGATGCACAAGCTGCTTCATTGTGTCCACGCTGTCGTTCACACCGCGCAGCAGCACCGTCTGCGAACCAAGCGGGATGCCGGCGTCGGCCAGACGTTCACAGGCGACTCGCGATTCGGGCGTGCATTCTTCCGGATGCAGAAAATGCACACTCATCCACAGCGGATGATATCGCCGCAGAACTCGCACCAGGGAATCCGTGATGCGCTGTGGCAGCACGGCTGGCATCTTCGTTCCGATGCGAACAAATTCGATGTGCGGAATCGATCGCAGCCGTGACAGAATCCAGTCCAGCTTGTCATCGCTGAGCGCCAGCGCGTCGCCGCCCGAAATCAGTACGTCGCGAACCTGCACGGCCTGTTCGAGGTACTGAAAGATGACTTCCAGTCGGCGTTCGTTCGGCACCATTTCGCCATGCCCGACGACGCGTGACCGCGTGCAATAGCGGCAGTATGTCGAACAGAAGTCCAGCGGCAGCAGCAACACGCGGTCGGGATAGCGATGCACCAGACCCGGCACCGGACTGTGGCCGTCCTCACCCAGCGGATCGTCGGCTTCTCCCGGCGTGCGAACGAACTCGTCCGTCGTGGGAATCACCGTTCGACGCAGGCCGTGCAGCGGATCGTCGGCGTCCAGCAGGCTCATGTAGTACGGGCTGACGCCGACGGGAAGCATGGTGCCACCGCGGACCAGGGCATCACGTTCGTCGCCGGACAGTGAAACCATCTGCTCGAACTGTTCAAGCCGGCGGATGCGGTGCTGAGACTGCCAGCGCCAGTCATTCCACTGACGTTCGGTGATGTCGGGAAAAAAGCGTTTGCGGAACGCGCGAGTGCGGGGGTTGACGGCAATTCGACGTCGCGGCGGTGACTTGCGAACAGGCGGAACACGAGCGGGGTCGTGAACCGAAATTATCGCATGGCTGTCTCGCCGGGGCTCCGCAAGAACGGAGGCGGACGGGCGAGCATCAGCCGGAAGCTCAGCAGCTTTGCGACGGCCGGACTTGCGAGGCGGGCGAGGCGAAACGGGCCGGCCGGTCACCGTTTCGATTTCGAATCTCTGAACATCAAACTGTTGAGGAGCGGCTGCGGTTAGCAGTGGTCCCGGCGGCTCGTCTTCGCCGATTGCAGAAACGTCGTCAGCATGACCGAGGTCAACACCATCATTGTGCATTCAAGGCTTCCAAAAGAATTCCCAAAAGCCCGGCTGACGGTTTTCGCGAAGGCGATCCGTTGCCAACATCCGACAGGTGCGGGATTCGACCAGGAATTGGAGAATTGTCAATCCCAAGCTCTACCGAAATCTTTCCAGATTTCGACAGTTCCTGTCGGGTCGCATCACGGCGCACAGCCGATCAGCGGCCGGCGAATTCATCACCTGCGGCAACCCCGACGGCAGCACCGGACGGCTCGTGCCGGGAAGGCGCGGAGTTCAAAGTCGGACACGATGGATTCCGGGATGGCGCTCCGTCCGTCCGACGTAAAAAAAGGCACGCCCTGCCATCAAAGCAGAGCGTGCCATGGATCAGCCACGCGACGCGACTTGTCGCCTTTCCGGCGGGTCACTCTTTCTTCTTCGGGATCTTCAGTTTCTCCAGTGTCGCGACGATGTCTTCACCGTGGCTGTCGGCTTTGACCATCCTGTCGACATGGACAATTCTGCCGTCCTCGCCAATGATAAAAGTCCATCGTTCGGGGACTTCGCGGCCTTCGTGGACCACGCCGAAGGCTTTGGCAACATTCTTTTCCGGGTCGCTCAGGATCACATAATCGAGATCCAGGCTCTTGGCGAACTCCGTGTTTTTCTCCACGCTGTCACAGCTCGCAGTGAAGTAAGCCACGTTGAATTCCCGGATCGCTTCGCCGTTCGCACGGAACGACAGGCACTCCTTCGTTCAGCCGCCGGTGAAAGCTTTCGGATACCAGGCCATTACGACGGCCTGCTTTCCCTTGAAGTCTTCCAGCTTGTACGTCTTCCCGTCGCTGCCCGTGAGTTCGAACGGCGGGGCTTCGTCGCCTGGTTTCAGATCAGCGGCCTGAGCCATCGTGAGTCCTCCTGCCAGCATCAGGCCGGCCAGCGAAAGAAAAGCAATTCGTCTCATGTTCGGTTCTCCTGCGTGAAGGGACCGGCGACGTGATGCCAGGCAACGGTGCCTGTGACACCGCAACCGCCGCGCGAGTGTGACGGGTTCATTGTGACGGAATTGATCCGGCTGTGGCTACTGCGCCGCCGGGGAATGTTCCGCTTCTTCACCATGACCGGTCTGCGAGCCGTGACCGGCATCGCCGAACTGCTCCCGCAGCGCGTCAGGAATCCGCACAGGGCGATTGGTGGCGTAGTCGAAGAACACAATCACCGACAAACCTTCGGCGACGATGGCCGACTGCTTCTCGCTGAACACCACGTGCTGAATGTCGGCGCTGGTGCGCCCCAGCCGGCTGACTCTGGAGCCGACATGGACCGTGTCGGGAAAATGGAGCTGTCGGCGATAGTCACACTTGATCGACGCCAGAATGGGAGCCACTTTGCCGGCCTGCATCTTCACATCCGACGACAGCTCATCCAGCAGAGCGATCCGGCCGGATTCGAACCATCGAAAGTAGACCACGTTGTTCACGTGGGCAAAGGCATCCATATCACCCCACTGAACGGGCAGCACGGTGATGTTCGTGAAGTCAGCGAGTTCGGGCGGGATTTCCACCGAACGTTGCGGCAGTGGCTCCTGCGCCATGAGCGTGCTCCAGGGGATCATGAACAGCGACAAATTGCGCGGCGAGCATACTGGCACGTCACCTCAGTGGAAAGCCTTCGTTGACAGTGGAAAGCCTTCGTTGACAGTGGAAAGCC
>CAZHET010000166.1:0-7844 GCA_964531585.1 uncultured Planctomycetaceae bacterium | reverse complement strand
GACAGTGGAAAGCCTTCGTTGACAGTGGAAAGCCATCGTCGACGCACTCAATCGCAGCGGATGCGGCGATCGCCACTGGACGGCGAACGTCATCATTGCGTGGAGCGGCAACGTTGGTACAGTGACAATGCTACTGTTTAGCGGGCAGCCTGCCCGCGTTTCTGCCGCTACTGACGCAGGCGAATCGCCTGTACCACAACCAGGGAAACTGCTCATGTCTGCTGTTCGTCTGATTCGCACATTGACCGCCATGCTGACCGTGTTGGTTGCCACCAGCGCGTCCGCTCAGGACTCCGAATGGGTCTCGCTGTTTGACGGCAAGAGCCTTGAAGGCTGGGAAAAAATTGGCGATGACAAGAGCGTCTGGGAAGTCAGCGACGGCATGATTCAGGGGTCCGGACCGGCATCGATGCTCGTATGCACGAAGGGACCGTACCGGAACTTTCGCTACCGGGCGGAGATTAAGATCAACGACGGCGGCAATTCCGGATTGTACTTTCGGACAACTCGCAGACCCGGGTTCACTGACGGCTACGAAGCTCAGATTGACAGCACTCATACCGACCCGATCCGTACCGGCTCACTCTACGGGATGTGCCATGTCTATCAGCAGCATGTGAAGCCGGACACGTGGTTCACCTACGATCTGGAAGTTCGCGACGACGTGTGGCGTGGCAGAGAAATCACCAGAATCAAAGTGACCGTCGACGGAAACGAACTTTACGAATACCTGGACTTTGCACTGACATTCAAGGAAGGGCATTTCGCTTTTCAGCAGCATGATCCCGGCAGCAAAGTCAGCATTCGCAAAGTGGAAGTGATGCCGCTGCCGTAGCGCACGGGCAACAGCCGCGACAGCACAACGGTCGTCATCAGGCACGCTTGCACACGCGGCTCGGCAGGAGCCTCGCCCTCCCAGTGACGTCGCCGGTGGAATGACGTCGCCATCCCTTGCCCTTTCCGTCAGATAGAACGGCCGCGTTGACGCGGTGCAGGGTTGTTGGGCGTCTGATGCGAATTCCGGCGACGTGCTATCGCTGCCAGTCGCCGGAATAGGGCGGCTTGTCGAATGTCGAGCCGTCGCCGGTGACTCGCGGGTCGCCGGTTTCTGTCAGCACTTCCATCAGTCGAGCCGCCAGATCGGATTTCACGTCGGCGTACTGCGGATCGTCGGCGATATTCATGACCTGATCTGCGTCGCTGCGCAGGTCGTAGAGTTCTTCCGCGGGACGCCGAGCGAATGCGAAATCGAAGAACCGGCGCTGCTGCGGGTCGCGTTCGCAGTTGCGCACAACCCAGGCCTTCGTCGGACTTGCATCCATATCGGCGAACGCGGCGTAAGTGTCTTCGCGCAGCGGCTCGAAATCCGGCATCTCGGCGGCGGGAGTTCCGTAGCCCGGACCGGTTCCCATCGGCCAGCGATCGGGCTGGAAGTTGCGAATGTACAGAAAGTTTTTGGTGCGGATGGCTCGCTGAGGATACGGCAGCCAGTCGTTGCGAGCTTTGCCGACATGCCGTTCGCGACCGGTCACAGCGGCGTCGCGCAGCGGATCAACGACACCCCGTTTTTCGGATGTCAGAACGGGCAACAGACTGCGCGCCGTCATGACGTCGGGAATCGGTTCGTCGGCGGCATCCAGAAAAGTCGGTGCCAGGTCGGGCAGCACGGTGAAGTCATGCACGACTCGGTTACCTGGGATCTTCGCCGGCCAGCGAACTGCCAGAGCGACGTGAGTGCCGAAGTCGTACAGATTGCATTTACCGTTGGGAAATCCCGGAGCACCGTGATCGCCGCTGACAACGATCAGCGTGTTGTCCAGTTCGCCGGTGTTTTGCAATTCTTCCAGCAGCACACCCAGTCCGGCGTCGAACGCCATGGCTTCGCCCAGATAGTCGGCAAAGTCTTCCCGCACGAGCGGAACGTCCGGCAGAAACGCGGGCAGTTTTCCCGTCAGTTCGTCGGGATTCAGTCCCCAGAGTTTCTGACCGGAACCCTGAATCCACTTGCGATGACAGTTGGTCGGTCCCCACCAGTAGCAGAACGGCCGGCCGTCGGGTCGATCGTTCAGGAAGTCCTGAAAGTTGCCGCGGACTTCGTCCAGCAGTATCTGCTTTGCGGCTTCGATGTCTGCCTGCTGACTGACGAACTGACTGAATCCGTTGAACCTGCCGCCGTGCTTTGCGTAGCGGTTGGCGGCGGCACCGTACGGAGCATCGGCGGGGGGACCGGGGCTCCACACTTTGCCGGTGAAGCCGATGTGGTAGCCGGCCTGCTGCAGAACCAGCGGATAGCTGGGAATGCGTTCATCCCAGACGGCTCCGTTCAGAATAGCGCCGCGGCCGGTGCGCCAGAAGTATTGTCCGGACAGCAACGAACTACGGCACGGAGTACATGACGGCGCATTCACGAATGCATTCGTAAAAAGAACACCTTCGTTCGCGATGCGGTCGAAATTCGGCGTGTGAATGATGTCGCTCGGCCCGCCTTTCTCGATGGCGGCGTACGCGCTGGCATAGCGTCCCCAGTCATCGGCAAATGCGAACACAATGTTGGGGCGTTCCGGCTGAGCAGACTCTGCCGCAGGAAGGAAATCCGCGCCGGCGGACAACGTCAGCAGAAAGATCAGCAGCAGCGGGATTCGGTCAGGCATCGGAGTTCTCCGGCGGAGCGTAGCGCGGGTGGAAAGCCGGAGTTTAGCCCGAAGACGGTCCCGCCGGACCGCTTCCGGCACGAATCGGAGATTCTTTTCGGATTCCTGCACGAAAGCGGACGTCTGCTGCCACTCATGTTAGTGGCGGATGTGTTTCCGACGGATTCTCCTTCGACAGCCATACACAGGCGCGAACTCATGCGATTGACACTCAGAACACTGCTGGCGTACCTGGATGACAGGCTTTCGCCTGTGAATGCGCGGGAAATCGGGCAGAAGATTTCGACAAGTCCGTTTGCGACGGAGCTTGCCGATCGTATCAAAGACGTCGTCCGCAAGCGTCGTCTGGGCGTGCCAGACCCGCAGCGGAAGGTCATCGATGCCAACCTGATTGCCGAGTACCTGGACGATCAACTGACGCCCGAAGTTGTGGCGATCATTGAAAAGGAAGTGCTGTCATCAGACTTCTCGCTGGCCGAAGTGGCTGCATCACACCAGATTCTGGGACTGTTGGGGGAAACCGTCGAGCTGGAATCGCGGGTTCGCGAGCGACTTTATGCGCTGGATCCTCACACCCGCGCGAATTCGTCGGAGCCTGCCGCCGTGACCGAAACCAGCAGCGACACGGATGCCGACGCGTGGGCTCCGCTCGCACCTGCACAGCCGACGACTCAGCGCTGGTCACCGCTCTGGCTGGTGGTCGTCCTGCTGGTTGGCTGGCTGGCCCTGATTTTGACCGATTCGAATCTGTTCCGCGGCGGCGATGATGCTCAGCTCGCAGCCGTCGATGACGCTGGACAAGGGGCGCTGCGTCAGGAACCTGGTGCGCTGCTGAACCCTGACGGCAACGGTTCCGCGGACGACACGGCCGCCGACAAAGGTCCGGCTGGCGACAGCGATGAGGCGGCCGGTACGCCCGACAACACTGCCACAGGCACTGACGCAGCAAGCCCGGCAGATGCTGCCGCTCCGCAGGATTCCGGCGCTTCGGTCGCTGAGCCGGTTGGCGCGCAGCAGCCCGATTCCAGGGTCGCACAAGGCAGCGAACCCAACGAGGCATCTGCAGGAAAAGAGCCGGATGTCGCGGCAGGCCTTCCGGCCGCGGTGCCCGCTGACCCGGCAGGAGACGCTGCTCCGCTGCCGCCTTCTCATCGCTTCACAGCGACGGATCGGCACAAAATGGCGGCGGTCTGGAATTCGGATTCCGGCGAGTGGTCTCTGATCAATACCGTCGATCCACTGTCTCCGCCCGACTGGGCCTCCGTTGCAACCCGCAACGTCGTCGGCGTGTTTGAGCCGCTTCAGTTTGGACTGGCTGCTCAGCAATCTGGCTGGTCGACCATCGTCGCCGGCCCGGCACTTGTTCGCGGAATCAATCAGGGTGTTCCCGGCGTCGAGCTGCTGGAAGGACGCATGGTCGTTCGTCATGACCCGACGAATCCGGTCGCCAAAGAAGGTCAGCCCGTCGAATTTCGACTGGCGGCCGGAGCGGGGGCCACCAGGCTGACTCTGCAGACGCCGGATACGGTGGTGGGTGTGGAAGTCGCACCGCTGCCGCAGTTGCTGCTGGCCGGATTTCAGCCGCCTGCTGCACCGCCTGCTGCACCGACGGTCGCTGAGCCTGACGCAGCCGACAATGAACCGGCGGGTGCTGCAGCGGCAGGCGATGAACCGGCTGCACTGGCGACAACGACCAGAACTGCGTTCCGCCTGAACCGACTGCCGATCGGCAACCTCGTGCAGATCACTGTCTACGCTGCGGAAGGAAGTGTGCTGGTGACTCTGCCTGGCGATCAGCCTGCACAGGAGATCTCCAAAGGCCGCATGATTTCGTGGGTCGCCGACGATACTTCCGTCTCGACAGTGAATGTCTCGCCGCCGGGACAACTGGGAGTCGTTCCTGAATGGATTTACAGCCTGACCAGCCCGGCCCTTCCGGAACTGGAAGAACTGCGCAGCCGCCTGGCACAGGCGTTCGCTCAGACTTCATCCCTGTCGACAGCGGCAGAGACGCTCAGCAACGACCGCAATCCGCAGATCGCAACACTGGCAACCGGGATTCTGTCGATGACTCGCGACATCGATCGGTTGCTGGGGCTGCTGCTGAAGTCCGATTCGGAGGCCGTCCGGCGAGCTGCAATCGATGGTCTGCGGCAGGCAATGTACCAGAAGGAAAGCAACCAGGTGCTGGTCACAGACGCGCTGGAGAATCGTCTGCCAATGGGAGAAATCGACGCCGTGCTGCGACTGCTGAAGGGAGTTAGTCAGGTGGCGGCGGAAGATCGCGACACCAGCACCTGGCTTGTCAGCATGCTGGAAAGCGATCGGGCGGCCGTGCGGGAACTGGCAATCTACAACCTCGAACAACTGACCGACGAACGTTACAGCTTTTACGCTGACGGAGATCACAGCCGACGCAATGACGCCGTTCGCCGCTGGCACCGTCATCTCAGCCGCAATGACGGCACTCTGGTCAAAGCACCGTAGTAACGCACTTGCAGGTTCACTAACCGGAACGAGGCTGACGTCGTCCTGAATCCGGACAACGCCAGCCTCGTCGTGTGTGTCAGCCGCTGGCTGACACCTGTCGCTGCGGACACCTTCGTGCCCGCGTGAAGGTTGCTATTCGCTCGGCGTCGCTGAGTTCGCGGCTGCCTGATCGAGTGCGGCATCGCCGTGTTCGTCGGCGGGCAGCGTTCCGCGCTGCAGCTTCTTCTTCTGGTGAAACAGTTCCGCAGCAGAGGCGATCACCGCGCCAATCATCAGCAGTGGTCCCAGGATCGAATCTATAACGCCCGCGAGCCTGGTCCCGATGATCAGCACGGTGCCGATGCACAGGCTGATCAGCAGCACCTGTCGCATCAGCAGAGCATTCTTTTGCTTCTTCAGAGCATGTGAGGCCAGCGCTTTCTCGACGGACTGTGCCGACACTTCGCGGAACGAATTCATGTTCTGACGCAGGGCATCCGGATCAATCTTTTGCTTCGGCCGACTTGGGCGCGGCACTGTCGGGATCGCCGAAGATCCGGGAGCCGCGACAGGCTGGCCGTCTGCATCCAGTTTCAGATTGCCCGACATGTAAGCTTCCAGCAGCGACGCGTTCTGCGGTTTTGGCCGCGGAGCCTTGTCGCGAGGCGACAGTTCCCGCGGCAACTGACCGCCCGCGGCACCTCGGTTGCGGGCCAGCAGTTGCTCCATGTAGCTGGCGACGAAGTCCTGCTCCTCGTCCGTTTCTTCCTCGGCAACTTCCTGAGCGTCGTCGGAGTCCAGCAGCAGATGCTGGTTCTCGGAGAACCGCATTTCCACCGCCTCCACGTCACTCAGCGTGTCACCGCTCACGGAATCCTTCGACGCTGACGACACCGGAATCGAATCGCTGCTGATGCCAAACAACTGAGCCAGCTCGGAACGCAGAGCGGTGGTGCCGGACTTCTTCCGACCTTCGCCGGACTCCTCCGAATCGCCATCACTGGAAATCTCAGACGGTTCCGCCTGATGGCTCTCGACGCCTTCACCGAGCGTAAAGCCTGCTTCGAAATCGCTTCCATCGGCGGCTGTTTCGAAGCGGTCGCCTGTGTCTGCAAATTCGCCTGACTCCCCGAACTCACCTGACGAAGCAAACTCGTCCGGCAGCGTGAAGGAGGACTCCGCTGCGAAGTCGTCGGCTGCAAAAGCGTCCTCTGTCGGCAGACCGGTGGCAGCGAAGGAGTGCTCGTCCGACGAAAACTCAGACGGTTGCTCGAATTCGTCGGTCGGCACCGCAGCCATGCTCTGCTCAAATGTGTCAACCGATTCGAACTCGCCTGCCGATTCGAACTCGCCTGCCGGTGTGAACTCGTCAGCCGATTCGAACTCGCCTGCCGGTGTGAAGTCGCCTGCCGATTCGAACTCGCCTGCCGGTGTGATCTCGTCAGCCGGTTCGAATGTCTCCGGCCGATCGAACGTGTCAGCCGCATCGAAAGCGCTGCCATCCTCTAATTCATCTGGCTGGCCGCAGTCAGCCGGGTCGTCGAACCGGCGCAACGGATGCAGTGCTGTCACTGCTTCGTCGGATTCCGTTGCTGCGTCGCAGGCGAAGGCTCTCATCGCCGAAGCATCGTCGGCCGGAACGTCTGCGGCAAAATCTTCCGCCGGATTCAGCTGGTGGCCGAACGCTTCGCCGACGAATTCGGCCGGCAGCGGCATCGCGGGATGTGAAAGAGATTCCTGCAGTTCTGAGCGAGCCTGTTCGAGCTGCTGGCGGGCTTCTTCCACCTGTCGCTGCTGAGCTGCCAGTTCGTTCTCCGATTCAGCGATCAGTTGACCGCGTTGCTGGATGTCTTCCTCGCGCTGATCGAGCACCTGAGCGCGCTGGTTCAGTTCGTTCTCCAGCGAGCTGCTGCGCTGCTCGTCCTGTTCAGCCTGCTGTTCCAGCATTTGCTGCTGAGCGACCAGATCTTCACGAACTGTATCGAACGCACTCCGCAGTTCGTCGATTGCTGTCGCCAGTTCGTCGCGTTCCGAGGTCACCGCGGCCAGTTGCGTCTTAACCGCGTCCAGTTCCGCCGTCAGCACTTCGCGAGCCGCATCGGAACCATCGCGTTCGATTGCCAGAGCAACCAGCTCGTCGCGCTGCAGTTGCAGGGACTGCGTTTCATCGTCCAGCCTCTGCAGTTCAACTCGCAGTGATTCTTCACGCGCGGTCAGTTCGCCATCGCGGGCATCCAGTGCGGCCGCGCGTTCGTCCAGATCCGCGCGCCGCTGAGCCCGCAGAGCTTCGGCGGCTTCCTCTTCGGCCGCCAGCTCTGTCTGACGCTCCGCATGCTGCTGCTGAAGGGACTGTCGTTCCTCGTCCAGACGAGTCCGTTCGGCCTGAAGCGTTTGCTCACGAGCGGTCAGCTCAGCGTCGCGTGCTTCCCCTGCGGCAATTCGTTCGTTCAATGCACTCAGCTTTTCAGACATCTCGGCGTCGAATGTCTCACGGTCGACCGACAGTGCTTCGTAGTCCTGCTGCTGTTGCTGCACTGTGCGCAGATCTTCGTCCAGACGTTCGCGTTCGATCCGCAGTGACTCTTCGCGAGCTGCCAGTTCTGTGTCACGGGCATCCACCTGTGCTGTGCGATCATCGAGTTCCGCCGCCAGCGCTGTCTGACGTTCCACATGCTGCTGCTGAAGGGACTGTCGTTCCTCGTCCAGACGAGTCCGTTCGGCCTG
>CAZHET010000165.1:0-12119 GCA_964531585.1 uncultured Planctomycetaceae bacterium | reverse complement strand
CTGGCTGCCGTAACGTACTGTCGTTTCATCATTGCTGAACTCCTTCAATGTGGTGTTAAACCGGACTGCGTTTGAACTTCAGATAGAGCGCGATCAGCAGCAATCCGCCAAAGCCGAATGCACTCCAGTAACCCCAATGCAGGGGATGCTTCGATGTTTCACTGTCGCCGTTCAGTTTCGCGGTGGACGGCACCGCCGATGGCGACGGCATCGACCAGGTGGCAAAATCGGCCGGTTCCTGACCAGCAGGAAATTCCACGAAGTAGTGATCAAACTCAGTCGAGCTTTCCGTTCTGATCTCTGACAACGTGCAGATTTCGGGACGATAAGCGGCCGAACCACCAACAAAACGCTGCTTGACCCAACTGACTGGCACGAACGGCGGCTCACCTGAATCACCCGGACGCAAAACGGCCTGGCATTCTTCGTAGTTCAGCATCGGTTGATTATCGGGGGGCCGTTTCCCGAGCCTGGATGAGACCGGCAGGTAGTCCCGTGACCGCTCCAGGTACAGCAACGTCACCCGATCGCCGGGCTCATCGCGTATCAGTGTGACGATGTTCGGATCGAATCCGCCAAAACGCGAGTCATGGCAGACGGCCCACTCAGCAAACGGAGCACCTGTCACGGCGTCCGAAGTTCCGCGATACCAGAGATAGCACAAATACTCACGCGCCAGACCGGGGAACGCAGCGGGGAGGCGGTTAATATAAGCCGTCTCATACTCAGAGACGCTGGTACCCGTTAACTGTCGCCAGCCGTTTTCGGGATCGTAGCTTTCCAAGGTCGAGCCTGTCTGCCAGCTCATCGATCCGCGTGGCCCGCCGTCAATGTCGTAATAGCGATGCCGTTCCTCAACCCGTATCAGGTCGTTGTACATCTCCAGCAACTGCGTGCGCGGCATCGGCTCCGGATCTTCAGGAGTGCCTGCTGGCGCGTCGGGGTTGGTGTCCATGGTCCACTCGGCGGTCAGCGCCGGTGTTTCATCCGCCCGCTGCTGCCATGCGGCCCGGATCTCCTCCAGCAGTTGCTCGTCTTCGGACTGAGCGAGCAAACCGGAAGGCACGGCGATGTGGCAAAGGATCGCGATGCCTGCGATTGTCCGCCATGTCTTTGGCGTCATGATTTGTGTCCTTTCATCACGGTATCTGTGGCGGCCGGTTCGATAGCGTCTATAAGTTCGGCTTTCGCACTTTTGGAGTGCTCCGACTTGTCGGAGCTTTCATTTCTCGCAGTGGGGCGGTCGAGCCGTGATCTTGTTTTGATTCACTCCGTACACCCCGGACCTTTCAAAAGGCTGACCTCTCACCAAACGAAAGCCGTGACAAGTCACCGCACTCCAAAAAATGCGAAAGCCGGGTTAAGGTTGTCGTACATAATACAACGGCGGATCGCGGTCGGCACACTCACGTCGAGCTATTGACCGCGATCGGTGTTCAACACGATTGCCGCCGCCACGTTCGTAACGCTCACCGCTATCCGGATCGTAAATGGCCGGTCGTCCCGCGGCGACTGACCGTGAATTGTCAGGTTGTCATAGCACGTCGATCCCGGACGAACATCATCTGATAATGGTGAAACATGGACCACAGTGCGACCGGCCCGCGAGACTGTGACTGATGTTTCGATTGGCAGCCCGCCGATTTCGACAGTCAGGTCGTCCAGACTCAGGCCACTCTTTGACCAGACCCGCGCGGTCACGGAAGAGCCACCCGATGCGTTGGCTCCGCCGACGACAGCCAGACTGGTTGGCCAGTAATTGACATCGGAGTCCACGGTGCCGGTACACAGCCAACTCATGACCGCGGGATCGGTCTCTGCGACAGACGCCTGAAGTTTCACCGGGACGGTGACCTGGTTGACTGACTCGACCGGACTGAGTTCCACGCGGAAGCTCACTTCACGCGTCCCGTCGACCTCTCGCTCAGAACGATCAATGATCCGCCCGGCATCGCCTGGCACGGTCACGTCCACTTCGGTGACTTCCGGCGCGATTTGGACGACGGCCACGTTGGACACGGGACGATCTCCAAGCCGGATTGGCTCGAGAAACGAGATCGGCTGCGCCGGAACCCGGATCGCGTCGTAGGCCAACGACACAAACTGACATTCCGCCGTGCCGTGGTGACTCTGAAGCGTCACCGTCTGCTCAAACCGGCTGTCACCGTGGCCTCGGTACTGCTTCGCCGCAATCAACAGCCGCACGTCCTGCGATGCTCCCGGCGCGAGATTGAACGCGATCGGATCGACGCTGGTGCAGGAACACGATGCGAGAAGTGAATCGATCTGAATCGCCCGCGGTGTCGGATTCCGTACCGTGATCGTTCGTTCAACTTCCGCGTGAGTCGGGATTCGCCCGAGCGTCGCGGCGAAAACCTCCAAACCAAGCACATTCGACTGCGTCGACGGTTCCTCGGGATCACCGGTTCGTGCCCGAACATCTTCCACAATTCGGAAGCCGCTGTAGCCAACAACAAGCAACAGCCCGGCGATGATTGCTCGTGAAGTTCCCGACATCGCGCCAACCTTTTCACGTGACTGAAAGGAAACGCCGAACCAGGATCATCCCTGAAAAGCCATGGCCACGCTCATGTGGCCCGTAAGAGCAGAAGAGCAGAAGAGCAGAAGAGCAGAAGAGCAGAAGAGCCTAAGCACTACTCAACAGGGGATTATAATTATGGCGCGCGAGTCCGCAAGCCGGATCGGGACGGAAATCGCGGCGATTTCCGAATCCTCGGTTTCGCCAGCGTTTTTCGCATCGAAGTGGCGCGATCCGCTGCCTGCCGGCAAGCCACACGGAACGACTCGACCCGTGACATTCACAAGGCGTAGCAGCGGAGGGCATTCCTATCCGCCGTTCGATTCGCTTCCTATTCAATCGATCACATCGGGTTCGTGTCCGGATTCTTGCCAAACGGAGCGACTTTGGCGGAGCGCTTGGCGAACATCGCGGCAGTCATCTGCCAGTTGGCTCGCAAGTTTCTGAATTGCGGCATCATTTGTGCTTCTGCTCAACTCCACGTCTGTCCATTCCGCGTTTGCTGAGCAGCACGTGTGTGAACTCAGTCACGCACGTGCCCGCGGACGTGGAAGCCGGCCGGTTTTCCGCAGGCGGAGCAGTTCCCTTAGCAGCCGTTCGCCGGAATACTTTGTGCCCGCGCGCTGGTTGAATCGCGATGTCAGGTGCCGCAGAGCCTTCGGTGACTGGCTCAGTTCGTCGGCCGACGAACCCAGTTCCCGGTAGATCTCCGCCAGCGCGGCGCGCTGGTCGTCCGTAAAAGGAGTGAAACCCACGCGGATCGCTCGAACCAGGTCTTCCAGACGATTCAGCGGATACACCGGATACCCGGTCAGCGCCGACGGGAGCTTTGCGGAGGACGAACCGTTGATCAGAAGGAACACCGGTTTGTTCCATGCAGCGGCCGCGCCGATTTCGACCAGGCTCATCGCATGAGTCGGCGTGTCCGGCGAAATGACGGCGATCAAAGCACGACTCTCCGCCAGAACGTCCCAGATCGCCTCACCGAGATCCGATCCCGCCGGAACGACTCCAGCACGGAACGTCTCGAAACCCGCGGATTTCAGATTGTTCGCAATTTCCGTGGCGACGTCGCTGTCGGTCAGAGCATGAGAAATGAAGACGTCGCACGCGCTGCTGATGGTTTCTGGCATTGCTTTACCCGTTCGCGAAGATCCTTCAGATACTGATCAAAGTCGTTCAGGTGAAACGCCTTCTTGCCTTTAATGATATCGGGGATCGCGTCGACGGTTACATGGCAAAGTACCGGAACGATGCGGTAGTTTTTTCTCCATCCCCACGCTGCACCGACCTCCAGCAGAATCCACGGCCGGTCAACCGATTCGGGAGTCAGCAGGACCACAAGTTCCCGTGACTGCTTGATCTGGCTGCGAATTGTCTCGGGAATATCGTCACCGCCATCGATATCGTGGTCATCCCGAAATATCGTGGCACCCGTCGCCTCGATTTTTTCGCAGAACGTCGCAGCAATCCACTTGTCGGCCGTCGCATGGCTGACGAACACCTGATACTTCGGTTTGCGTGTCTTTCCTGATTTGCTCGCACGCCGCGTAAATCTTGCCATCAGCCCGACTTTTCCAGAGGTTCACGTTCCTCAATGGAGGCGCTGTTGTCTCGTAAGGTATCATCTTTCGTGTCCATGCGTCGATGAGGAAGCCCGAAACTCAGCAGCACCGGGAGCGAGCGATGCCATACCACTGCCGATTATGTTGCCGTGCGACGATCGGAGTCGCACTCATCACGTACGTGTGCGTGGCGCTAAATGCGCCGAGTGCCCGCGGCGACGAACCTGAAGCCGGGGAATCTGACGCCAGCCACCTGCCGTTTGCGTGGTACATTCCCGGCACTGTCGAAGACGAAAACGGCGAGCGCGTTGCCGGTGCGAAGGTCCAAACGGTGCGAGCCTTCGCAACGCGGCGATCGACCACGTCCGACGAGAATGGACGATTTGTGCTGAGTTTTCGCAGTGATGTGCCGCATCCAAACGCATTGATCGCCACCAGCGAACACGGCACTCACATGGGTTACGTCGAGCGTGTGGAACACTCGGCCAGGCAACTGAACCGCATCGTGCTGAAACCGACGCGAGACATCACGGTCATCGTGCGGGATGAACAGCGGCGACCTTCTGCCGGCGCGACGGTTGGAGTCATCGCGGACTACTCATTGATCGACACAGCGACCGCCGATGAGCATGGCAGCGTAGCACTTCACCTGCCCGCGGATGCGAAAATCGACTGGTTCTTCGCCTATCTCGCCGACACCGGATTCGACTATTACGAAAACTACGCTGCGTTTCCGACTCAGGAACGACTGACTCCGCCGGACGCCATCGCGCTGACGCTCAACGGCAGCCGGAACGTCGTCGTTCGCGCCGTCGATACGGATCAGAAGCCGGTTGCGAAGGTTGCCGTAACGCCATGGACCATTCAGAAACAGGGCAAGCTGTCGTACATCAATCTCAGCGGTCTGCGGCATCTGGGAACGACCGACGAAGCCGGCAACGCAACGTTCTCCTGGATCCCTGCAGATCTGCAGCACGGCGTGACGTTCCTTGTCAGGCATCCAAAATATCACTGTCCGCAGCCGCCTCGCTACGAATCGGATGACTCAGACATGACCGCGCGCCTGCTGAAAGTCGCGACGGTTCGCGGGAAGGTGACGCGTGCCGACGGCAGTCCGGTCGCGGGCATCCGTCTGCAGGGCGAGGGACGCGGCGATACGAATCACTACTTTCGAGGCCACACGATGACTCGAAAGGACGGCACGTACGAATTTGACATCTATCCCGAACAGGCCACGATCATCGCCGTGACGGAGAACGCTCACGCCGCAAAGAGCCATACCGACATCCGGCTGAAGGAAGGAGAAACGCAGGAAGACGTCGACTTTGTGCTGGGCGATGGCACGCTGATCCACGGCACGATCACTCTGGGAACCGACCGCCAGCCGGCCGTCGGCGACACGGCCACTTTGATCCAGACTGCCGGCGGAACCGACCTGGTACGGTGGAGCAAAACAGACGAGGACGGGAAGTACCGCTTTCGAGTGGGTCCGGGGACCTACGAACTGCGGCTGCCAAATGCCGAGTCATCATCCATCAATTTGCAGATCACAGACGAAGCAGAAGTCGTTCATGACGGCCACGCGGAGCGCAGAGCGCGAGTCACCCTGAACGGCACAGTCGTCGATGAAAATGACACGCCGGTTGCGGCGTGCGACGTGTACGGCGAATCCATTGCCAGTCCGGGACACGCCGGTTTCCGCACGACCACGGACGGCGACGGAAATTTCTCAACGGAGCGCTGGTCCGACGACATGGTGGTCTATGTGCTTCAGGGCGAGCAACAGCTTGCCGGCTACACGAAGATTTCCGAAGACGCGACAGAAGTCACCGTCAAACTTGCGCCGGCAGCAACCGCGACCGGTGTTGTCCGCGACGCATCCGGGCAGCCCGTTGCAAACGCGCAGGTGATGCTGAATCTGGAACTGGATCTCGCTGAAGCCGGCCGAGGGATCACGCTGACCACGCCGACGGACAAACAGGGCCGCTACGTCTTCAGCGGACTGAGTCCTGGTGTCACCTGCAGTGTCAACGTGTACCGTGCGAACCAGCATACCGGCGGCCCCTCGTTCGACGTCACGAGTGTCGCACCGATTGAGGTGGATGATGTCGTCATCAACGATGCCGAAAACGCGCCGGAATGACGGTCACGACTGCCGCGGAAGCAGATCGTTGTCGGCGGTCAAGCACGGGCTCTGACGTGTCGGACGAACGTGCGCACGGAGCCCGGTTCTCGATCATCACGCTACGCCACTGAGATTTCGTTGCGGATGGATCGTGGCAGCGCCTGTGACCGCAGCGCTTCCTGAGCCAGTTGCTTGTCGTGCCAGCTTGAAACCCGGCCGGTCAGCAGCACATGGTCTTCGAACAGAAGGACTTCCACATCGCGTCCGAACAGTCTGGCGGCGGAATGCTGCAGCATCGACTGCAGCTCGTGTTGCGGGTCGCATCGCAGGATTCGTTGAGGCTGGGAGTTCTGCATGGCACCGAAATCTGGCATTGGCGGCGAACGGAATGAGGGTTCGTCTTTCCTCGACAGAATTGCCGACAGATCGCTTGCTGGCCGGAAAACGTTGCGAAAAGTGAACGTCCGGCCAGAGAAGACCGGCGGTCTGTTCACTTCGTAACAATCGTTCGGGTCGGACCGCCGCGCCGCGGTTCAGTCATCGGCATCACGACTCGCGTGAAGCCGCCGACGCGATCATGTCATTCACGACCTGCAGAAACGCCGGCGATATTCCCAGCAGAACATTCAACCGATTGTGAAGTCCCGCCAGGTACGGCCCGCGGCGGGAGGCCATGCGCATGCCGATCAAGGCACCCAGTCCTGTCCAGAAACTCAGCATGAACAGCGACTCATTGAAGAAACTGCCGACGACGATACTTGCGATAAACGCGGTACCGAACAGCGCGGCCGCAATGGCGAACGCTCGACGATGACGTTCGTTCCGACGTTGCAGTTCCCGATTGATGGACCACGTCGCATCGACGCGCCGCATTCCGCGGTACGCCAGGCCGAAGAGCGTCAGCCAAATGAGGATCAGCGGAGGTACGAACAGCAGCACGCTGGTTCCCATCGGGAAACGCCAAAACCCACCGTCGATGATCGTGAACGCAATTCTGGCTGAAAACGGACCGGTGACCAGCAGCACGATGACGCCGACAAACAGCGGCCCGCGCGGTATCCAGTACAGGCTGCGGTGTTGAGTAACCAGATCTTCGCGGCTGCCGCTTTGCACACAGACGCGAGGCAGTGTCACTGAATCGGCGCACAGCACGACCTTGTCGGACACCAGAAACTCCGTCCCCGGTTCCAGCCCCGGCTCGACTTCGCTGTCGGCGGCTGGTGCCTGATACGGGTTGAATTCTGCCGTCGCGTCGCTCACGTCATCGAACCTCCGGTGCGTCGTCGTTCTTCTGCTCGTTTGGTGCATCGGTCGGGACGAGACGTCGCTGCTTCGCCAGCCAGACACAGGCTGCGTCGGGAAGACTTTCGTGTCCGCCGTCGAAGATTGTAACGCGAGCGTTGTTGGAGGTTCTTCGCAGCAGAATTGCGCGACCATATTCCGGATCAGCGGCTTCGTCCGATGGCTGCGGCTGATCCAATCGCCCGTCCTTCACCAGCGACTCGATCTCGGCCGCCGACACGATGGATGTTCCGTGAACGTTCGAAATTGCATTGTACGCGTTCAGTGAATGAGCAAACGGCACTGATCCGGAAACGCCGTCCCGGACGCCCGCGTGGATATCGATCGGCAGGTCGCCGACATTTTTCAGATGGAAGAGCGGCGACCGGTCGAAATAGTCGGCATCAATTTCGGGCGACGTGCCGGGCGGACCACTCAGACAGGCGGCAATCATGGACGCATACCGTTGTGGCTCTCCGTCTCTGACGTGGAAGGCGTACCAGCTTCGCAGGTCGCTGATGCCGACCCAGGCCGACACTGCGGAGAACCGATCCGGATGGTGGCCCGCCATCAGCATCGCCATGTGGCCTCCGCCGGAAGTTCCCGCGAGATAAATCCGGCTGCGGTCGACGTGGAAGTTTTCGCACGCAAAATCGAGAGCATCCAGAACATCCTGGCGAGCGAACTTCGACCCGCAGGCCTGAGGACTGTTGTTGACGCCTCGGAAGTTCGGATGCAGAAAGATCCAGTTGCGGTCGACGGCTTCCTTCAGCCACTTGCTGTTGTCCTGCGTGTAGTCGCTGCTCCACGAGTGCAGGAACAGCAGCATCGCTGCCGGACGCTGCTCGTCGGACGGCGGCTTCCAGTAACGCACCGGCTGCTCCGTCCCGTCCAGCGAACTGATCACCTGAACGGTGATCATGTCCGGCACGTCCGTCCGGGCAGTGTCGTCGGACAATGCCCGCGGTGAAAACGCCAGGCAAACGGCGATCAGGAGGACGCTGAGACTGAGCGTTCGCATCACGTTGATTCCAGATTGCGGGTGTCAGGTCGTGCCTGTGTCGGTGAAGTTCATCGGTGACGTTCAATCATACACGGGAAACGTGCAGCGCCGCCGGCAGCCTGTCCGGAGACAAGCGATTCGCCGTCAGGTGGCTATTCCGCGTGGTCGAATTCGCGAAGGAACTCTCCGAAGCATCTTCCTCACAATGGTGCCAGAACGATCGGAACCGCAGCCACAGCCATGGAGGCAAATGTTACGGAACGAATCGAACAGCCTCTACGCAGCGTCTTCATCGTCCTGCGAAGAAACATCGGCCGCAAGAGTGGCCAGCGCAGCGGGACCGCAGTCCATGGCCGTGATCGGTTCCGGAACCCACCAGTCCTGAATGCCCAGCAATTCGAGCATGCGTTGCCGCAGTGTGGCCATCAGAGGATCGCCGGCTCGCGACTTTTTCTCGACGGGGTTCACTTCGATGGCTTCGCCAACAGTGATGTCCACATGCACGTCGGTGGTCACGGTCACGCGGTCGGTCATGTCTTCTTCAAGGCGGCTGACCGTTTCGAACAGGCGGTCGACGGTCGCTGTGCCGCAGCGTCCGTCGTCGAGGTAGCCGTCGGGATACAGCGACAGACACTGCGAGTAATACAGATCCGTCAGAATTCGCCACCGCCGGGCGCGCTCGCGACGGTCGATGGTGTTTCGCACCATGTCGGGAATGATCGCGGCTCGCACGTCCTTGACGCGGGCAACGACGCTTCCCGTGCGAACCTTGCCCAGCCATGCGCGTTCCTGCGGCTGCAGGATGGCGTCCACCAGGTGCTGAATGCGTGTGTGCAGGCGACCGTTCTGAGTCTTGCCGAGAATCTGAATTTCCCTCGCACACAGCAAGGCGCTGCCCAGTCGGCGAATGCGGTCGATCAGCGGAAGATGATCCAGCGGCTGCCAGAACACCATGCGTTCGAGCCGTGCGACGATCGGGGCCAGAGTAACATTCGGGTCGGACCGGTGTGCATAGCGGTAGGCCACCGGATGAATGACGACTTTGGCCTGCGGATCAAGCCTCGCTCGCCGACGTGCGGCGGCCCGCGCTATGAACGCCGTGCCGTCCATCAAGGGCAGCAGTCGATCGTTGGCGAATGAGATGGAACCTTCAGGAAACACAACCAGCGGACGTTCGGCCGTGGCCACAATGTCGATGGATGCTTCCAGCGACTGCCTGTCGACGCCTTCCCGGTAAATGCTGAACCCGCCGACTCGCCGGGCGATGAATGTTTCCAGACGGCTTTGTCGAAACACATGCCAGCTTGCCAGTGCATACACGTGGCACGGAGTTTCCATCGTGATGACGCCGGACAGCATCGGATCGGCGGCACGGCAGTGGTTGGGACACAGCAGAATTCCGTGTCCGGCATCCAGCGATGCTCGCAGGTGCTGCAGTCCGTGAGTCGTCCAGCCCGTGAGTCCGTAGCGGGTACGAAGGAATCGTGGCAAATAGAAGCGAAACGCCCACGACCAGAATTTTCCGCGATATGGCGGAATAAAGCGGTATGGATCATCAAAGACGATCTTCTGCATAGTTGTCGATACCGCTGTCGGCCGGAAAGATGGGATTCAGCCTTGCAGCATCCTGACTCAGGAAGCCGAGTTCGATTTCACTGCAAGCCGGCGGTGGTTGCGCATACCAGCAGAAAGATCGAACGAGTGCGGGCCGGAGAGGCTGCGGCGGTCAGCGAAAACGCCGCAGAAGACGGCCCCCGGAAACGGCCCCGTCGGTCATTCTGGTAAATATCCGGTGCCGTTGGAAGTGTTTGCCGTGAACGGGCGATCAGGGTGCATTGGGATGCAAACTGGCATGTCCGTCACGAAGAAGAAGTTGCGCAGGGATAAAAAGGGGTGACGGTCGGCACCAGACGCCCGCAATTCCTGCGGGTATACGCGGCCCGTGGCGACCGGCTATTTCAGCAGATAACTCAGCAAATCCGCCATGCCCTGCACATCGATGTCCTTTTCCACACCTTCGGGCATCAGCGACTGACCGGTGCTGCGGAAGTCTTCGAGGTCCTTTCGCAGTAGTGTCGATGTTTGATTCTCCGCTCGCTTGAGTGTTACAACGGTTGATGATTCGTTCGCGATCATGCCCGTGTGAGTCAGCCCGTCGGATGTGACGGCGACGTAGCTGGCGAACTGAGGATTCACTTCGCGGTTGGGATCAAGCACGTTGAGCAGAATCGCTTCACGGCCGCGGTTCCTGATCGTCGCCAGGTTCGGACCGATCTCGAAGCCATGGTCCTCCATCCGGTGACACGTCGCGCAGGTCCTGCGGAAGACAATTCGCCCGCGATCCGAATCACCCGCAATCTGCAGCGCAGCCTGATAACGTCGGACGACATCGTCGCGGTTCGACCGACCGGCTTCCTGCTGCAGACGCCCGGCGAGTTCGCGGATCGTGTCCTCCTTGTGCGACGTCAGCATCGTCCAGCGTGCGATGCTGATGTCGGATGCCTTGATGGTTCCGGAAGCAACGGCATCAAGCGTTTGCTTCGCCCACGATTCGCGGGAAAACAGCAGTTCCTCGGCCGAACGCTGCAGCGCCGGCGTCAGCGTGGACCAGCGGTCGATCATCTGCGTTGCGACGATGTCTGCTGAATACTTTGCGAGCGCGGACATCGCCGCAAGCTGAAGTTCCTCGGGATGGCGAGCGTCCAGCAGTTCCGCCACGGCAGTTGCATCACCTTCCTCGCGAATCGCCGCCAGAGTTCTGACGGCCGCAATGCGATCGCTGGCCGGTACGGAATCACTGGCGACGGCCGCCCGTGATGACGCGATCAGTTCGTCCCAAAGCGATCTCACCGTGTCGAACGTTCGCAGACGGTTTGCCAGAACCGGAGCCTGCAACATCAGCGTGCGCAAGACCTTCTTCGCCTGTGCCGCATCACTGTCGGAGTTGTCAGCAAACCAGTCAGCGATGGCTCTCACGTCCGCATCGTTCGACTGCGACGTCACCAGCGACGCCAGTTCTCCGATTACATCACCTGAGGCATCCCGTTGCAGGAAATCCGAATCCGACAGCAAAGATGTCAGCATGCCGGCGGAACCACTGGTCAGCGAACTCAGCGCGGCCATCACGATCCATGAATCTTCCGAATCACGTTTCAGAAGCTGCTTGATGATGTTGTGAGCCCATTCCGCTTCGAACTCGCCTGCGGAAAGTGCAAGCTGAAAGCGAACACGCATGTCGTCGTCCGAAACCAGTGCCGACAGCGCCGATCGAATTTGCGGAGCGTTCGCGAAGCGTTCGGCGAATCGCATCGCGTGTTCGCGGACTCGCGGGTGAGCGTCGTCTAGTGCGGTTGCGACAGTTGCCAGATCCAAGGCACCGAGAGGGTGTCGGCGTTCCGTACGATGGCCTTCCGGGGCCGTCGTATTGGTCTCGCGTAAATCCTTCGACGGCCCTGGACGGCCATCGTACAGGCCGGTCAGCACATACAGCGCATGAAGTCGGCCTTCGGGAAGTTCACCGCTCGTCGCGACTTCTTTCAGCGACGGCACGACGCTCGCATCCTGCCGCTCAAACAACAGCCGGGCGGCCGTGTCGCGGTGCCAGCC
>CAZHET010000164.1:3476-12124 GCA_964531585.1 uncultured Planctomycetaceae bacterium | reverse complement strand
AGACACAACCCGGCCGCTCCTTCGAGCGCGCGTGTGCAGGTGTCGTTGAGTTTGCTGATAAGCGCCTTGAGGTTCACTGAGGACATGGTCGAAGGATCCCGTATCGTGAAGGAGTCGTGTGAGTTTGTGAATCAGATTCCGAATGACAGCCTGCTGGGATTCGCGAGCGGGAATAGTCCCGTCGCGCCAATCGAATTACAACTATTCCGCGGTCGTGTGTTTGTATTCCGCTGTCTCATGTTTCTCCTGGTAAGCCCGGGTTCGCTGAGCGGCCGTGGGAAGAAAGCGGTCAAAATAACGGCCGGGTCATCGACGCCGGACTAAACGAACAGGTTGTGATTGTGCCTACTGCGTAAACGCGAACACCGCGTCGTCCGCGTTTTGCGTGCGGCGCTGGCTGCCCATCCATGTGGTCCAGCCCAGACGCGGTGCCTGTGATCCTTCACCACCAAGCTGACAGGCCGGAACGTCGGACGCTCGCAAGACCAGTTGGACATCGAAATCCAGAGTCGGTCCGATGTAGAACCGGACGAGATCTGCGATGCCGGGAAGAATTTTCCCGTCCGGCAACAATTGAACGAAAGTGGACCATGGCAGCGGCCCCAGTCGGATTCGCACGCGACTTTGGACGTCCCAGACTCGTGAACCCGCCACCGCATTCTGACCGAGAGCCAGATTTCTTCCGAGTCGATCCGCTGCCGACGGCATCTTTGTCTGAGCCTCCACGGGAAGGTACAGCCACTGCCCGAAGAACTGCACCACTTCGGCCTGCACGGAAAAATAGCTGGTGATGATCTGCTCCAGCGATTTGGCGGACCGGGTCGCATTGGCAAAGATTCCGCCAAACAGCAGCGATACATGGTCATGCACATGCATCCGGTCGCGCAGCGCACGCATTCCGAGTCCGGTCAGACTTAACAGGCACGACGTGAACAGGTCTTCGTCAACAGTGCCTTCGCTCTCGTGCCGTTCATACAACAGCGGAAAGCGATATTTCTCCCAGCCGCGAAAATACAGTGAGATCGCCCGGTGGTTGAACAGGTCGAAGAACTCGCGCAGTGTGTGGTCCTTGTTACGCACGTGGCAGCGTTCAATCACCAGCGACGAATAGTGCTGCGGCAGAACTCCTGATGGCCCGGTCAAACCCATAAAGGCCACCATCAGCTCCGCGCGACGAAGGCGTTCATCGCCCTCCAGCGGCTTGAGCGCAGCAATTTCGCCTGGCGGAAACGTCAGCGACGGAACTGCGCGGAACCGGACGACCTCGTCCGACACAGGGCCGTCGCCTCCGACGCGCGCGGGCGGACGTGGTCCCGCGCTTTCCAGCGCAGCCTGTTCCAGCAACCTGACCGCCTGAAAGAAACCGAAGCGGTGAGGGTCGCTGAAAAGCTCGTCAATCAGATCAGGGGCTTTTCTCCGGCTCTTGCCGTCCATTTCCAGGGTTCCGCCCCGCGGGATTCGCGGTTTTGAGTAATCGCGGTCAGTCGTGTGAAAGAATTGATCGTCGTGTACATCGCGAAGAACCGGTCCAGTACGCTGGCAAACAGGTAGGCGCTGTCGCCGGAATAATTCTCGTCGTCGAACACCAGCCGGACTTCGACTCCCCGGGCAAACGCTCCGCCGACGCGCTGGACTGTCGGACTGCATGTCAGTTTCACAATCCCGTCGATCAGACTTTGCGACTGGGGCGATTCGCGAACGTCGCTGAGTGTCAGCATTTCCTGCATGGCATTCAGGGCGTCGTCGGATGATGTCAGCGACAGGTGATTCAATGACAACTGGGAAATCAGCGGCCACAGATTGCGCCGTCGCAGGTGCCGCCGAATCGTCGGAGTCGGCGTGACAAGGCAGGAGATCGCCGAAACCGGACCGCGACCGCCAACAATATCGAACCGAAGCTGTGCCGCATTGCGTGTCCGCAACTGGTCGGGCAGTGAACGGCTGAAGCATGTCAGATCGGCAAACAGCGAACCCACACCAGGGCGCCGTGGCGAAAATTCGCTGTCAACCAGCGACACATACATTTCGGTTCCTTCGTCCGGACTCAGCACATCACCGGCCAGCGGACCGGGGCGACGAGTCACGTGCCAGAATCCCGTGTCGGATGTTGAGGACGTGTGCCCGACCGAATAGAACTGCTGATACGGACGAAGGTTGCCGTTCTGATCTTCCACCTTAATGTCGTCGACAGAGTAGATCTCCATCGAATCTTCTGCTCGGGCGTCGGGAATGATCCGGTATTCCGTTGATCGATACGTCAGCGGAATCGCATCGGCCGTCCGGTGGAACAGGTTGACGATCGGGGCGCAGCCCATGCGAATGGAATCCGCCGTAACCAGTTTTTCCAGATCGCCTGACCCTTCGCTGAGCAGCACTGTGATTTCCAGTTGATCGCCAAGCTCCCTGAGAATCGCAGGAGTCAGGCCCGTGATCCTGAAAAACAGGAATTTCTGAGGCAGCACGAAGTATTCTGTCAGCAGGCGGTACCCTGGAAACGACTGAGCCTTCCACGGCAGCAGTGCATCCTGATCGTCAAAGCCAACAGGCTTCAGGCTGGAAACAGGCAGGATGGCGGCAGCTTTGGTGTCATCTTTTCCGGTGACGACAACCTCCAGCGACTTCGTAAACAGCAGCTCAAACAGGCCGGCCGCCTTTTCGAAGTTGGGGATGTGAACGAAGAACTGCAGTTCGTTGAGTGCGTATTCGCCGAGCGACTTCTTCGGATCGAAGGTATTCAGCTGCAGTCGAAACGCGGCTTCAGCTCGCGAACGTCCAGGCGAATCCGGCCCGGAAAACGGCCGCGGCAGCAGCCGCGCGGATGTCAGCTTCAGCGGATACAGGACCACCGGATAACACGTGCGGAACTGGCATGTGTAACTGCCGACTCGTTCTGATTCCAGCGGGGTTCCGCTCCTGATCGTGTGGCCGGACGTTTGATCCTTCTGACCCGGACTCAGTTCGAACTGCAGCACGGTCATCGACGGTACCGGCGCAAGCATATGCGGATACAGAATTCCCAGCATGGCATCGGCCAGTTCAGGGAAACTGTCATCCAGCTTGTATCGCGTTCGCGCGTTCAGGTACGCAAACGCCTGAATCAGCCGTTCGACGTGCGGATCACTTGTTCCCGCCGCGCTCATTCCCAGCCGGTCGGCGATTTTGGGGAATCGGCGAGAAAACTCCGTCGCGTTCTCGCGAAAGTAGTCCAGCTCGCGTTGATACCACGTGTCCAGCGGTTCGGTCATTGACTGTTATTCTACCTCAAACTGCCCGGTGGCCGCTTCCAGTGACGAATCGAACCGTACTTCCTGACGCACGGACGCGATGACCAGCACCGCGTCAATTCGAAACCGAAACGTGCGGTCGTGGTAATCCTTGTTACGAACCTTTTCGATTCGCACATCCGTCAGTCGCGGCTCGAACAGAATGATTGCCTGACGAACTGCCTTCAGCAGAATGCCGTCCTCATCGGACGCATTCAGGCTGGCCGCGGTGAAATCCGGAATGCCGTAATTGATGAGAGAATTGTCCAGTTCTTCCAGCTCCGGCGGCCACGTCGTACACCGGTATCGCGTGTTCAGCAGATCTTCAAGATCACGCTTTACCGCCTGCTGAATTTTGCGCAGCAACTGAGCTTCTTCGACGGGAGGATCCTTTTGAGACCCCGGATCGTCGTCGATCAGCCTGTCCAGAATCGACAGCCGCGGAATATTCTCGGCAGATGCTCTAGCCATTCGACACGTCGCCCAGCAGCAGCGTGCGAATTTCCATGACGCCCACCGCGTCATCGCCGATCAGAAATTCCTTCTGGCCGACGCCTCGCACGGGTGCATCGGCGGACTGCTGCAGCCAGTCAGTCGAACGGCCGATCCGAACCCGCTCGTCCTCGTGTTTGCTGGACCCAAAGTAAACCGCCGGAATGTGGACGCGTCCGGAAATGTCGCCAGCCGCTTCGATCGTCGCGGCCCGCCACAGCATATCCGTCAGGTTGGTCACCTTGTCCAGTTCGAGCGAGTGAATCTGAGCAAACGGAATCCAGTAGTAGTTTCCGGTTGCCGTAAACACTTCCAGCACCGGGCCCAACAGGTCGTCCATGTCCCGGATCCCTTCGAATGCTTCGCCGTTGAGCTTTCCCGGCAGGGGCGGTTCCAGCTCGGCAGCTTCTGCCAGCAGAGCCGTCGCGCGGCCGTGCTCTCCTTCGCGAACCTGCAGCAGCGCTTCGAGGCGCTTCTGCAGAGCCTCAGAAGGCTTCTCGACCAGTTCCGGAACTCGGCCCGCCTCGAAAACTTCGCGTCGCGATATTTCCGCGCGAATCAGGTGCCGCAGCATCGACGCGCCCACCAGTGATTCCGGATCGATCGTGGCCACGGCATCCAGTTGCTTGTCGGCTCGTTCCAAATCGCCTGCGAAGCACAGCACTTCACACAAAACACTGCGGGCGTGCAGGTCGGAAGGATTCTTCTTGACGGCGGCTGTTGCGGCGGTGACCGCTTCGGTCAACTGGCCACTCTGAAACAGGTCCACGGGATGATTCACAAAGTTTCCTTTCGAGTCACTTACAGGCCGTCTACACGGCGGGCCACAAGAGTCATGCTGGAAGATAACTGATCAAGTTGATAGTGGGGCAGCAGCCGAATCGTCAGCATGTATTTTCCGGGTTCTCCCGGAACGTCGGCCACTTTAACCTCCGCTTCTCGCAGAGGATACCGGGCCTTCATCGAAGGAGGTGCCTTTTCATCAGGAGTGACATATTCGACCAGCCATGCACCCAGGTCATCCTCGATCTCGCGGGGACTCAGTGCCGTTCCCAGTTTGTTGCGTGCCCGCAGTTTCAGGTAGTGAGCAATTCGCGAACAACACAAAACATACTGCAGCATTGAGGAAATGCGAGCGTTCGCGGTGGCCGTGCTGTCATCGTACTGTTTGGGCTGATGAACGGACTGGTTGGAATAGAACACCGAAAACGGCGTCCCCTTGCAGTGCGACAGCGGAATAAATCCGTGCTCGCACAGTTCCGCGTCCTGCTTGTCCGAGATGGCCACTTCTGTGGTTGATTTCATGGCGACGCCAAACGCATCCGTACCGAAGGAATGCACAGGAAGTTCCGTCACCAGCCCTCCGCCTTCCACGCCGCGTTCCACGCCCCGCAGGTCAGCGAACCAGCCGGAGTTCGCGAAAGCACGCAGGATGACCGTTGCCATTCCCCACGCTGCCGATCCCCACAGATAGCGACTGTTGTCAGCTCCCTCGACTTCTTCCCGGAACCGAAAGCCATGGTGATTTGCGCCGTCGTCCGCGTACGGTGTCCGCATCAGCACATGGGGCAGCGTCAGCCCCAAAAACTGCGAATCGGGGCGTTCACGCAGCGACCGCCACTTGCGGTGCTTTGGCTGCTGCAGAATCTTTTCCAGATCAACCGGCTGTTCGAGCGTTTGAAAACTGTCCAGCCCCAGCAGCGCCGGACTGGCGGACGCAATCACCGGTGCGAACGCGGCGGCCCCCACACCGCTCAACTGGGCCAGCAGATCGATATCGTCCGGATGATTCGTGAACTCGTAATTGGCAATCAGAGTCCCGTACGGATTGCCTCCGGCCGTTCCGAACTCTTCCTCGTAGACCTTTTTGAACAGCGCGTTCTGATCAAAGTCGACGGCATCTTCGAAATCCTTTTGCAGTTCCTTCTTGGAAACATTCAGCACGCGCAGACGAATCTCGTTGTTTTCGCCTTCACGTTCGTTTTCGAGCGTCAATTTTTCCGCGGTGCGCGTCAGCAGGTCGAGTCCGCGCCAGGCTGCCTCGAGTGCCTGAAATCGCGGATGATGCAGGATGGCATTTACCTGGTGCGACAATAGCGTGTCGATGCGTGCGATGTCCTTCGCAAACTGACGCCGTGCCGAATCCCGCAGTACCTCGGTGTCCGGCACATAGCCGAGCCACAGGCGGTACTGCTCAGCGGCTGTGTCCGACGCAAGGAATTCAGCTACGACGGCCGTCCGCGCGGTGGCCGGCCGCGCCTCCGGAGACTCAACGATCTGATCCAGCAAGCTGGTTGGAGCACGTGCGGCCGCCGGTGTTTCGGCCAGCAGAACTTCTTCACGGGCTTCTTGTGCAGTTTGTTCAGGCACCAGCGCAGCCCCGGACACAAAGACCCCTCGGCGCGTAAAAGAGTCCTGCTGCCGTACAACAGCAGGACTCCTGTCGATTCATCACTCGGTTACGCCTTCTGAGGCAGCTTGGCAACCATTCTCAGTGACGTAGTCAGCTCTTCCAGTTGCAGCCACGGACGCAGCAGCGCCACGGCATTGTAGGAACCCGGCTGACCGGGGATTTCCTCCACGCGAATCTCCGCTTCTGCCAGCGGGTACTTCGCCTTCATTTCCGGCGAAGGCGACGAATCAGCCAGCACATAGTTGGCAATCCACCGCTTCAGGAAGTCTTCCATGTCCTTGCGTTCCAGGAACGCTCCGATCTTGTCGCGGGCAATGCACTTCAGATAGTGCGCGATCCGTGACGAAGCCATGATGTACGGCAATCGTGCAGAAATCGCGGCGTTTGCCGTCGCGTCGTCAGAATCGTACACCTTCGGCCGCTGGCATGTCTGGGCACCGAAGAACACGGAGTAGTCCGTGTTCTTGAAGTGACACAGCGACAGAAAGCCCTCCTTGCTGAGTTCCGCTTCACGACGGTCAGTGATACCGACTTCCGTCGGACATTTAGTGTCGATGTCACCATCGTCGCTCATGAAGTTATGAACTGGCAGACCTTCGACCTTGCCACCGTTTTCGACACCGCGGATCGCCGTACACCAGCCGGTTTTCGCGGAAGCCGCGGTCATGTTTGTCGCCATGACGTAGGCAGCATTCATCCAGCAGTAGTCGTGATGGCTGGCAGGTTTTGCCTCGCCGGACTTGTCGAGTTCGAATTCCTCGAAATCGAACTCGTCGATCGGCTTGGTGTTGGCTCCGTACGGCAGCCGGCCCAGCACTCGTGGCATGGCCAGAGTGACATAACGGGAATCTTCGGAGTCACGAAATGAATTCCATTTCGTATACTTCTTTCCCATAAAGATCTTTTCGATGTCGCGAGGCTTGGTCAGGTCAGTCCAGTCCTCGAAACCAAAAAGCTCAGGCGATGCCGCGGACACAAACGGGCAGTGAGCCCCGGCGCACACGTTCGAGACCTTTTCCAGCAGGTCGATATCTTCGGGGTGATTGGTGAACTCGTAGTCGCCAACCAGGGCGCCGTAAGGTTCGCCGCCGGGCATGCCGAATTCGTCTTCGTAGATCTTCTTGAACAGGAAGCTCTGATCGAACTCGACAGCCTTATCGAGGTCCTTGAACAGTTCACGCTTGCTGATGTTCAGCATGCGAAGTTTCAGCGTCTTGCTGGTCTCCGTGTTCATGACCAGATGATGCAGACCTCGCCATGCGCCTTCCAGCTTCTGAAGCTGCGGATCATGCAGAATCGCCGCCAGTTGCCTGGACATCCTGGAGTCGAGTTCCGCGATCGCCTTGCGAATTGTCTTGGTGACACTCTTGTCCCATGTCATAACTCCCTGCATGGCGACATCGATCACGTTACTGACCATTTCCTTCGCCTCGTCCTTCTGGACGGCGCGAGGCATCACCGAAGTGATCTGGTCGAGGAGCGACAGCGTCGTTTCCTGGGCTCCGGCAGCTTCTGCACTTTTTTCTGCGGCACTCATACTATTCGTCTCCCTTTTCTTCGTCCGAGGATTTGCCACCGGCAGTGATGCCCAGTTCGCCGGCTGCCTGTTCGACCTTCGACGTGTCGCTAAGAATACTTTCCAGTTGCGCTTCAAGATCCTCTGACTGGTCCATCGTGGTCAGCAGATCTCGCAGCTTGTCGCGGGAATCCAGCAGGTTCTTCAAAGCCGGAACCTGCTCGACAATCTGACCTGGATCAAAGTCACCCATCGACTTGAATTTGAGCTGCACTGCCATTTCGCTGCCGTCGTCCTGCAGCGTGTTCTTCACTCGCAGATTGAGTTCCGGCGCGATGTTCGCCATCACTTCGTTGAAGTTGTCACGATCGATAGACACGAACTTTCGCTGAGACAGCGCCTTGGGAGGCGTCGTGGGATTCCCGGAAAAGTCGCCCATCACCCCCATCACGAAGGGCAGCTCTTTCTTCACGACGGCGTCACCGATTTCCACATCGTAAGTAATATGAACACGCGGCTTTCGCACGCGGTTTAGCTTGTGCTGAGTCGATTCTGGCATCCTTCTGCCCTTTCGCTAAGGAGATCAAACGAATTGAACTGTGTGTTATCGACGAACCGCGACCTGCAGGCACGCCGCAGAGATTCAAAAGCTGGCATGGCTTTGCGGCGTGCTGTGCAACCACGGCGACACCCACCAGACCGAGCGTCAGGAATAGTCTTCCTCCTGCTGACGAATTTCAATACCAACATCCTTGTACAACTGATGTCTGACGCTTTCATCGGAGATCAGATCGCGGTACAGCTCTTCCGGATTCATTCGGCCCCGGCGGATCGCCTTTCGAATTTCCGACGGCAGGATACTCTGTGGTTCGTGCTTCTCAAACCACCGCGCGGCGTTTTCAAGCATGCCGAAAGCATCCTCACGGCTGTTCAGACCGCCCGTTCTGGTACCGGCCCCGCCGGC
>CAZHET010000164.1:0-3466 GCA_964531585.1 uncultured Planctomycetaceae bacterium | reverse complement strand
GATTGCCGCCGCCGACAACCGGTCACCCGCGATTCTGGTGATGACAGTTTCGGCGTCACTGTAACCCGCTTCAAACTTGGAAAAGATGGGAGCATCTTCTTCGCTGACTCTCGACTCGAACGCTTCCCGGAGTTCGGTTGTCGCCGTTCGCACGTCGGCAATGTCTGCCATCAACTGCTGGAAGAATTCAACGGAACTTTCAGCCACCGCGCGATTGAACATATCCAGCGTTGCGGCTCCGCGAGCCACACGTTCTTCCCGCTCTTCGACGCCCAGCCCTTCCAGCTGCTGAGCCTGGGTGTACTGCCAGACGACAAGCTGGCCATCGGAACCGTCCTGGGTGACCGGAACCCGCGCCAACGGGTAAGTAATCACATCGCCGTTCATCCGCACAATCGGCCGGATCGTGGTCTCAATACCATCTTCGTCAGGCGTCGGCAGCAGTTCGCCCCAAAAAGCGTCAACCAGTTCCTTCGTCAGCCGCAGTGCCTGAACAAGCCCGCGAAAACCGTCCAGGCGAATCGACGCCTCGATCATGTACGCGACGATCTCCAGATCCTTGGCAACTGTCTGCAGGTATTCCAGCCCCTCATCCCAGACCTGCCGCCAGTGGCGGTTCGCTTCGGCGTGACTTTCGCCTTTAATATCCGCCTGCCGCTCTTCTTCACGCGCTTCGTTGCGGGCGTCCCGAATTCGGCGATAGGCGTTATTCGGATCATCACTTTCGCGCAGGTCCTGACCGCCGCGAAAGTCGCCCTCGAATGGTTCCAGCAGGGCAGGGATGTCGACTTCGATACTCAATGCGATGACCTTGGTGAAACAACCGGAGCCCGGGGCTCCGAACATTCAGTCTGAGTTACTGCATTCCGAATTTCGACGGCATCGACAACCGGCAGCGCCGCCTGCCACGCAGCGCCGCCCCCTGTGCGAAACCAGGAAGGATCCGTGCTACCCGCATATGTCTGTTGCGCCGGACACCGCGCCCGAACTTTTGGTGACAATCCCCGATTTTCGGCCTGGTCGCGAACCACAATGCCTCGAAACACGCACAACGAAACGAAATTCAGCCGAAACCATCATCGACCGCGGACTTTCGCGCTGAGGACGAGCGGAAAGCTATCGGCCCGACCGGCGATTTTCAATCGTCCGCTGGTGACAGCTTCAGAGCCAGACTATTGAGTATCCGCGTGTGCAGCCTGCTGGCCCAGGCCTTGCTGATTCCGATGCGTTCGCCGGCATCCTTCAGCGTCAGTCCTTCGAAGTAAACACTCTGCATCAACGCCTTCTCCTGTTCCGGCAGTTCACCGACCAGACTCATGAGCCGCCCGCAGACATCTTCTGTTTCGGCCTGTTCCTGAGGATCGCGCGAGCCATCATCAATCACTTCCGGCATGCCGCCGTCTTCCGATGTCATCTGAGACATCAGGTAGACCATCGACAGCGAACGCGTTGTCGTACCGAACCATTCGCGATCGGAATCATGATCCGCGTCACGCTGGCCGGACGCGTCGTTCAGAAGCTCATTCGCCAGGCGCTCGTAGCGACCGCTGTTGTAGTCGGCCTTATTAAACCACGACATCGTGGACAGACCGTCAAGAATCGAACCGCGAATTCGATAGTACGCGAACGTGGTAAACTGAAATCCCCGCGCGGGATCGTAGCTTTTCGCCGCTTCAGCAAGTCCCACCTGACCATAGCCGATCAGATCGTCCAGTTCGACGCTGCTGGGAAGTTTCTGGTGAATCTTCCAGGCAATCGAACGCACCAGCCCCTGGCAGCTGTGAATCAGTTCCCGGCTGCGCTGCAGATCCGGAGCGTTGTTCTTTGCATTGTGGCTATTCATTGCTGGCACGCTTTCGAACGCCCGCCCAAAGCTGCTCCACCCGCACGCGCGCTGCCGGATCTTCGTACAGCGTCGTAGCGACGAATTCCGCCACCTTCGGTCCCAGCTTCGGCCCCAGGTGCTTCATCCGGCGAATTACCGTATTGACCAGCGCCAACAGCACAGGCTCGACCGTCAGCTCCGATTCCGGATACTGGCGACCGACTTCGTCCAGATCCCGCCGCAATTCCAGATCCTGATCGGCGGTGTGCAGCGCTTCGTCCGCCGCGGAAATAATCTGCTGCAGAAGCTGAGGAGTCGGCAGGCCGCGCCGCGTTGTGCTGCCGCCGCCTGCTCCGGCCGTTTCCGACCAGTCCGCTTTCGGGTCCGGAGAGTTCGCTGCTGATTCCCGTTCACTCATGACTACCGGTTCCTGCGAGACTTTCGTCGTTTCCAACTGACAGCAAACTCTGTCGCACGGCTGGCTGTTCAGGCCGCTGCCAGAATACCACGAATGACCTGAATGAAGAACTCCCCGGTGGGTTTTCGCAATCCGGTACTGACTGTTCCGTTCGCCGAATTCGTCCGGTATGCTGACTGTTGCAGTTCACCGCAACTGCCTGATCGCGAAGTATGCGACAATCCCGCCACTTGTTCACTTCCAGGACGTTTGCGATGGCCATCGCCTGAGAGTGAACGCGACGTCGCTGTGTCTGCGACCGCAAAGCAACTCAAGCATCGCAAAGGAACTCAAGCATGTTGTCAGTGTTTGATTCGCGCCAAAGCCGACGCCGTGCGATGCTGCAGATCGGCTCGCTGGGAGCGACCGGCCTGAGTCTCAACAGTCTGCTGGCGGCGAAGGAGGCCGCGTCCGGCAACGCTGCACTGTCCGGCCGTTCTGTGATCCTGCTGTTCCTTCACGGCGGCCCCAGTCAGATCGAAACGTTCGATCCCAAGATGACCGCTCCGGCCGAAATCCGCAGCGCGACGGGCGAAGTTTCCACCGCGATTCCCGGCATTACATTTGGCGGGACGTTTCCGGGTCTGGCACAACGTGCCGAAAAGCTGACAATCGTCCGGTCATTCACCACCGGCGACGGCAATCATGACATCAAGCCCGTCGTTTCCGGGCATTCGCTCGGAGCATCGATTGGCTCAATCTTTTCGCGAGTCGCCGGGAGCACGGATCCCGCCACCGGCCTGCCGTCCAACGTCACACTGTTTCCACGGGCCGTCGATCCGGAACGCCAGCCGGCTCAAATGGCGTTCGGGCGTTTCGATTCCACCGGCTCGCTCGGCAAGGCAAACGGTCCGTTCGTTCCCGGAACCGGCGGCCCTCTTCAGGAAAACATGACGCTCGCTCTCGCCGCAAACCGACTCGATGACCGCCGCAGCCTGCTGAAGCAGCTCGATCGACTGAAAAGTGACATCGACGCCACCGGAACGCTCGATGGTATGGATCACTTCCGTCAGCAGGCGTTCAACGCAATTCTTGGCGGAGCCGCCGATGCGTTTGATCTTTCGAAGGAACCAGCCGACCTGATTCGCCGTTACGACACGGCTCCGCTGGTGACTCCCGATCAGATCAGCCGTCGCTGGAACAACTACAACAACTATGTCGACAACGCGATGACGCTGGGGCGC
>CAZHET010000163.1:0-12138 GCA_964531585.1 uncultured Planctomycetaceae bacterium | reverse complement strand
TATCGCACGCGTGCAGAGAAATGGCCAGATGCACCGGCGCGGCGGGTTCGTAGTCGGCGATGCGGCCCACGGCGAACTTCAGGCCCGGCAGTGCAAGTTCGTCGGCAATGCTTCGCGATGCCGCAACGACGTCGTCGCGAATGTCCAGGCCGGTCATATCGACTTCGCGCTGCAGCACCGACGTCAGCAAATGATGCGTCGCAAACGTCAGGTAGCTTTTCCCGCAGCCGAAGTCGACAACGTTCAGCGGGCCGGAGTCCGGAAGCCGGTCGGCGATATCGCGAATGAATTCGACGTAGCGGTTGATCTGCCGAAACTTTCGGAAGTGTTTCGTTCGCACCCGGCCGTCCGGCGACATGATCCCCGTCGCGACCAGGAACGGGACAGCAGCGCCGTCCGGAATGAGATACTTGCGGTCGCGATCATGCTCCGGTGGTTCAGCAGTTTCGTTGTCCTTGTCGGTGCGAGGCAGATGCTGTCGTTTCAGCGAACACTCTCCTTTGCGGCTGTGGCGAGCCGTCCAGGTGGCGTCCTGTGACTGCAGCCGCACGTCGCGGAAGGTGTCGTTCACGAGGCCGATCATTTCCTCAGCGGCCTGCTCAGGTGACAGGTTGCGATGAACCTCCTGTTTTCCGGTTCGTGACGAAAACTGGTACGCCAGGCCGCCCTGCAGCCGGACGGGTCGCACATCGACGCGAACCTGCTGCGCGGCTCGGTCAACCGGTTTGCTGAAGACAGCATTCGTCAGCGTGGCATCCGCGACAAGATCGCGAATGAGTTGCGTCAGTCGTTCTGAATCGTCAGGCATTTCGCCGCTGCAGCAATCTGGCTGTTGTAGCAATCTGATAGTCACTCGATACACTGCGGGGGCAGCTTGCAAGTTGGCAACCTGCAGAGACGCGAGGCCGCGGTTGCCCCTGCACAGGAAAGGCTACGGATTACAGTCGAATGGCGCTGAACAAGAAACAGAAGAAGCAGATTGACGCGGCGAAGAACAAAATTCAGAAGCTGCAGCAGTTGCTGAACGCCGCCAGAAACCAGCCGGATGACCCTGCTGAGGCTCCCCGTCTCGAAAAGGAAATTGCCGCGCTGCAGGCGGAGATCGAGAAGATCAAGTCCGAGTGAGCCTGTTCCGATGGCTGCGCAGAACGACCGGCAACATGCCGGACCCCGGCTACCCACCGTCATCGTGGTGCATCCGCGCGAGCGACGCAGCAAGTGCTCCGTGGAACCCTTGCGCGGCCGCGATCACTTCCGGTTCTTCACGTTCCCCGAACAGATCACGGTGCCACTGGATGGCTATCTTCGGCTGGGAATGGGTGGACCGCTGCTGCGGCCGGAGGATGCCGGACACGGGCTGCTGGTGCTGGACGGAACATGGCGACTGGCGGCCCGAATGGAACCGTTTCATCAGCACGTGCCCGTGCGAACTCTGCCGCCGGTTTTGACAGCCTATCCACGCGTTTCAAAGAAGTTCGCAGACCCGGCTGGCGGACTGGCAACGATTGAAGCCGTCTACGCCGCGTTGAAAATCCTGCAGTGTCCTTTGACCGGACTGCTTGACGAATACCACTGGAAATCCGACTTCCTGGCAAAGAACGGCTGGGCCGAATCAGATGGCTCGCCGGATTGCTCCCCGGACCTGATTCGAAAGGCTGACGCATGAATTCGCCCGTCACACGCCCCGCCCTGCGAGCCGGCATGGTTGGCATGGGAATGATTTTTGACGAAACCTATAAGCCGTTCTTCGAACACGCGCATGCACACGGACTTTATGACCGCAGCTTTGGTGACATCGACGTGCCGCTGGTCGCCGTCGCCACGAAGACGGGGCTGCGAGCCGACGCGTACCGAGAATCCGCGGGCAGCCGAATTGCCGACTTTCGCAGTTACGCCGGAGACAATGCCGTCGCCAGCATGCTGAACGACGGTCTGACGTTCGCCTGCGTGGCGACTCCCGACGACCGACATTTCGAAGCGTGCCGCGCGGTTCTGGCTGCGGGTGTCCATCTGCTGGTGGAGAAACCGTCGGTGCTGTCACTGCAGCAGATGGACGAGCTGGTGGCGCTGGCCGAGAAGCACCGCGTGCTGGCACGAGTCGTCTATCACAAGCTGACCGACCCGGATCACAAGAAGCTGCGGACTCTGGTTCACGACGGAATCCTGCAGCATGTCAACAACGGCTACTGCAGTCTGCTGGAACCGAAACAGATTTCCGGGTCACAGTTCGCGGAATGGATCACCGGCCGGAACCCCGGAACGTACGTCGCCGTTCACTACATCAAGCTGATCGACTTCACTTTCGGTGGCCGGCTGAAGACGATCACCTGCACGGGCCAGCGAGGTCTGATCGGACCAAAGGACGGCAATACGTGGGACAGCACGCAATTGCGACTGATCTACGACTACGACAGCGGACGGGAAGCCGCCTTCGACATTCACACGTCCTGGGTGACGCCCGACAATTTCCCTGGCTACGTCGAACAGGAGGTGCAGTTCCGCTTCGACAATGGTTTATGGAACGGACATTCGCGCAAGCGCGGAGTGGAATGTACTGTCGAAGGGCTGACACCGATCAGGATGCCCACATCGCTCAACACTCACTTCAACGGCACGTTCGTGGAACCGTGGGGGGAACGAACTCAGCGAGGCTACGGGATCGAAGTGATCGAAAAGTTCGCTCGCGAAGTGGCATTCGTCGAACATGGTGCTTCGGGCGATCGCGATTCGCGGCTGCAGCAGATGCGGGCTTTAAGCTACGCGGATCTGAGTGCCGATCGCCAGGTGGTTGCGGCGGTTGAAGCAATGGAACGCATTCTGGAACAGCAGGCGCTCGGAAATCCGGACTGCGTGGCGCGGTTCGACGGAAAGACTCTGACGCTGTGCAACGCAAAGCCGTGAGCGTTCTTCGACGTGCGGCGAATTCGGAAGCGAATCGTTAAGCCTCGCCCTACCGTCGCACTGCACCTGCGTCTTCGGCCGCAAGCCGGCTGCGGCGAGTCGCCTGCCACGGTCGAATATCGATGGCCTGCGGAACCGGACCGTCGTCGAAACTGCCGAAGTCGCGGTAGAACGCAGTCATCCGCTGCAGCTTCTGTTCAACCGTCAGCTCGCCGGGATGCTGAGTCGTCGGCCCTCGTCCCCACAGGATTCGCGAGCCGCCGGACGACCGGATCTGGTACTCCAGGTCCTCGCTGCCGGCGTTCGGAGCGGATCCGGCCGGAACCAGAATTGCCTGCAGATTCATCGCCTTCCACAGCGTCTGGCCGCCGGATTCCTGCTGCAGCACTTCCGCCAACTGAGCCGCTCCCGTCACCGCCGGGTCGCCCCAGGATTCTCCCAGACCGCCGATCGGAACACTGCTGACATTTTGAATGATGGGATAACGTTCCAGGTCCGCGATCGTGAAGTCCTGCGGTGGCAGCACGCGACCGGCGGCATCAACCGGATAGCATCCGTCGACGGCCTCCACCATCGCGACGGGCTTGCGGTAGGTGACTTCGACGACCACGTGAGCCGGAAATGTCTTGCTGACCCGGTGAACGTCGTCGATCCACGGGTGAGTGTAGAATGCCGCGGCGACGCGTTCGCTCAGCGTGTCGTCCAGCAACGACAGCGGACCGTCGTCCAGTCCGGCGCGATGAAACACCTGCTCTACCAGATCGGGCGGAACCCACCGTGGCGGCGGGCTAATCGTGACCTGTTCAGCGGTCACGCGATATTCCGGACGGTCATCAAGCTTCGGCAGTTTCTGCGCGACCTGAGGCCAGAACAACCAGCTCATGGCGACTGTCGCGGCGATCACCAGTCGCCAGGGCCGAAACAACCACCGCGCGGCGTGGTGAGTCAGAGTCGGCGACGCGGCCGATTTGCTCTTTTTTGTGCTCCTGGAACGAGCCATACCGTGTCGCCGATCCTGTCGAAACCGCAGCGAAAACCACGCGCTACCTTTGCCGCGCTGCATCGCAAGTCAACAATTGAAATGTCGGCATTCGCGATCCAAATTGCCGGAGCCGTTACCTGCGATCGTTGCAGCCGTCCCAGCGATGAAGCATTCCGTTACGGTTGCGAAAACTGGGCATTCGGGACAACCTGGCGGGCCGCGCGACGCGGGCGGCATCAGCCTGGCCGAACCGCCTGCCCCGGCATTTCGTGACGGACGCTGCCAGCGTCCTCAAGCGGCGATTCGATTCTTCCGGTCAAATCGGCACTGCCAGCGGACTCAACCGCCGGCACCGAGTTGTCCGGCGAACCGGCTGTTGGGATAGCGTTCGCTTAGACGCGCGGCGGCGTCCTGAGCGCGATCCTGGTGGCCGCTGGGGCCCCACAACTGTGACAGATTCAGAAGAGCTTCCGCGTGCTGAGCGGGCTCGCCGGCGTACAGCACGTCGACGTACAGATACGCCATCAAAGCGGCTTTCGGTTCGTTCTTCTGGCGCAGGCAGTCGCCCTTCCGAACCCACGCTTCGGCCAGAATTCGGGATTCCGCCTCGGATGCAGTGCTGATAACTTCTTCGAGCGCGGCGATGGCTTCGTCGAGCTGTCCCTGTTGCTTCAGACACAGAGCTTTTCCGAGCTGGCCATCGAAGAACGCCGTCGTGGCAGCCGCGTCGCCCTGACTTTCCTGAATGACCTGATTGAAGGCCGCAATCGCTCCGTTGGCATCGCCGGCCGCCAGCAGCAGCCGGCCAAGCTGAACTCCCGCCTGAAGCTGGTAGCCGCGGACGCCGGAGGACTGAACTTCCTGCAGCAGAGTTCGACCGGCGTCGGTGTCCCCCTTTGCCGCCAGCAACCTGGCCTGCAGCAGCGTCGCTTCCAGGTAGCGAAAGTTTGTCCCGTTAGCCGCACGGAACTGTTCGAGTTGCTGCACTGCATCATCCAGCAGCGACGTATCCGTCAGAGCCTGCTTCCCGTGGACTCGCGCGATCAGGTAAGCGATGTCGGTCTTGAGACGCGCGTCGGTGCCCGTGTATTCGGACTGCGACGTCTGCAGCTTTTCCAGAGCGGCTGCAAAGGCACCGCTGCGTTCATTGCTGCGAGCCGTCAAAAGTGGCGACGGTTCCTGATCAAAACGTACTTCTTTGATGTCGGCGACGGAAACCGTCTCCGACTGACCGCCGGATTTTTCGATCGTGACTTCACTGCGATTCATGGCGGTAAACACACCGCGCAGAGTCACACCGTCACTGCGGCGTGTGACGCTGTCAGCCGCACTCGTTGACTCGGCAAAGCACGCAGCGATTGTCAGAACGACGGACGCTCGCACAACCAGGTGTTTGTAAACAGGCATGATGAAATCGACGATTTGAAATTTGAGATTTGAAATTTGAAACTCGCACCTCACCCTGCCGGCTATTCCTGCGGCGGAGGACGTCGCACCGGCTTCGGATCGCCGGGCTTGGGTTGCTCGGGCTTTTTCGCGTCACCGGCCGCCCGTTGTCTTGCGGCAGCTGCTTTGCGTCGGGCCATTTCTTCGGGGGTCAGCTTGCGAGTCTTCTGCGCCGGGGTGTTTGTCGGCAGGGTTGCCGTCCCGAGTCCCGTCTTCTTCACAGCGGTCGATGAACCAGCGGCCGGCAGGGGGGCTTTTCGCGAAGGAGCCGGCACCGGCGGCGGAATGAACCTGTCTGATCCGCCGGCATAGGCGGGACGCCGCCGTTTTCGTGGCTTGCTCATCAGCTTGTAGACCGCGCCTGCTCCGCCAGCCGCCAGCGCCAACGCCAGCGTCACCATCAGCGGGTTCGGGCTGCCGCCGGAAGTGCCCGAGCCGGAAGCTGTCGACGCGGCCTGCAACGGGACCGCGGAATCTGCAGCGGTATCCGTCGCCGCGGTGTCAACGTTGTTGGCCGCTGACTGAACAATGGCCGCCGATTTTGGTCGTTCCAGAGCCCTTGTCGGCTGGCCCAGTTGGGTTTGAATGGACTGGAACAGGCGGTCGAATCGGTTCCACCACACATCATCCAGATCGCCAAACACCTGAGCGAAAATCGTGATCTCCGCCAGCGCGGCCTGCAGTTGTTCCTTTGCGTTCGGCGAATTTGTCTTTGCGTAGCGGACGCGGCTGTTGGTCAGTTCGTAGCGCGCTTCCAGAAAGCGGTCCTTCAACGCGGCCCATTCGGGCGTTCCCAACTGCCGCTGCAGGCGGCGAGTGATACCGGACCAGCCCCAGACTTTTGCGTCTTTGATGCCTTCGATCGACGTCAGCAGTTTGTCAGAGGCCGAACCGCCGGTCGCTCCCCAGTCTGCCAGCGTGTACGCCGCTTCAAACTGCACATCCAAAGCCAGCTCGTTCTGCTGCAGAATGTCCTGCGCCATTGCCAGAGCGGGTTCAAAGGCTCGCTGCTGACGGCGGCAGCGCAGCAGTCTCAGCTTGATCGCCGTCACGGCGTTTCCGGTTGCCAGCCCGGAATCCAGAATTTCCTGATAGGCGTCGGAGGCTCTCTGAAAATAAGTGGCCGCGGCCTGCGCGTCTTCAGAAACCCCCTGGCCCAGACCAAAGTAAGTCTCGCCGATCCACACCAGGGAGTTGTAGTCGCTGCGGTTCCGGCGCTCGTAGATCTGCTGCAGGAACTGTTCAAAGGACTGCCGCACTTCCGCCAGGCGATTGGTCTGGCCGGATGACTTCAGTCGCTGGACTTCGTCCTGAAGTTCCTGGCCAAGCTGAGTGTAGATCGCCGTCGTGTCCTGACCGCCGACCTGTTCCAGTTGATTCATTTCGTGCAGCGCCTGGTCGATCTGCTGAGTCCCCACGTAGGCTCGCAGCAGCAGTCGGTGCATCAGGCCGACGAACGCCGGGCTGCGCACACCCTTGTCCGGCCGGTCGTCCGACACAATGACGGAAGTCGCAATTGACGAATCGCCGCCGGAGGTCAGCCGCTGAATGGTGTCTTCGAACTGGCCGTCCAGGTTCAGAATGCTGGCCAGGGAAACTTCGGCCGCGATGACGTCATCGGCGGGCAGGGAACCCGGATCCTGTTTCTCACGAGCCAGCGCGATGCCCTGCTGCAGCAACTGCTTCGCTTCGTTCTTCCACTGCTGCAGAACAGCCGCGTCGTGTTCCGCACGATCTCCCGTTTCGATCGCCGCGGTGGTCGTCGTCCACGCGGCCCAGTACGCCTGGCCGGCTTCGATACGGGCCACGGCATATTCGGCATCCGTCTCCGGAACCGCCAGAAATGCTTCGGCCGCCTTAAGCGGTTCGTTCCGCTGACGGTACACCTTTCCCAGTCGAATTCGAGCTTCGTTGCCTCGCCGGGACTGAGGGTACTGCCGAATGATTTCTTCGCACACGTCTTTAATCAGCCGCACTTCGAATTCTCGATCGTCGGGACGAGCTTCGTTCCATGCCTGAACCGCGGCAGTGATTGCAATTTCGGTGGCGTTCAGTGCGGTGTCCTGATCGGCATTGCGATCGTTTTCCATGCAGTAGCGGGCCAGAATAAAGGCGTCGTAGCTTTTTCGTTGTTTGAGATAAATGAAGCTCAGCAGGTAGCGTGCCTGAGCGACCGCTTTGGGATCCGTGTTGCCTTCGCGGAGATCCAGAGCGAGCTGCAGCAACCGGCCGACTTCGTTGAGATGCATTGTCATCGCCTGTTCGGCGGTCTGAGCGTCGGCCGACGTTCCGGCAGTGTCGATGGCTTCCTTCAGTTGCTGAATCTGGCCGACCATCCCGCGTGCTCGTTCGAAAGCGGTTTCGAAGTCCCGCGGTTCCTTGTCCGAATCACCGAGTTCAGCCTTGATGCGTCGCCCCATCGCCAGGGCCGGTTCGCGATAGGGGCCGGGAAAGCGGCTGACCTGCTGAGCGTCCGCCATGGCCTGCCGAAGGAAGATTTCCTGCTGTTTGCTGTCGAGCGAAACGTCTTTCGCCAGGATTTCTTCCGCGATGGCCTTCTCCCACAGAATGCCCAGACCGGTTTCCGTCAGAGTCTGCCGACGATTCGCTGTGAGCCATTCACCAGCTTCCTTCAGGACCAGCTGATGACTCTTCCGTTCCGGGTGATTCAGACACATCAGCCGATACTGCAGAGCAGTGTCCTTCAGTCGCTGAACGGAGGATTTTTGCGAAGGTTGATCTTTGACATCGTTATAAATGCCCAGCGCGCGACCGATATCATCCTGTTCCTGAAAACAGCGGCCGACCATCAGCCACGCCTGCAAACCGGCGGGATTCTTGCGATCGGTCTGATGAATTTCTTCGTACAGCTTCGACGCTTCAATCAGCACGCGATCGCGTTCTTCGCTGCCTTTGTCGTATGTCCTGCCACGTTCGTAAGTACAGCGCACAAGGTTCAGCCAGGCTCGCAGGTATCGCCCGCGAGCGAGCAGCCGTGCGGCGTACTGCTCCTCTTCTTTCGTCTCATCGATAAACTGCGGAAACGCCTCGTACTGCTGCTTGTACTGATCGTGAGCGACCTGATAAATGTCCTTCGCCTGACCGATCAGGTCGCGAGCCTGCTGCTGTAGTTCGATCCTGCGATCGGCGTTCGACGGAGCCTCGGTTTCCCACATCAGTGTCTGAGCACGCTGGAACAGCAGCTCACCGAGTTCCGAGTTGGCGAACGCTGCCTGGTCGTGGTCCGCATGATCCGCCGCGAACCGCTTCAGGAAGACTTCGGCCTGACCGAGATACTGGTCGCGATCTTCCGGGACGCGCGATGCCGTTCCCATTTCGCGGTACGTGATGCCTCGCTGCAGATCCAGAGTGTCCTTCAGGTCGGCTGGCAGGTCGTCGCGGTCAGCAATCTGGTCCAGGTATTCCAGGGCCGAATCGTAGAATCGCCGTTCACGCAGCCCGTCCAGGAATTCCAGATGCCGGTCATCCGCCGTGCAGAAATTCGTCAGGCATACGACAACCAGGCTGAAAATCAGCACGCACCTGATTCCGCCGACACCTGCGATAAGTGATGGGAACTGCATCGATACCCGATCCGATCGGAAGACTGCGAAACTCACAGGAAAGGACGCGGCCGCCGTGCTGCCACGTGAAGTCAATCGCTGAATAACGCGAGCGGCGGCTGAGAACATCCATGCCGATGTCGGCTGCATGGCCACGTGGCGAACGTGCCAGCGTCCGCATCAGTCAATTCTCATCGGCCGCTCGAATAACGCCAGACGCGTGGTCAAATCATAGCCTCGAAAGCCGCGGATTTTCCAAAATGCCAGCGCCGGCTCGCGTGAGTGGATTCGTTGGACGCCATCCGTGCCGACTCATTCGCCGGACGCTGGTGAAGAAACCATTCTCGTGCCGCCTGCCCTGACTTTACCTATAAACCATACCGCCGCGACGCGCAGGATAAATCCCGTCCGGCGGAACCACAATCGCCGGTCCTGATCGAGGCCATTCTGAATCCGGCCCGCAGCTTTCCGGTTCCTTTCACGGCTTAAATTCGTCAGCGCCGTTGCAGACGAGCGACTGCGCGAATCCCGGGGCGACGTCACGAACCGCAGAGTCGCCCGTTATTGCGTGAAACGGTCACAGATCATCCGGTCGTCAGGCCACGGTTCGAACAGGTCCTGCAGTTGGCTGTGTTCTGTGACTTCGGGCGAACAGTAGCGACGAATCGCCTCCTCATCCGCCAGAATCACCGGCTGCCGGGGACGGCCGGACCGCGTGACGGCCACCAGAGCGTTTGCTTCTGTAGTCAGCAGCACGCAGCTTTCGACGACTTCGGAATTGCCATCTTTGTCGGTTCCCTCGAAGCGGTCCCACAAGGCCGCGAACGCGAACGCCGGGTGATCGGGCAGCGTGTACCGAGCCTCACCGCCGTCCTTGAACGGTTCATAGAAACCTTCCGCCAGCATGACGCAGCGCTGACGCGAAAAAGCAAACTTCCACGGCCATGTCGTGTGGACCGTTTCGGCGCGAGCGTTGATTTTGCCCCGTTGAAATGACTTCCGGGTCCTGACCTTCGCAGTCGGTTTCCATCCTCGCGGGAGAAATCCCCAGGCACGATTCTCCAGCAGCCAGTCGTCAACGTCATTGATCCGCAGCGTCGCGACGGTGTACATCGGGTAGCAGTCAGCGGGAATCAACAGGCCGCGAAAGTCGGGAGTGATCAGCCGCTGAGAAAACTCGACAACCTGTGGGTCATCGTTCGCCTGCTTCTTCAGGCCGGGATAATGATGGCACATGCTGCAGTGCTCGCTGGAATGAACCGTCGCCGACAGCGATCCCGTCGACGCGGGATCCGCGGGAGAAATCGACCGGCTGGCAGTTCTGGCCGATTCCGCGGGAATACGCAACCAAATACTGCCACGATTTGAAGTCGCGCGTCGTGGTTTGGTAGCCTTCCGCCCACTGGCACTCACTTTGTGAGCGGCACGGCGCTAGCCGCCGGTGTCTGCATTGAAAAACGCCGGGAAAAACCGGCGGCTAGCGCCGTGCCGCTCACAGATCAAAGCTAAAGTGAGTGACATTGGCCTTCCGCCTCCCAGGTTTTCGGCACGGTGAGGCTTCCGCCAGGCCGCTGTCGCGAAGCGTTTCCCGTCGCGCGCGTCGTTCAGCGGAAGACTTATCATTCCGCGATGAGCCGCCGGAACCTTCCCGCTCAAGCATCACCACGCCGCTGGCCCAGTTGAAACCAGACCGTTCATGCCGAAGGATTTCCTGAAAGACGCCAAAGACGAATATGACGTCATCGTCATCGGCAGCGGACTCGCCGGACTGACGTCCGCCAACATTCTGGCCCGCCAGGGCTATTCCGTCCTGCTGCTGGAACACCACTATCAACTGGGCGGCATGGCGACGTGGTTCAAGCGAGCCGGCGGACACATTTTCGATATCTCGCTGCACGGCTTTCCGATCGGCATGATCAAGAGCTGCCGCAAATACTGGACGCAGGAAATCGCCGATTCGATCGTTCAGCTGAAGGGAATTCGCTTCGAAAATCCGCAGTTCTCTCTGCGAACCACCTTCGACCGTGATGACTTCACGCGCATCCTCATCGAAAAGTTCGGCATCACGCCGGAGACGGTAAAGGGCTTCTTCGACGCCGCTCGCAGCATGAACTTTTACGACGATCAGCAGAAGACAACTCGCGAGCTGTTCAATGAATTCTTTCCCGGCCGCGATGACGTCGTGCGGCTGCTGATGGAACCGATCACGTACGCCAACGGCTCAACACTGGAAGACCCGGCCATCACGTACGGCATCGTGTTCAGCAATTTCATGCACAAAGGAGTCTTCACGTTCCAGGGTGGCACGGATGCTCTGGTCGGCAAGATGAAGGAGGAAATGATCCGTAACGGCGTCGACATCCGCATTCGCTGCCTGGTCGAACAGATTGAAGTCGCTCCGTCGGGGCAGGTGCAGGCCGTCGTTGTCAATGGTCGCCGCATTCGCTGCAGGGCAGTGATGTCGAACGCCAATATCAAAACCACGATCCTGAAACTGGTCGGCGAAGACAAGTTCGACGGAGCGTACGTTGAAGATGCAAAGGCCGTGCGACTGAACAACAGCAGTTGCCAGGTCTACATCGCTCTGAAGCCCGGCGAAGGTTTCGATGAAAGCGTCGGAGACCTGCTGTTCCACTCGGAACATTCCGGCTTCGACATCGACGCGATGCTCAGCATGAGTGTCAGCAGCCGGACGTTCAGCTTTTACTACCCGCGCACTCGCCCCGGCAGTGATCGCTGGCTGATTGTGTCGTCGACGAACGCGAACTACAGGGACTGGGCGGAACTTTCCGAAGACGACTACAAAGCCGCAAAGGATCATCTGGCCGAAACGACTCTGGACTGCCTGGAACAGTACGTTCCCGACGTCCGTCAGAAGCTGGAGCACGTCGAAGTGTCGACACCGCGGACGTTCGAACACTACACACGACACCAGCAGGGAGCGTCCTTCGGGACAAAGTTCGAAGGGCTGCAGGTCAGCAGGGATCTGCCAAATCAAGTCGGTGGTTTATTCCACGCCGGCTCCGTGGGAATCATCATGTCCGGCTGGCTGGGAGCGGTGAACTACGGCGTGATCGTCAGCAACGATGTCGACAAGTTTCTGACCACAGCGGAAGTCGGTTGAGCCGCGCGTGCGACATCCGTGTCGCGCATGCCGTGCGTGCGGCAGATGAGAATTTGCCTGTACGATGGCCTTCCAAGGCCGTCGATGCAGTCCTGACGACGGCCTTGGAAGGCCATCGTACG
>CAZHET010000162.1:0-12153 GCA_964531585.1 uncultured Planctomycetaceae bacterium | reverse complement strand
ATACGCATTCAGCCGGGGCAGAAAGTCTGCCCGCCGCGATGGCCTGGTGGATCGGATCCGCTCGCACAGTCGCTGTCGGAGTGCTTCCTTCTGAGACTGCGACAGACTGCTCAGCGATTCGACGTCATCCAGAAACAATGCCGCTTCTTCGATCTGCGTTGCCAGACTGATCGCCCCGCCAAGTTTTGTGCCTCCCGAGTGCCCGACATAAACCGCGGTACGTGAGTATTCCGGATCATGTGCATGCAGGCCGGCGTGCTGCCAGGCTGCTGCGGCGACTTCGCAGAAGTGCAGGTGCGACGGATCAGACAGACGCCGCAGCGATTCCGGCAGCAGGCTCGCGGCCGAATCTGCGGCGTCGGGAACGAATCCTCCAGGCGTCGCGTACGTATATCCGGCGTGCCCGCGTTCCGGGCGAAAATACAGGTCGCGCTGCAGACGGTCTTCAGGCAGTTCCGTCACGCCACTTTGGCCGGAAAACAGCAACTGTTCAAATTCCTCGAGGCTATTGGCACCTGGTACGCGACACGCCATCCCGACAATCGCCAGGGCCTGGCTGACGCGCGGAGTGTGTTCTGCACCGATGGCCTGTGCAGACTTCATGTCAGTGCCTCCCGTTCGCGGAGTTACCGGACGACACATCATTCGCGTTTGAATCCGATGACTCGGAGCGGATCGACAGCCCCAGAAATGGTTCAAGCCGGTTCGCAACAGCGTCCACGGAGACGGGTTCGTCATCCGACTCGAACAAAATTTCGCCCGACGCAACGGCAAATGCCAGCGCTTCCTGATTCCGCAGGTGATTCCACGTCGCAGTTGAGGTGTATACACGCCAGCATTCGCTCGACGCCCGGCCGTGAACAACGACCACTCCCGATGAGCCGTGTTGCAGCAGGAATTCTCCACCATCGGGCCCGGTGAGAATCAGCCCGACAGTTTTGGTGCTGGCAAGCGATGCACCGTTGCGGCCTGCAGAACCATGCCTGCCACCGTCCGCACGATCCCAGGATTGTGCGCGTCCGGCACCTTGCGCGCAGCCAGTCACTGACTTGCCGGTGGAAATCGGGCCGGTGGAAGCTGTGGCTTCAGCCTTCGGCGTCGCGGCCAGTCGGCTCTGTGCGCCCGTGACTGATGACACCGACCTGCGCACGGGATTCGTTCGGCGCTGACACAAGCTGGTGATCTCTGCCTGGCCGATGCCGGGGCAATCGCTCTGATTTGCCAGTTGCATTGCGGCACACGTATTCGTTCGATCGAAAACCGGATCGTCACGAAAATAGGGCCGAAACGCCGACACAAACGGCGCGGTCAGTTCCTCGGCCTTCTTCGCCGTCGCGGGGTCGGCTCTTTTGGCAACGCCTGCTGTCGAGGACATGACGGAGTGGAATGCTGCTTCAATTTCTGCCAGGAGTGTCCCCTGCGGACTTGTCAGGTGATATGTGTGACCGTGCAGTTGCGGTCGCCGAAAGATCTGCACAATCATGCGGGCCACCCACTCAGCCATCACCAGATTCTTGCGGTCTCCGGTCCGAAACCCGAGGTTCTGAAAGCCGTCGCGATATTCCGGAACGCCGAACTTGCGGCTTTGCATTTCATAGGCGGAGAAGCCTCCATTGATCGTCAGGACGGCGGGCATCACGCTCTCAGGGTGCGGATCGATGACAATTGAGGGACGGTAAACAGTCAGGTTACCCGCCGCTGCGGCCCGATTCAGCAGTTGCTCGGACAGAATTTTGCTTCGCTCGTAGTCATTCGCAAACGCATGGCCCGTATCGCCTTCCGTCTCCAGAACAGTGCCTGAACGCAAACCCGCAACATAGGCAGTGGACACATAGTGCCACTCGCGGATGCCTGCCTGTGAACAGATCTTCAGCAGCCATCCTGTGCCGTCCAGGTTTGTCCGATAGGGTTCATTGTCGGGATTTTCGCTCGCCGGGCGAAACACCAGATTGGCGGCGGCGTGAATCACCGTGCTGCAGTTGTCGCTGATCCATCGCTGGTCGTGATCCGACAAACCAACGTCCGGCAGACTCAGATCGCCGACAAGTACAAAAGGTCGGATGAAGCGGCGCTCATATCGTCGCTCCAGCCGCCGCATAACTGATTCAATTCTTGCGACCGCACTTTGCTGTGTGTCAGGCCGGGCAATCACCGCCACATTCAGGCCACTGCGCAACAGATCAGCCAGCACGAGACTGCCAACCATACCGGTGGCACCCGTGAGCAGGACTGTGTCGTGTTTTGGCAGATCATATCCCATCAGCGGCCCCTGCGATGAGCGGCAGGCCCGTGTCATGCTCCCACGGCGGCCCTGTTGCCCAGCAGCCGATCATAAATGGCGGCGATGCTGTTGCACGTGTTTCTCACATTGAATTCGGCTTCCACGCGTTTCCTGGCCGCACGGCCGATTTCTTGCATTCGATCGGGCGATTCCAACCCTCGGCAGATTTCGCGGGCCAACGTGTCGATGTCACCCGGAGGAACCAGAATCCCCGCGTCCGTACCAACGGCTTCCTTCATGCCGCTGACATCTGTGGCGATGACCGTGCGTTCACATGCCATCGCCTCAAGCAGCGCGATGCTCAGGCCTTCCCACCGAGACGGCATAACAACCAGGTCAGCACCGACCATCCAGTCGCGAATGTCTGTTCGCGCGCCGACGAAGGTGACACCATCGGGAACCTGTCGCTGCAGCGTCTCTCGGTCCGGGCCGTCGCCAACCAGGATCAGGCTCGCGTCCGGTTGCTGGTGGCGCACTACGTTCCACGCCCGAAGCAGCAGGTCCTGGCCCTTCTGACGGCAGATTCGTCCGATGCAGATAACTACGGGAGCACCACTTACCAGCCCGAGGCGGGATTGTGCCGCAGCGCGGTCATCGTGAAGTGGCTGTCGCCAGTATTCCAGGTCGATTCCATTGCGTACGACATCCCAGCACGCTTTCAATCCCGATCGCTCGCCGACACGTTTTTCTGCATCACTGACACAGATCGTTGAATGCGTCCAGCGACATGCTGTCCGTTCCCAATAGACCGACGCAGACGCAATCAGTCCGTCGACAGCGTGAAATGACCAGCCATGCGGATGGAAGCAGGTTGGCAGCCGCCCTCGCAGCACCAGTCGCCCACAGAGCCCCGCCTTCGACGAGTGCAAATGCACGACGTCCGGTTTTGCCTTCTCGACGATGTCCTTCAATCGGCTGCATTCGGCCGGCACGCCGCGACCGGGGCTGCGGCCGGCATGCCATGGAATTCTGCGAACACCACTCTCCTCGACGGCAGCCGGCAACTGGCCATCATCCGGGCAGGCGACGCTGACATCCAGGCCACGTGCCGCCTGGTCGCGCACCAGATCGCGCACCACCATCATGACACCGCCAATCGTCGGTTGAGAAACGTGCAGGACACTGGTCATTGAATGCTCAGGCAGAACGATGCCTCAAGTGTTCTTCCAGTGCCGCCGCCGCTGCGACAGTCAGAAACACCAGGAGGCAATAGCTGATTTGAATTGACGGAAAGATCAGGTTGCCGCGCCATTCTACAAATGAGTAAGCCGCCATCGGATAAAAGAACAGTCCGAGGTGCTGCTGCGACAGGAAGGAATTCCACAGCCAGCCGGTAGCCATGCCAACAACAAAGAATGGAAAGACGCCGAACCAGCCGAAGTCCACATACGAACAGGCGAAAGCAGGCATTGCAGTACCGACCGATAGTCCGTGGTGCTGCATGATCGGCCCGCGTTCTTCGTGCCCATAAGGCGCTTTGTCTCCCAGGATACGGTCGCGCAGCTTTTCAAGATTCAATATTTTGTTGGCCACGGGGAATTCCCAGAACCATTGCGTCCAATAGAAGCCCTTTCCGCTGCCAGGTACGTCCATGCGTCCATCGACGATCAGTGCTTCCGTGTTGTAGGGGCCAATCAGGTAGCGCACAATTTCTGCCGTCGCCTCCGTGGTTCCGTCAATGCCTTCACGCAGGCTCGCCAGACTCAGAAAGCCGACGATCACCGCGAATGCAAGGGCCACGCAGACCAAGGCAGCCCGGGCGCGGCTCAGGACCCGCCTGCCGATCGGAAACGCCAAAAACATCAGCAGCGCCGCAAAGAGCGGGCGAGTGAAAAAGTTTCGTTTGGCTGTGATCAGAGCTCCCGGTATGAATGTCAGGACCGCAAGGATCAGCAGCCACGTGATAGCCGAACGGCGGTCAAAAGACCGCGACATGTGCCACGCTGCCGGCAAACTGACAGAGGAGATCAGCATCAGCCCCTTCCAGGGTGCTCCGTCCGTCGTTTCTTTCAGAGTATGAAGTTCTGTTTTGAGCAGCACGCTGCCGCGCAATGCCGCCATCAGGCTGGCGATGCCGCCGCTGCGGGCGAACATTGCCACTGCCAGAATGTTGAGTGCAATGATTCCCAGCAGCAGACAGGCCACAGTCAGCGGGTGCCCGGCGTGCTTCGGTCCGAAACTCCATTCTGCACTCGCGTCAGTTAGTGATCCGCGAAACGCAACATACAATCCGGCAAACACCATCAGGATGCACGCACCATTGAATGCAGCGAGCTTTGGCGAAAGAAACATATAACACTTGTCGCCCAGCAGGTCTGTATACAGTGTGGGCGGAAACAGCAGCGCGAGCAGGAAGATGACGCTGCCGACGAGCGCTGACGCAACCGGGTGGGCCAGGACTAGCGTCTGATTGTTGCGCGTTGGCCATGAACCAAACAACACACTCACATGCTGCGCGGGCTGCCTGAGGCGAGCCTCATCCGCAGTGCCGGTACCGGTCGTCAGGTCCGCGGCTGTCAGCGCCTGCGGACTAAGGAAGTTTTGACTCACCGCTGAATCTCCTGCCGCCCGGCAGCTACTCGTTCAATTTCTTCGACAAACTGCTGCTTCGCCCGATCAAGTGTCAGGCAGCGTTCCAGGTAGCGCCGACCGCTCTGCCCCATCGCTTGCCGCTGGTCCTTGCCAGCATTGACCATTTCTTTCATCGCTGTTGCCAAAGCCACTGGATCTTCCACGGGCACATAAACGCCGTCAGTCCCGTTGTGAAATGCATCAAACCGTTCCCCATATTCCGACATAATCACAGGACACTCCGCTGCAAATGCTTCCAGGACCGTCAACGGAAGCCCTTCTGACCGCGACGGCAACAGGAAGCAGTCCGATGCCTGTAACAGTCGGTTGCAGTCATCGCGAAATCCTGGCAGCACGAAGACTGTCTGCAGGTTCGATTGTTCAATCAGCTCGACAATCGTTCCGCGGCACTCAACAGCACGCGGCGAATTGGCATCGGCAGCGATGATGACCTTAAACGGAACCGGACCTGTTCGAGTCATTTCCCGGACAGCCTCGACCAGAATATCCAGTCCCTTCACCCTGTCGAAACGGCCAATATTCAGAAACACAAATTCGTCGTGAGAGAAGCCCAGCTCACTTCGCACAGATGCACGGTGCTCAGGATCCAGTAGCGGGACTGAACGAAGGTCCAGCCCGTTCAGGATCGTGCAGATTTTATCGTTGTGAATATTGAACCGTTCAGTCAACTGTCGCTGAATCGCGGGGGCGACACAGATGATACGCGTCGCCTGTGACCGCAAGGCGTGCCGGTACAGCAGTTCCTTACAGCGGCGAGCCACGGGGTTTCCCTGGAAATATGGCAATCCCTGTGCAAATGCCACGCCGGGAATCCCGCATTTTCGCGCCGTCGCCATCGCACCCGCGGCATCACGCAATTGATTGGAAATCACGAGCTGCGAGCCGTACTTCCGCACAGCGGCGATGAGTGCAGTACCGAGCAGCGGAGCAGCGGCCAGAGCGATTTGCGGGACATGCCGCGTCTCTATTCCGGCTGCATTGAGTTCCGGCAGAATGGAGGCCGTTTCCGCATCATCTTCGGACGGCAGTTGCTCATATGCGACGACGACATCGTGTCCTGCTGCCCGAAGCGCTGTCGCATAATGAAACAGCATTCGATTCGATCCGTACGCAAACGTACGAATCGTCGTCATCAGAATTCGCGTCACGACCGCGACTCCGCCGGTGACGCATTCGCACTGGCAGCGAAACCGGTTGGCTGCGAGTCGCCCAGCGGTGCGTCTGATGGTTCCGCGGTCCAGTGCGTCAGGTCGCGGCCAATCATCTCCGAAATACGCGCGATATCATCACGAAAAACTGCTCGGAGCTCTGCCGCAAATTCCGGCCGCAGCTTCGTCCGGGATTCGTTCCGGGACACCAGTTGCTTCACGCGGTCCTTCAGCAACCCTGAATGCGCGTTCACGCGGGATCGCAGCAGGCGAATCGGTCGTTCAATGATCCGCGGGGGACTGTGATAGAACCGTCCGAGTGCTCCGAATCGGTAGATCCGCGCCTGATTGACGCGCGGGAATTCTGTTCTGCCATCGTCGGCCAGACCGAGAAACTTCAGCACGCAGCGGTACGCGGACGCGGTGTCTTTGACGAAATCATCGAAGACCAGAATGAGCCGCTGTTCAGCCGGGACAGCATCAAACAACCGCCGCAGTTGCGGGGCGAATGTCGCCACATCGCGGTATTGCAGCTGATACGCATAAGCGCCACTTGCCGGCAGTGATCTGCCGGCCGCGCGCTCGTCCTGAAGTCTCCATGCCTGCTCAAAATCCGCGACGTCTTCGTGAAAATGGCGGATCAGTTCACCGTGCATCCCGTGAGCCACCTCAACCGGATTTCGAAGCATGACCAGAAATTTCGCGAGCGGATTGAATTGCATGATGGAGGTCACCGCCGAGTGCGACTGCAGGTACGTCGTGGAACCTTCGCCGATGACATGATGGCGTACCGGGTCCGCGGACCTGAAGAGACCCAGGTAGTCATCCAGGGTCCAGAGTTCATGCACCTTCCGATTGCCTTCGTGATCGTCATCCCAGAAATGCGGCTCTTTGGGAGCCGAGAAAAAGATGTGCGGATGGTCAGCGAGATAGGATGCCATCGCGGTCGTGCCGCACTTTGGCGCGCCGATGATGAAGAAGTCGGGGATGGGGCCGTTGGGCTTCATAGCAAAGTATGCCAGGGTTGATTGCTAGTCGTGGCGCGATGCACCAACGGATCTTGGTCCTGCGCCTGCTGCGTGAGGTGAGTGACTGCCGCGGGAACGCAGAGCTGACAGGCCCGCTTTCGTCAGACGGGCGGCCTCACGAGCGAGAAACGTGTATCGCAACCCGTCGACAACAGTCACGCTTCCGCAGGATGCGATCGTGTGAATCCCGCAGTTGTAGGCGCTGTCTGCGACCGGATCGATGCGGCGAAACGACTCTTCTTCGAAGTTATCCGGAGTGAGCTGCACGACGCGGTTGAATACTACGGCTGACCCGTAGCGCGCCGAGCAGTCCTGTGTCGGGCGGAACAACTGCCCTTGGTGCGTGAACGGCGTGCCTGCCGGTCGTGTGCATGAAGCGTCAGACTTCACGGGATTACCCCGGTGCGGTTCCCACGGACCGAACAGGTCGTCGGCGTGCCACAGAAACAATTTCTGGTTCGGCAGTTCATCACGTCGCGTGCACGCCAGCCACCAGCGCCCTTGATGCCGGAACACTGTCGTATCGACAGCTGGGAAACCCGTCAGCAGCGTCGCGACCTGAGTCATCACCAACGAGTTGGTGTCGACTTCCCAGACCGTGATTTCATTGCGCTGATGAGTCTCCGGAATACATAACCAGCGTCCTTCGTGTTCCAGGACGAAGGGGTATGCCAGATGGCAGTCCACGGGCAGGATATCCTGCCGCAGAACGCGGAACTGATCGCCGTCAAATTCGGCGGCGGAGATTCTGCCGACGTTTGTGCGGTAGTCGAAGTCTTCGTAGAGGATCAGAAACTTCTCACCGGTGTTGATGACGAACGGGTCCGCTCGAAAGAGAAGATTCCCTCGCGTCGGCATCCATGCAACCGCGGGGCAGAAATTCGGATCAAGGAACGCCTGAACAGGTTGCAGGACGATTCCGACTTCCCAGCATTGATGCCGCGTAAGTCGGTGCAGTGCGCGAAACAGCGGCATGACGTCAGGCCTTCTCCGTGCTGGTGGCCTCAGCAAATTCCCGCGGTCGTTTCATTGCCTTGCGCCAGTGCTTTAGTTCGCGAAAGCTGAACATTGTGTTGATTCCTGTCAGTTTCCATGCGACGACCCACATCGCAAGATTCAATGCCCCCTGAACCGCCGAAAACTGAATGGCCAGGCCGGTTGCTCCGAAACGTGCGGCAATCCACGGACCAGGGACCATCAGTGCAGCGACGCCGGCAATGTTTAGTACCATCATTGGTCGCTGGTTTCCTGTTAGACTCAGCAGCAGTGCGCAACTGCCTGTGAGTACGAACAGCAGTTGCCCGGCGACCAGAATCTGCAGCAACTGAGCAGCACCATCGTAGCCCGTCCCCAGGATAAGTCGCAGTACGAACTGAGGAACGACCAGCGTCACAAGCGCCGCGACAAGGCACGGGATGGCAACCAGACCGCTGCCTCCGCGCAGTGCAATTTGCAGCTCGCGCTTCATATTTGCGGCGTACAGGGGACTGACAATGCCGCGGACTGTCGTATTTAGAATCGACATCGGAATGACCAGCAGAATGATGGCTCGCCGAGCGGCAATGTAGTCCGGCATCGAGGCCGGGTCCGGAAATTCTGCGGTCAGAAACAGGTCGCATCGCGAAGAAATAAACGCGAGCGCCGTTGTCAGAGCCAGTGGCCAGGTCGTGTCCAGAATTTCGCGAAGGCCGGGCAGACCTGCATCCGGAGCTTCGACTGGCTTCGACGCTGCGTTGAATGCCAGCCGCCGGTGCAGGAAGCCCCAGCCGGTCGCCGCCGCAATGGCCGATCCCGCTGCAAATGCCGCGAGGGCAATCAGCCAGGATGAGCTGCCGACGGCCGCGAAAACGGCCGCACCAATCAGAGTCCCCGCCTGTGCGACCGGCGAACCAATGATGTTTCCGAGAATGTTGGCAAGGCCCGGAGCGCCGACACCGCGGACATAGTCTGTGGCAATGTTCAGGAATCCGCAGGCGATTGTCGCCAGGACCACAACGATCGCGACGGTCAGATTCGTGTCACCGCCGGTGAGCGATTTGCCGAACAGCAGTGTCGCAACGAATCCCGCGATCGCCGCTCCAGTGATTGGCCATACTGCGATTCGCGTGATTTGCGTCAGGAAGTGACGCTGTCTGACGGAAGTGGCATCGGACACATAGTAACCCAGTGTTCGCAGAGCGGTGCTTCCCAGCCCGAAGGCTGCCAGCGTGCCAAGGAACGACACGGTGGTGCGTGCGACGTTGAAGCGTCCGAAGTCCTCGGGCGTCAGCAGACGTGCCAGCACGAACGTACTGACAAATGCCAGCCCCAGATTCAGAACGCGACCGATAGATGCCCATGAGCCATGGCGCAGGACGAGTCCGCGGAAATTGACCCGCGGAACCGCGACGGGGTCGTCATCCGATGGAAGGGTTGCTGAGGAAATGACGGTTTCTTGTCGCATGGACGAAGTAAAAAACCTTGAACGCCCTGAAACATTGGCCTGGAATGCAGCGGTTACCGGGAAGTGGCGGCGATCGCTCCTGCAATCCGCTGAGCCTGCTTTTCGGCGCGGGGGTCTGTCCAGTGCGACAGGTCTCGATGCAGCAGCTTCGACAGACGAGTTACGTCGTGACGAAAGCAGTTCTGCAGTTCGTCCACAAGAAGTGGATCAAGTTGCGAACGCTTTCCTTCGACTCGCAGCAGGTTCTTGACGTGTCCAAGCACGCCTGTCCGCCGCGAAGTCAGAAAACGGCGAACGGGAAGCATGGGCCGCTCCAGCCATCTCGGCGGGCGACGGAGGATTCGATGAAGCCAGCGAAGCCGCTGCCGCTTGGCTGAGTTGATGACGGGAAACTCCGTGCGTCCGTCGGCGGGCAGGTTCAGAAAACTCAGCGTTTGAGCGTAGCAGCGGGCAACGTCGGCAGCGAAGTCGTCGAACACGATGACGTGACGCTGAGATTCCGGCACCAGATCAAACAGCCGCTCAATCTGCTCAGCATACGAAAACATCTGCCGGTACTGCAGAAACTGCGGTGCCAGACATGTCGCAGGAATCCTGCGGCCTTCCGCACGTTCCTGCTGCAGTCTCCACGCATCGTGGAAATCTCTCACGGTTTCGTTCATCGCAAACAGCAGCGTTCCGTGCATTGCGTACACAGCCTGGACGGGATTTCGCAACATCACAAGGAATCTGGCATCAGGGTTGAACGCCAGAATGTTGGAAACTGCAGAGCTGGAAAAAAAATAGTTGGTGCTTCCCTCACCCGCTGCGATGTGGTCTTCGGTAGCCGCTTCAAACAGCCGCAGGTACCGGTCGAGCGACTGCATCTGGTGAAACTGCTTCAGCCGCGGGAAGTCATCGCACCAGTAGTTCGGTTCCTTCGGCGTTGAGAAAAAGACCTGCGGGTGCTCGCTTAGGTAATGCGCCAGCGACGATGTCCCGCATTTCGGTGCGCCGATGATGAAAAAATCTGGATGACGCATGACCGACGGAGTTTCTGAACTTGTGCTGTAGCTGAGATCGGCAATGCCTGCCTGCAACGCGGCACCTGTCACTGGGGGCCATCGGACAACCCGGGATGGCGTTGTGCGGCCCTGCTAGTAGCTGCCCTCCCGCCGCAAGACGGTTCGGACGGTCCGCAACAGTACGAAATAATCCAGCCACATGGACCAGTTGCGAACGTAGTAGACATCCAGGCGCACGCGAGAATTGTAGGTTGTGTTATTGCGGCCGGAAACCTGCCACAGCCCGGTCAGCCCGGGCCTGACTTTCAGGTACAGCGGGAAGCTGGCACCGAATTTTGAAACCTCATTGGGATCGTAGATTGGCCGCGGTCCCACCAGGCTCATGTCGCCTTTCAGAACGTTCCACAGTTGAGGCAGTTCGTCCAGGCTCGTGCGCCGCAGGAAGTGTCCGATTCCCGGAATCACCCGAGGGTCGTCCTTCAGCTTCTGCGTGGCTCGCCATTCTTCCATCGCCGCCGGATGAGACGCAAGAAACTCCCGCAGTACCTCATCAGAATTCTGAACCATCGTCCGAATTTTCAGCGCACGAAACCGGCGATTGTTGCGACCGATCCGCTCGTGGCTGTACAGCAGCGGCCCCGGTGACGCCAGCCGCACCATCATGCCGATCAGCAGCAGTGGTACAATCAGCAGCCCGGTCAGAATGAGAGCGCCGACGAAGTCGAAGATTCGCTTCGCAAAACGCTGATACGGCTGGAGCAGGCGATCACGAATGTGAACACCGGCGAGTCCGGCTGCTTCAAAGGTCGAAGTCCACAGGCTGGGAATCATCAGATTCGTGTACAGCATGATGACGTTCGGGACGAACGTGCTTTGTTCCAGCACAGTCAGCACCCGTTCTGCCGAGTTGTCGCCGGCGAACATCATCACCCAGTGGCAGTCATGTCTGCGGCAAATCGCCACCAGGTCGCGTGCCTCGCCAAGGAACCGAGCCGTTTCGTTGCGCGATGTGTTCTGCCAGTAGCTGGCAGGAACATTATCGACGACGCCGATCGGTTTCAGTCCGCGCTGCGGCAGATTTTCCAGGTGGCGCAGGACGGCAAGTTCCTGAGCACCTGTTCCAACGATTATTGCTGATTCGCCCCACCATCTCTGCCCTGCACACAGATGCCGGGTCTGGAAACGGAGAATCGGTGCAACCAGCGCGATCAGCACGACAGTCACGCCGAGCGTCGCGATTTCCATCGGTGACACGACGCCGAAGACGCTGTTCAGGACCAGCAGCATCAGGCAGGCCATTCCCATTGACGTCAACTGCCGGCGCAGTTCGGCGACCGGGTTGGTTCCTGTGGCCGGATAGATCTGATGGAACAATCCGATCGCCAGGTGGGCGGTACATAGTCCAAGCAGGTTGTTCACGAATGTGTGGGGGAACAGGCGACCGGTGGCATAGCTGACGACGCCGGCCGACATCGAATACGACACAACAAGACTCAGCTGGTCGGCGACAATCAGCGGCAGCGACGTCAGCATGACCTGCCGCAGGCGCGACCCTTCCATGCGGCGTGTGAACAGCGGAGTGTTCTGCGGCGGCCGGGAATGTGGCTCTTCCAGCCGCGGGGACAGTGACAGTGGCTCAAGGCTGTCCAGCGCTTCG
>CAZHET010000161.1:11362-12246 GCA_964531585.1 uncultured Planctomycetaceae bacterium | reverse complement strand
GACGCATCACCGTACGGCATGTTCTACGGCACGCCCGAGGACGCATGGCGGCAGGCGTCGGAACTGTCCGGGCGCGTTCACATCAAGCGGTTTGCGAGGCCGTTCAAACAGGTGCTGTCGTGTGCTCCGCCGATGTATGACGAACTTTGGGTGGCCGGCAAGTGCATGTACAAGCTGGAACCGGTCGTCGCCGACGGAGGTGAACTGATCATCTACGCTCCACACATGAAGCACATCTCGGTCACTCATGGCGCAGCGATCGAAGCGGTCGGTTATCACGTGCGAGACTATTTCACGAAGCAATGGGATCGTTTCAAGGATCATCCGTGGGGCGCGCTGGCTCACTCGTCGCACGTGCGCGGATCGGGAACGTTCGAGAACGGCGTTGAGAAGCCTCGCGTGACGGTCACGATTGCGTCGCAGATTCCGCGAGACGTATGTGAACGCATCAATCTGGCGTACCGCGATCCGGCCACGATCGATGTGGAATCCTTCGCCAACCGAGAAGACGAAGGCATTCTGCTGGTTCGCAAGGCGGGTGAGCATCTGCACCGGCTGGAGGAAGCGCCGTAGTTTGCGAATGGCCAAGACGCCATTAGGCAATTCGCTGGCTGGACGGCCGTGTGGTGGAATCCTGCAACTGTTCGCTGGCTGACTGTCGGCACGTTCGCCGCGGCAGCCGTTCTGGCGCTGTTCATCCCGCTGCTTCCGGCAGGCGAGCATTCTGTCTGCTCCGTATACCGCGAACTCGTGATCGGCGACTGCGCCTGGACTGTGTCCTTCCTCCTGATGACGATCGGGGCCGTGCTGCGTCTGCGGTCGGTTGAACGTTTGAACGATAATTGCTGAACTGCACGCCCCGAAATTTGCTGCACCGGATCGGG
>CAZHET010000161.1:0-11352 GCA_964531585.1 uncultured Planctomycetaceae bacterium | reverse complement strand
GCGAGGCTCCTGCCGAGCCGCGAGCACCATAGGTTGTCCGTTGGCGCACGCGGCTCGGCAGAAGCCTCGCCCTTCCAACTGAGCACCAAAATATTCGATTGCAGTTACCGGAAACCGAAAGCGCCTTCCCGATGAAACTTGAAACTGCCTGCCTTCACGCCGGACACCAGCCGGACCCGACGACGAATTCACGAGGCGTCCCGGTCTATCGCACCAGTTCCTATGTGTTCAACAGCACTGAACACGCGGCGAACCTGTTCGGCCTGAAGGAACTCGGCAACATCTACACCCGGCTGATGAACCCGACTCATGACGTGCTGGAACAGAGGGTTGCTCAACTGGAAGGCGGAGCGGCTGCGGTCGCACTGGCTTCGGGCACCAGCGCCGTCTTCTACAGCCTGATCAACATCATGCAGGCTGGTGATGAGTTTGTTTCAGCCAACAATCTGTACGGCGGCAGCTACACACAGTTCAACGACCTCCTGCCCCGGTTCGGGATCAGGGCTCGGTTCGTTGATCCGACCGATCCGAACAACTTCGCCGCGGCAATTAACGACCGCACGAAGGCGGTTTTCTGCGAAACGGTCAGCAATCCGGGCCTGGACGTATCGGACATCGCAGCCATTGCCTGGATTGCGCACGAACGCGGACTGCCACTCATTGTTGACTCCACCTTCAGCACTCCGGCGCTGACCAGGCCGATTGATTACGGAGCCGACATTGTGGTGCATTCGCTGACGAAGTGGATGGGAGGCCACGGCACGGGAATCGGCGGCATCGTGGTCGACGCGGGCAGGTTCGACTGGAAGAACAACAAGTTCCCGCTGATGAACGAACCGGACAGCAGCTACCACGGCATCCGCTGGGCTCACGATCTCGGAGACCTTTCGCCGATCGCCTACGCATTGCGGATGCGAGTCATCCCGCTGCGAAATCTGGGAGCCTGTATTTCTCCGGACAACGCGTGGATGTTCCTGCAGGGCATTGAGACTCTGCCGCTGAGAATGGAACGTCACTGCATCAATTCTTTGGCCGTTGCCGAGTATCTGCAGAACCATCCCGCCGTCGAATGGGTCCGGTATCCGGGCATGGAAGGCGATTCGAACTACCAGAAGGCGCAGAAATATCTCGGCGGGCGGGGCGGTTCAATGGTCGTCTTCGGCATCAGGGGTGGAGCCGTTGCGGGCAGCCGGTTCATTGAATCCCTGAAACTGTTTTCGCATTTGGCCAACGTCGGCGACGCGAAAAGCCTGGCGATTCATCCCGCCACGACGACTCATTCACAGATGACCGAAGAGCAGCAGCGAGCTGGCGGCATTCCTCCGGAAATGGTCCGGCTGTCCGTCGGAATCGAACACATCGACGACATTATTGCTGATCTGGACCAGGCTCTGGACAGCGAAGTTGAACCGGAATCCCGCCGAACATGGGTCCCGGAACATTGATGAGTGCCGGAAACCTCAGGACAGCCCGCCTCGCCCCTCAACCCTCAACCCTCAACCGGCTGCTCCCGTGCCTCACGCTGACCGCAACCTGGGTTTTCAAATACATCAGCGACTGCGGAAGACGGCAGAATTCAAACGCTGCTACGATTTCGGCCAGCGAGCCGGAGATGACCACCTGCTGGTGTTCGCGGTGCGGAACGATCTGCCACACAGCCGCGTCGGACTCAGCGTGTCGCAGAAACACGGCAACGCCGTCCGTCGCAACCTCAGGAAGCGACGGCTGCGAGAAGCCTTTCGGCTGCTGCAGCACGAACTGCCAACGGGACTGGACATCGTGCTCGTTCCGCGTCAGCGACCGGATTCGTCGCTTCAGAACTTTCAGACGTCGCTGCTGCGGCTGGTGAAGAAAGTGGCTCGCCGCCTCGATGCCACCGCAAATTCGAAAGACTCCGGGCGAGCACTGCCATGAAACCGCTGGCGTGGCTGATCTCGCTGCCGGCGGAATTCGCCGTGCTGCTGGTGCGGATCTATCAGAAGCTTTTGAGTCCGCTGGTGGGACGAAACTGTCGGTTTCATCCAACGTGCAGTCAGTACTTCATCGACGCCGTGCGGAAGTACGGGCTGGTCATCGGATTCTTCAAAGGCGTCCGCCGCATTAGTCGCTGCCATCCCTGGAACGACGGCGGCTACGACCCACCGTGACGCGGAAGCTGGCACTGTGAGATCGAAGCAGTAAAGCGAGCGGCAGGTGAGTTCTCACTTGAGGTGTGTCCCGTACGATGGCCTTCCAAGGCCGTCGTCAGGGCTGCGTCGACGGCCTTGGAAGGCCATCGTACAGGCAAACTCTCATTTGCCGCTCGCATAAGAAACTGCGTGACACATCCGCGCCGACTCAGCGCAGCGCCACGCGCGTTGGCTGCACCTTTGGGTACGCCGGCCAGGCCACGCTGCCGGCCTGCAGAGTGTCGCCTGTCTGGCGGCGCTGCGGGGAAACGTAACTCGGCGAAGTCGCGTTGTCATACAATGACCGGCACCCCCAGAGTTCGGTCAGGCTGTCCTGATACAGCAGGCACCAGTCATCGGTGACAGTTCGCATGACATCGGCAGCGGCTTTGCGACCACGTTCGATCAACACCAGGTCCGGAGCCTTGTAGCGCAAAGCCTTCGTGGGATCGAACGGCCCGGACGCCGCTTCGCGGTAGCGCTTGTCGGAAGGAACGTCGCCCAGCAGAAAATCAAAGTACATGTCGATGATCGCCTGCGGATAGCACGTGCGGAATCGGCCGTCGAAGGCGATGCGAGATTCCGGACTCGTTTCTGCAAACACGGCCAGTGCATACTGAGCCCAGTTGAACGTCACCAGAACTTTGCCGCCCAGACGCTGATCGGCCATGTACTGCATCGCCGCCACGGGATAGTAGCCGGTGTCGACGTGAAGCTTGTCCTGTCGCGGATACTGAACAGCGCTCAGCACCAGAACAGCGACTGCAGCGGCCAGCAGTCCCGGAAACGGCGAGCGTGCTGCAGAACTCGGTGACGCGACCGTGGTCCGGGCCGCTCGCTCGGAAAACCAGTCAAACGCCTGGCGGACCAGCGATTCCACATGAGGCACCAGCACGAACGCTGCGGTCATCGCGACAAATGGCAGGTGACGATGGTGCTTCACTGCCTGCCACGTCAACAGCCCCGTCACGATCAGCCCGGGCCATCGAAGCGGCTGATCGGTCTTCTTCAGACACAAAAACGTTCCGGCGACCAGGCCCCAGAACGGAAGCCCGTCGGCAGTGAACAGCGGCAGCGGAGCCCATTCGCAGATTTCCGGTCGAGGACGTCCCAGTGAGGACAGCATCCACGTGTGCAGTTCGAGTCCGTACGGATTGACCAGACACGCGGCGGCCGTTGCGGTGAACAACAACGCGTGGTGGCGAACTGTCGGCCACAGACGAGAATCCCTGCGAAGCAGCAGTTCGATGCCGTCCAGTCCCAGCCATGCCGTCAGGATCGCGAGACCAGCCAGATAGCCTCCGTGAGCGTTCGTCCAGAAGCACATCAGCGGCGGCAGCAGCCACAGCCACCATCGCGGTTTCTGCTCGCCACGTTCCGTCACAGCCCCGGGAAGTCCCGTTGCCAGAATCGCCAGCATACCAGCTCCGCAGGCGTAGCTGAACATGTGCGGCCGGACCTGCCAGTGAAACGAGATGTTAAATGCCAGGAGCAGGACGATCGCCAGGCAAGTCAGCAGTCCGGCGTGGTGGCGTCGAGCCGCCCAGACAGGCAGTCCCAGCACCAGCAGGGTCAGCATTGACTTCAGCAGCAGTAAGCCAGTCTGTCCGCCAAAGTTGTCAACCGCAGCCATCGTCAGCTCTGCGATGTTTTCATGATTGACCCAGCGAAAGTCGTCGACGGCGTACGACCACGTTGTCGTGGGATGCAGGTACCCGTCGCGAATGACTTCTCTGCCGTACGTCACGTGACCCCACAGATCCGGGTCCGCTTTACTGGGCGACATCACGATCAGTCCGAACAGCACGAATGCACACAGCCAGGTGGCTGTGGTCCACAATCTGATGAGACTCGGGCGAAGCGCAGAGGCGCCGCCAGATGCGTCAGAGCCGGAATGCGAAGTCATCGCCGGAATGCCTGTGTCGTTTGTAGCGGTTGAATGAGGTGCAGCAATGGTGAGCCGTGCAGCGACGCGCCGCGAAATGTCAACGCCGCTCAAAAGTAGCTCAGGTTCTGCAGTGATGACGTTGGGAAATCGTCGACCCAGGTTCGGTTCGGGAAAGTCGGCCTGCGGACCTGCACTGCGGGCCGGCACGGAGCAGGCCGCCGCCGCAGAAAATTCCGGCGAAATTCCTGCTGCCGCTTATGCCGTGGCGCAGCAACGCGAGGTCCGGGCGATAGAATCTGCCGCACTTGACCGGCCGTCGTTCGTCACCGGGGAACCGTTGCTGTGGAAAAGTACAAACGCTATCGCATGGAGCTGGACCTGCGATCGACGGCGCTGACAACACCTGTGCTGCCCGATGGCTATCACTTTATGCGCTGGCACCCGTTGCTGGTGGAACGTCACGCCCGAGCCAAGTGGCGGTCGTTTCGACGCGACCTGGACGGAGCTGTGTTTCCCTGCCTGAGCCAATTGGCAGGGTGCCGCCGCCTGATGTCCGAAATCTGCAAGCAGGCGGCATTCTGCCCCGTCGCCACGTGGATGGTGATGTTTCAGCCGGAACCCGAGTGGCCCGCAAACGACTGCGGCACAATTCAGGGCATTGAACGTTCGGGACGAGTCGGTGCGATTCAGAACGTCGGGATCACTCCGGAACATCGCGGCTTCGGACTTGGCCGAGCCATCATGCTGCAGGCACTGCACGGATTTCGCGACATCGGACTGACTCGGTCCGTTCTGGAAGTCACGGCGATCAATGTTGCCGCGGTCGGACTTTATCGCTCGCTGGGATTTCGCGTGACGCGGGTGCTGTACCGCCAGGCCGAGGGCGGCGGTGTCGTCCATGGTTCCGAACGCCTGCCTGGCAATGCAGAACTTGAACGCATGACAACGCAACTGTAGTTGCAGTCATTCTTCCTCCGGCCCCGTTCAGGCGAATTCCGCCACAGGACGCCGCCTGTGATTCGGCCTGCTAACGCTGTGGCCCGGTATGCACGACACGGCCGCCATGACGGCCGGGGCCGGGCCCAAGTTCGATAACATAGTCCGCGCGGCTGACCAGATACTGATCGTGCTCAACGACCACGACGGAATGGCCAACCTGGACAAGGTGGTTCAGGCAGGCCATCAACCGGTCCACATCCTGTCGATGCAAAGCCGTTGACGGTTCGTCCAGAATGAACAGCGTGCCGAGCGACCCTGAGGGTGTCGCGCCGCCGCCTTTCGGGTCGTCGCGTCCCGCGTTTCGATCTGCTCCGCCTCCGCCGTTCGACAGCAAAGTCGCGATGCGCAGACGCTGACATTCACCTCCGGACAGTGTGGAGATCGGCTGGCCAAGTCGAATGTAGCCCAGTCCCGCCTGTCGCAAAGAATTCAGCCGATGCTGAATCCGGTGATGACCGTTGAAGAAAGAGAATGCGTCGTCGGCCGTCATTTCCAGAATGTCAAACACCGAACGGTCGCGATAGCGAACTTCCAGAACATCGGGACGAAATCGTCGTCCTCCGCACATCTCACATGTCGCTTCGATGTCTGCCAGAAACTGCATTTCCACGGTGACACACCCGAGTCCTTCGCAGGATTCGCAGCGACCGCCGCGTGCGGAATTGAAGCTGAACGTCCCCGGTTTGTAATTGCGCTTCTTCGCTTCGTGAGTTTCCGCCAGCAGTCTGCGAACGTCGTCGAAGGCACCGGTGTACGTTGCCGGAACGCTGCGGCCGGATGTCTTCAACGCCGTCTGATCCAGCAGTTCGATCTGCCTGATAAACTGCAGTCCGCTGACGGATTCAATGGCAGCATCCGGCGATGAATCACTCTCCTGCCCCAGGGACCGCGCGACGTGCGGATACAGCGCATCAACGAGCAGCGAACTCTTCCCGCTGCCGCTGACGCCCGTCACCGCGCACACGACCTGCAGCGGAATGTCGACATCAAGATTCCTGACGTTGTGGCAGTTGACGTTGCGAACATTCAGCCACTGCGCGGGGACACGATCAGGAGAAGACGGCTCCCCCGCGTTTCGAAACGTCGATTCGTTGCTGTTTCGGGCAGAAGCGTCCGCGCCTGCGGAGCGCCCGGCGAGAGAGCGCCCGGCGAATGCGCGACCGGTGGCCGTGTCGGCTAGCAGCAACTCTGCGGGAGTCCCCTGAAATACCACTTCCCCACCGTCTCGGCCTGCGTCGGGGCCGATTTCGATGACTTCGTCGGCTGCAGAGATGAAGGCAGGATCGTGTTCGACGACGATGACCGTGTTTCCCAGTCGCTGCAGTCGGCGTGTCGCCGCGATGATCTTCTGCGTGTCGGAATCGTGCAGGCCGGAAGTCGGTTCATCGAGAACATACAGCGTGTGAATCAGTCCGGACCCAAACGCGGACGTCAGCGCGACTCGCTGAGCTTCGCCGCCGGACAACGTTGCCAGCGGTCGATCAAGCGACAGGTAACCAATGCCGCTGTCGATGAGAAAACTCAACCGCTGTTCCAACTGTCGTTGAATGACCTGCAGCGAATGCGCGGCGCTTTCGCGAACCTGCACGGCGGCAAGCGGCGACAGGCCGGCCAGCCAGGTTTGCAGTTCCGTCGCTTCCATCGCAGTCGCGTCGAGAATGGTGTGGTCCTCAAGACGGATCGCCGCGGCATCTGTGTTTATCAGTTCGGCCGTCGACTCAGGAAACGACCGGCCGCAAACGTCACACGTTCGCTGGCGAGCCATCACCATCCGTCGCCACGATTTCCCGTCAACGATGAGCAACTCGCCGTCGACCGGGGCATTTTTCGCCGCAACCAGCGCAATCCATTCGTCGCAGCCGAGTGCAGTAATCTGCTCAAAAGTCTCGGCGATTCGCGGCAGACTATCGGCGTCCACGCGGATGCGGTCGGCAACAATCAGCAGTTCGTCGGGCGGCACAACGGCAGCGTCGATATCTTCCAGCCGACAGGTCGCGTTGCTTTGGATCGCCCGCGTGTAGCCTCGCTGAATCAGGCTGGCAGCGACATCAGCCATCGAAGTCGCTTCGTCCGGCAATGGCGGATGAAAGGCCAGCATCGTCCGTTCGCCTGGCGAGGAATTCAGCAGGTGCCGCGCGGCCGTTTCCGGCGTGAATGATTTCACGGGAATTCCACAGTCCGGGCACACAACGTCGCCGGCTGCGGCAAACAGGAGTCGCAGGTAATCGAGAATCTCCGAGCGTGTTCCCACTGTGCTGCGGCGGCCGTAGCCGCGAGCGTTCTGGCGAATGGCAATGGCTGGCGGAATGCCGTCGATACGGTCCGCGTCCGGCCGTTCGATCCGGTCCAGAAACTGCCGGGCGTAAGGCGAAAATGTTTCGACGTACCGCCTCTGACCTTCCGCATACAGCGTGTCGAACGCAAGGCTGCTCTTCCCTGAACCGCTGACCCCGCAGATCACCGTCAGCGCGTTGTGGCGAATCTTTACGCTGATGTTCTTCAGGTTGTGAACACGTACGCCGACAACGTGGATGCAGTCAACTGCGTCGTGTGCCGCTTCAACCTGTTCGGGTTCGTCCGGAGTCATCGTCACGGCAGGATCAATTCAGAAACCAGTCGTATCCCAGGTCCAGCGCGGGAGCCGAGTGCGTCAGTCCGCCGATGCTGATCCGGTCGACACCGGTGCCCGCGATGCAGCCAACGGTTTCCAGAGTCACGCCGCCTGAGGCTTCCAGCAGCGTCGCCGGAGAAAGTTCGTTCCGCAGCGCGACCGCCTGCTGAAGCTGCGACGTTTTCATGTTGTCCAGCAGCACGATTTCGGGTTTTGCTGCCAGAGCGTCCGCCAGTTGTGCCAGCGTGTCGACTTCCACTTCGACGGGCAGCGAAAGCTGACGATCATTCAGGAATTGCCGCGCCACGAAAACGGCTTCGGCCACCCTGTGTCCGGCCCGCGCGGCGAGGTGGTTGTCCTTGATCAGCATCCCGTCGAACAGGCCCATGCGGTGGTTGGCTCCACCGCCGCAGCGCACCGCATATTTGTGCAGCAGGCGATATCCCGGCAGCGTCTTGCGAGTATCCAGAATGACTGCGTCGCTGCCCGAAATCCGCCGCACGAATTCCGCTGTCCGGCTGGCAATGCCGCTCAGGTGAATCAGGAAATTCAACACAACTCGTTCGCCGGTCAGCAGCAGTTGAGTCGGTCCGGCCACAGAGGCCACGTGCGCCCCCTGTGCGAGCTCTGCACCGTCGGGAAGGTGCATGGTGACGGCGATCGAATCTGCGTTGACGTTGCTCCGTTCGCACAGCGCCTCGTAAACGCGGTGAATCACGAAGACACCGCAGAGAACTCCCGCTTCCCGAGCGACGACGTTGACTTCGGCACGATGATCGGGCGGAACTGTGGCCAGAGATGTCAGGTCGCCGCGGTCCTGCAGATCCTCGTCCAGAGCAAGACGAATCAGCGTTCCTGCGGCCTGCGCCGTTGGTTCGTCAATTCCGGGGAATGTCATAGAATCCGACCGTCGGTGTTGGATGATTCGTCGACCGCTTTTCACAGAAGGCAGGCAGCATGATCGTAGGCGTCCCGCGGGAAATCAAACCTGACGAATATCGAGTCGCCATGCTGCCCAGCGGCGTGGAAGAGCTGACGGCAGGCGGTCACCGTGTGCTGGTCCAGCGGGACGCCGGCATCGGCAGCGGCATACAGAACCAGCAGTATCAGGACGCCGGCGCGGAGATCGTCGATGCCGCCGAGGACGTTTTTTCCCAGGCGGAACTGATCGTCAAGGTCAAGGAACCACAGTCATCAGAATTTGCGCTGCTGCGACGCGATCAGATCGTCTTCACGTACTTTCATCTGGCCGCCGACGAAGAACTGACGAACGCGTTGCTGCAGACTGAAGTCACCGCCGTCGCGTACGAAACCCTGCGCGGGTCGAACGGCGACCTGCCGCTGCTGACTCCGATGAGTGAAGTGGCGGGACGAATGAGCATCCAGGAAGGAGCCAAGTACCTGGAACGCCCGCAGGAAGGCCGCGGAATTCTGCTGGGTGGCGTTCCCGGTGTCGAACCCGCTCACATCGTGATTCTGGGCGGCGGCGTGGTCGGAAAAAATGCCGCTCAGATTGCCGCCGGCTTTCAGGCAGACGTCGTCATTCTTGATATCAACGTTGACCGGCTGAGATATCTGGAAGACATCATGCCCGCCAATGTGAACACGGTGTTCAGCGACCGTCACAGCGTACGCGACCAGTTGCGACTGGCAGATCTGGTGATCGGAGCCGTCCTGATTCCCGGCGCGCGAGCACCGCAACTTGTGACGGCCAGCGATCTGAAGATCATGAAGCCCGGAGCCGTGATTATCGACGTGTGTATCGATCAGGGAGGCTGCACGGAAACGTCTCGTCCGACGACTCACGGCGAACCTACGTACATCGTCGACGGCATTGTTCATTACTGCGTGACCAACATGCCGGGAGCCGTCGGACGCACCAGCACATACGCGTTGTGTAACGTGACATTTCCCTACGTAAAGCGAATTGCACAGCACGGTCTGCGGTCCGCCTGCGCGAAAGATTCCGGCCTTGCGGCGGCGGTGAATATGCACCACGGCAGAATTACACACGCGGCCGTCGCGCACACCTTCGGCCTGCCGCTGGAGACGTTTTGAACGGCGAACGCCGCTGCGTTACGCCCCGAGTTCGCGGTGGATTCCTGTAACACGCTTCGTCACCGGCCACAGCACGACAGCCACGAGCACGACAGCCGTTGTCCCCACCACAATGGCCATCAGCGGCGACAGATAACTTCGGACGGGCTGCAGAAACTCCGGCGCGTTTTCACGATGAGCCAGCGTCACGATGGCCATCGCTGTGACTCCGGTGATCGTCGCCGGCAGCGTCGCCGCGGCCCCGCGGACAGACGTGAAACGAGCCAGCAGGATCAGTCCCAGTGTCCCGCCGCTCAGCACTCCGGAAATGCTCCACCAGACCTTGAGCGCGGTTTCGATATTAATCATCGCCAGTGCCGCCAGGACTCCGGCGATTCCCAGCCCCACCGTCGACAGTCGCAGAAACCGCAATTCGGATCTCGACTTGCTGACGGAATCGGCGTCGGAGCCGGCTGTCCCGGACAGGAACCGGTTTCGCACATCGCACAGCAGCAAGGTCGCCGAACTGTTGAGCGACGAATCCACGGTGCTCATCGCAGCCGCCAGAATCGCCGCGATCAGCAGTCCGGAAACTCCCGCCGGCAATTCATGCATGATGAAGTAAGGCAGAACACCGTCGTTCTTTGTGCCATCGGGCAGCGCGCCGGTCGTCTGGTAGAACACAAACAGTCCGGTGCCCAGAAAGAACAGCACCGCGGAAATCGGCAGGTACGCCAGTGCTCCCATCCACACGCTGCGTTTCGCTGCCGATTCGGAACTCGCCGTGAAGTACCGCTGCACGTATGTCTGGTCGGCAGCGAAGTTCTGCACGTTGACGAACAGACCGAAAACAAGAGTCGTCCAGAACGTCGGTCCGGCGAAGCTGCGAGGACCAACTTCGACCGACCCCAGCGACAGTTTGTTGTCCATTGTGGATGATGCAACTCGCAGGATTCCGAACACGCCGTCGGGAACCTTCATCACCAGCATCACGGCACAAACCAGCATTCCGCCGACCAGAATGACGCTCTGGACGACGTCCGTCCAGATCACCGCCTCAATTCCGCCCAGCAGCGTGTACACGATCACCAGAGTTCCAATGCCGACGATCAAAACCGGCACCGGTAGTTCGAGCAGCGTGGAGACTGCCAGCGAAACCAGATACAGGATCGTGCCGATTCGGCCCACGTGATACAGGACATTGAAAGACGCCGCATACAGCCGAGCCCACGCTCCAAACCGGTGTTCCAGGTGTTCATACGCCGACATGCTGCCGCAGTTGCGAAAGAAGGGAACGAAGAACACCGTCGCAATCCACGCCGCGTAGGGCAGCGAGAGTGAAAAGACGAACGCGTTCCAGTTGTCGGCATAGCTGTTGCCGGGATTGGCAACGAAGCTGATGCTGCTGACGAAGGTCCCCACAATGGATAACCCCACGACCCAGCCCGGCAGGGTTCCTCCTGCCGACATGAATTCACGCGCGGTGTGGGTCTTCCGCGACATCAGGCAGCCAAGCGCGGTCACCAGCAGCAGGTAGCCTGCGACCACGATCAGGTCGGTCGTATGAGAAGTCGGCATTCACGGTCTTTCCGCGGCACGGTCCGGCGGTGCTGAATCTGAGACAGACCGGGAATCATCTTCCGAACCGG
>CAZHET010000160.1:0-12279 GCA_964531585.1 uncultured Planctomycetaceae bacterium | reverse complement strand
GACTTCGCCTTCAACGAGCAGGCGGCCTGTCTCGATATCGAGCGTGCTGCCTTCGAGAATTCGCACCGTCAGTCCCGCGTGCAGCGTTCCGTCGATGTCCAGCGATGCCGTCAGTATGCCGCCGAGTTCCGTCTGCCAGATCCCGTCAACGTATCCGCCAAGCGTAAGGCTGCCGTCCAGCGAGAAGCCCGTGAACACGGCCGCATCCGTCAGCCGCATGGCGATCGTTCCGGTGTTCCACGGCACGATCTGATTTCCCGTGCGGCGAAACGTCATGCCGAACGTGTTGTCGGGACCGTCCGAATGCACGGTGCCACCAATCTGCAGTGACGGCTGAAATGGCAGCGCATCGAACAGACTCGCGTTGAAGAAGCCCTCGACATCGATATCAACCGGAACAGAATTGCCATCCGCATCCCTTGCGGTGAAGTCGCTGAGTCGAATCGGATCGCTGCCGGGAACGCCGTCGACGTCTACGGCTTCAACCAGAACGCGCGTCACATCAACGGGAAGAATTCCGGCCAGTCCCAGTGATGAACCGAGACCGGCAGCCGCAAACGCTTCGGCTCGCGTGATCGTGACTTCGCCGCTGTGCAGCACGCGAATGTCGTTCGCCGTGAGTTCCACCGGCGACGATTCCAGCAGAGTCATCGTCACGCGGCCGGTATCGACCTGAAACAGCGGGTCATCGGGCTGAGCATTCAAACCGGACTGCACACTCACGCCGGTCGCATCGATGTCGACGAAACCTGCGATGCCGCCCGTCACGCGGCGCACGTCCACGCTGATGTCGCCCGTCACGATGTTGATCTGACCGAACACCGCCGGCACATCGTCCAGCGGATCGTCGTCTTCACCGGTCAGCGTGAATGTTCCCGGCGACAGCGACACACGATCGGCCGTCAGAGTCAGCACGTCCGTTCCGTCCAGCAGGACGGACACCGGAGCCAGTGCCGTGAGATCATCGCCGAGACGGAACTTGCCGTCGGCATCGCCAGCGAACGCAATCTGAATCTGCGGCGACATGCGCGCGTCGGCGTTCTCCATCGACAGAACTCCGCCGGCAAGCTGCTCGCCGCTGACGTTGACGAAGACATCAAACGCGCCGCCGAAGGTCGTTGATGCGTCCGGCGTCAGTGCATCTGCAGCGGTCAGCAGATAAAACGGCATGACGTTCGTGTCGAGACCGAAGACGATCTCGCCCGTCAGCCGCGCGTTCTCGATTCCGGCCCGGCCGGTGATGTCGCTCGTTTCCGGAAGAATGGTCGACAGATCGAACGTCAGCAGATCCGAAACGGCCAGCGCTAGTTCGCCGAGATCCAGCTTCAGCCGCACCAGTTCCTGCGACGCCGACGGCAGCCCGTTGTTCAGCCAGTCTTCCAGCGAATCGTTTTCGCCGTTTGGAACGTCACCATCGGAGAACGGCAGCACGTAAAGCGTTTCCGTCGCGCCGAGTACGGCGTCCGCGAGTGCAGCAGCGATCTGCAGCCCGTCCGCCAGCGAGCCGTGAGTGCTGAGCGCATCAACCAGCGGCAGCGACTGCAGACCAAACGCGGCCAGCAGGTCATCGCTCAGCAAAGTGCGGTCACCGCGAATCACATCGCGGGCCAGTTCGCGCAGGTTGTCGACGAAGACTGTGCTTGTGAAGTCATCGATGCCGTCGCCGTTGACGTCCGGGTTGTGAATGTCGACACCGGACCACGTGAAGATCAGCGCGCCGCTGTCGTCGGTGACCGATCCCGTCAGCGTCGTGGAAGCCACAAAACGAAACGCATCGCCTCCGTGAATCGTGTTGTTGTCCGGGTTTCCGTCCGCATCGATGTAGTCGAGCAGATCGCTGACGAGTTCCAGTTGCAGGTCTGCTGTGATCGGTCCGGCATCCGGCTGCAGTTGACTGATGTTTGGCGCGATTTCGCTCAGACGGATGCGGCCGTCTGAGTTCGCATCCAGCGGCTGCAGCGCGATCGACGGTGCCGCGGTGATTGAACCTGTCGCCGTGGCCTGCAGTCCGGCAAACGTTCCGCTGAGGGCGGCGGTGCCACTGATCGTTCCCGCCAGTGCTGCCGCCGAATCGATGAAGAAGCCGCTGGTATCGACGCCGGCGGCAATTTCCACGCTCGCCGTGAATCCAATCGCAGCCGAACCGCTGAGCGATGCCGACAGGCCGTCGAACTCACTGATATCCGACGCGTAGTCCGACGTGTGCTCGATGCGTTGATCGATGTCGGTTTCGAATGTCACACGAATCAGTTCCTGCATCTCGGGAAGCTGACCGGTGAGCAACTGCGAAATGACTTCATCATTCGCTGTGACGTCGACACTGGCCGAAAGCTCCGCGAACAGATCGCTCCACGACGGTGGAAAACCGGTGCGCCGCTGATCGTCCGGTAAGTCCGGCGGACCGGCTGATTCGTCGGTCAGAGGCAGATCGATCTCGCCGAAAAGGCTGGTAACGTCCGCGGGCAGTGCCGCTTCGAGCTGCTGCTCGATCCAGGGCTGGACGGCCGCAAGCAGTTCGGACTGCGTCGGGAACGTGATGTCGGGCGAAGTCGCAGTTGTTCCATTCGTCACGGTCATCGACCACGTGCCGTTCCATCCGAGATCAAACGGCTGCAGCCGCTGTTCGAGCTGTACGCCCGCCGTACCGGAACCCGTGATGCTGAAGAAATCGCCCGCCGAACTCAGGTCGCCGGCGCGCAGCCGCACCGACTCACCTCCGGCGGAAAGCACCACATCGAGATCCGCGCTGGCCGTGCTGTTCAGTCCGGTCGTCACTCCGAGAAACGACGACAGATCAAAGGTCGTGTGCACACTGCCGCCGACCGTCAGGTCCAGAGCGATCGAACTGTCGCCGCGCAGAAAGAATCCGTCCGCGTCGACTCCTGTTACGAGATCCAGCCGCAGATCCGCCGTGTAATCGAGCGCGCCGTCGAGATCGGCTGCTGCGGCAATCTGCTGAAGCAGTGCGTTCGTCGTGTCATGGAACTCGGCCGACGAAGCAAGGTCCGACACCGTGTGAGTGAACCGCAGCACAAGTTCGTCGCCCGGCGTTCCTCCCGCGTCGCCGCTGATGAATTCGACGGCGTAGCCCGCCAGCGCATCGAGCTGTGCGCGCAGTTCGGCGTAAGTCGTCACGGGCGAATCGACGGTGCGCAGTTCTGTGCTGCCAATCTGATCCAGCAGCCCGCCCGGTCCGCTGAGGCCGAACAGAGTCGCAAGGTTCTCACGCACGACCGGCAGATCGAAACTCGTGATGTTGAAGAACGCGGCCAGATCGCCAAGCGAATCGGCCAGCGCCGTCACGCCGCTGTTGAACGCGATGCGCGTGTCATCGGCGTTCGGTGCTGCGACGTCATCGGCGACCGAAAGCGTCACACCTGCTGCGTCGATGCGCGTGTCCCAGCGCCGACCGGCCGGCAGCGGCGGGAGATTCTCCGCAGCGAACGCGCCGGACGCTCGACCGACGACGATGGGGAACTGCTGGCCGACTCGCGGAGTAAATCCGCTGGCCGCGACATCGAGCCTTCCGCCCAGAGACGCGCGGCCCGTGACGATCATCTGTCCGAAATCGATGCCATCCGCGGTTGTCGCGGTGAGTCCGGCGGCAGGCACCGAAGTCGGTTGCATCGCTTCAAGGCGATCCTGCAGCGTACCGGCTGCCGTCTGAGTGTAATCTCCGTCGATTGTCAGCGGCTCTGAGTTCACCAGCAGACGCACCGTCGCGCGGTTGACGACGTTTCCGACAATCCGTCCGACGCCTTCCAGCGTACCGCCCCGCAGATCGAAACCTCCACCGGCATAGACGGTCGTATGCAGCGCACGAGTCAGACCGCGGGACTGCGAAATCGTTCCCGTAGCTCGCAGCGTCGCGGCTTGAAGCGGCGCTCCGAACAGTTCGATCGATCCGGAATTCTGTATCCCGCTGCCAGACACCTGCAGCAGCCCGCCGCGCGTGGTGCCGCCGCTGTCGATATGGCCTTTCACATCGATCAGGCCGGAATTCGTAACGGCCGACGCAGCGACTCGCGGCTGCACCGATACGAACAGACCGCGCGCGCCGTCGATGATCACCAGATCCGGCAGCGCATCGCCGTTCAGATCGATCAGCCGTGCATCGGCGACGTCACCGCTGTATGCCAGTTCGTGCCAGCCGCGAAAATTGAAGTCTCCCTTGCCGTTGCCCGTGAACACATTCGTCAGCGGGATTTCGCTGTCTTCGAATGCAACGATGTCCGTGTCGCCGTCGCGATCGATGTCACCGACGACAAGATTCACCGGCGTTTCGTCTCCGCCAGGTGCTGTCGTTCTGTCGGAAAACCGGGCGCGCCCGTCGTTGATGTGAGCACCGCGCGTGGTGATCAGATCGAGGCTGCGGTCGCCGTCAGCATCCGCCAGCCGAAACGGCCCCGCCGTTCGAGCGCGATAAACACTGTGTTCGCGCAGCGCGCCGCCGGTCTGCTGTTCCAGCACGACGAATTCCCCGCGAGTCGAATGGGCAACGACGTCGATCAATCCGTCACCCGTGACATCACCGGCCTGAACCTGAAACACGCTTGATCCCAGCGGATCGATACTGCGCAGCTGCAGCGGCGTTCCCGCCACGATCTGCCCGTCCGTGCGAAGTCGGTGAACCGCAGCTTCGATGCGTGTCGAAGCACCGGAACCGGTCTGAGTCACCGCGATCACATCCGGCAGACCGTCGCCGTTTATGTCGGCAGCCGTCAGTGCTGTGACGGCATCCGTGGAGCTATTCAGCGACGCAATGGACACGGGCCGCGATCCGCGAAACGTTCCCGGTTCGGCGTCGTCGTTCAGCAGAACCTGCGCCACAAGCTCTCGTCGGCCACCGGACGACACGAAGACACCGCCGTGCAGAATGTCGAGATCGCCGTCCTGATCGAAATCGCCAGCCACAAGGAACGCGGCTTCGCTGTCGAAGCTGTTCGTTGACACCGAGTACCCGAATTCCGGCCCGATCAGCGAGTAGGAATCGCGCGGTCCCGTCGTCAGCCCGCCGAGCCCGTCACCGCGAAACAGCGTGACCGTTCCGTTGCCGCCCGTGATCAAGTCCGTTCTGCGGTCCGCGTCGAAATCACCGGATTCCAGCAGCAGCGCCGGATGCGGAACAATCGTGGATGAAAATTCCGGAAACGCGGTGCGTTCGACGTCGACCTGTCCGCCGTCAATGACCAGTTCACCGCCGTCGAGTACGTTCAGGCGCTCGCGGATCAGCACGTTCTGCTCGTCGACCAGCAGCGTCTGCACGAACGGATCTGCTCCCGGCAGCGACCCGTCCTGCGGCCCGCCAAGATTCAGGCTCGCAACGACAACGTCGGATTCGATGCTAATCGTCTGGCGAGAGCCCGATCGCGCGCCGATGAACACGTCGTCTTCGGCATTCGGGACTCGGCCCAGATCCCAGTTCCGCGGATCTTCCCACGCTCCGCCGCCGGTGCTGTCATTGCCCGTCCAGTAGATGGAACTCAGCAGCAGCCGCGATTCGAGCGATTCCGCAGCAACTCGGGCAACCCGGCGTCTTTGCGACTGCCGACGTCTCCGCGCTTCCTGTTGAAAACGCCGCACGAGTTTCTTGAGCATGGGGGTGTTCCTTGATTGATCGCGCGAGATCGCGGATATGCGTTGGTGAGCGGCCGAACAGAATGATTCAGGCCCGCGATCCTGTTCCCGCCGAACCCTGTGTGCGAAGCCACTGTGAAACCGGACATCGAAAGTTGTGTGAAAATCCGCAGCGGGCTTTCGCGTCGTGTCGGTGAGCCGAGGCTCAGGACCTGTTGCCGAATGCTTTGCTTCACCGACTCTGACGCTGCCGCGTTCGTCGCACGTCGATAAAATCCGGTGTTGTGACAGGTGTGGCGCGGGGCGACGGTCGGTATCTTTAATGCCATGTGGCTTGCTTCATCCGACGCGACGCCGGCGCGTTCGGCTCACCACGCTGGCGGTGTCGGGGATCGAAGTCAGATTCCACGTCGGTCCGTGGCGGGTCGGTGTTTTGACACCAGCGAATCTTTCCTCCAGGAAAAATTGCCTCGCGCAGGTTTTTTCCGTCCGTTTCAGACTCCGCAACGCACACAGGGAGCAGCCGGGTGTCGAATGATTTGTCTAGCGGCACAGCGGACGGTGGCGACGACGACTTTTGCCGCCTGATTCGTGATGCGCGCGGCGGCTGCACGGATGCGATGCGTCAGGTTGTGGAGGCGTGTCGGCCGTATCTGCTGGCAGTGGCCGACAATGAACTCGAATCACACTTTCTGCCGAAAGTGGGAGCATCCGACGTCGTACAGGAGGCGCTGATTTCCGCTGAGCGATGTTTCAGCGATTTTCGTGGAGACGATCGGGCGGACCTGCTGGCATGGTTGAAAGGAATCCTTCACAACGATCTGCTGGAAACCCGTCGTCGTTTTCGCACGGCTGGCCGTAACATCGATCGAGAACAACCGGTGCATCGTCAAATGGCCGCCTCTGTCGTCGATCCCGGCATCACGCCGACCAGTGAGGCCATCGCCGGCGAAGAATCGCAACTGCTTCACGAAGCTCTCAGTCGCCTGGACAGCGAGGCCCGCGCAATCATCGAGATGCGCAACTGGCAGCAGCTTTCCTTTGCCGAGATCGGTGCTCAGACGGGCCGGTCGGAAGACGCTGCCCGCAAGTTCTGGTCTCGTGCCATCCTGAAGCTTCAGCAGGAACTCGAAACCATCCGGGACGCAGCACTGCAGCGGGAAATCGGTCGCCCGCCTGATTTCTCCTGACATTGACCACCACAGTGGTAAACAGGTGCGATGCCACACGAACCGCTGAAACAGAAAGGCGACACGAACCTCGCAGCCGGAGCGGAAACGCCCGCAGCGAATGCTCAGGATGGCGCTACGGAATCCGCTTTCCTGAGTCGCGCTGGCAACACAGACGCCACGGAATTCGAATCGCTCGATTCCGCCCGCGAAGTCCTCGATCTGATTGAACGCGTGCGTCGGAACGAATCGCGTCCCGGCGACTCGCGAAGCACAGGCGCACTGCCGCCATCGGAAAGATCTTCGGCCGGCAGCAGTGCGACCGCTGACCGCGGTGCGGCCGGCAACAGCAGCGAAGTGGCTGGTGCCGATTCCGGCGATTGGCTGCGAGATGCCTCCGAGCCGGAATCGATCGGCCGCTTTCGCATCATTCGTCGACTGGGTCAGGGCGGCTGCGGGATCGTATTCCTGGCGCGCGATCCGCGGCTTTCCCGGCTTGTTGCTTTGAAGATTCCTCAGCTTGAAGGCTTGCTGTCTCCCGAAGCCCGCAAGCGATTTCTGCGTGAAGGGGAAGCTGCCGCAGCGCTGAATCATCCGCACGTCGTTCCTGTTTACGAATCCGGTCATGCCGGACCGCTGCCCTTTCTGGCGTCGGCGTACTGCGACGGAATCACGCTGGCGCAGTGGCTGCAGGAACGGACACAGGCGATGTCTGCAGATGCCGCGGCGCTCGTCGTGGCGACGCTCGCGGATGCGGTGCAGCACGCTCACAGCCGAGGTGTGCTGCATCGCGATCTGAAGCCGTCCAACGTGCTGCTTGAAGGCGTCCCGTCCGGGGTTTCCGGCAGCGAACGCGACGTCGCGGCTGCAGTTCGCATTTCCGATTTCGGCCTGGCGCGCATGATCGAGCGGGATGATCAGATGACGCGAACATCCGCGGTTCTCGGCACGCCGGCGTACATGTCGCCGGAACAGGTCAGCGGTGTGCCTGCAGAAACGACAACTTCCAGCGACGTGTATTCGCTGGGAGCGATTCTGTACGAACTGCTGACAGGCCAGCCTCCGTTTCGTCGCGCGACGTTCTATCTCACACTTCAGGCCGTGCGGAATGACGAACCGGTGCCGCCTGTTCGACTGCGTTCCGGTGTGCCCCGCGATCTGGAATCCGTGTGCCTGAAGTGCCTGGAGAAATCGCCCGCAAACCGGTACGCATCAACCGAACTGCTGGCCAACGATCTGCACCGGTTTCTCGGCCGAAGTCCCGTGACGGCGCGGCATATTTCCGCACCGCAACGGTTGCTGCGCTCCGCCCGCCGGCATCCGCTGGTTGCCGCACTGCTGACGACGATCGTGCTGCTAACGGTGGCTCTGGCGGCGGGATCGACCATTGCAGCACTGCAGCTCGCCGCATCCCATCAGGAGCTGTCGACACTGCTGCACCGCGAAGTGGCGCTCAAACAGGAGGCTCTCAAAAGCGAACGTGTTGCGCAGGAGGCCGTGTTCGAATCCCGGGTCAGTCAGGCGCTGGCGGTTCGCCAAAGCGGCCGTGAAGGTCAAAGCGTTCAGGCACTTGAAGCGATCGACGCCGCGTTGCAGTCCCGATCCGCAGAACTTCTGAATCCGCAACAGCGATTACAGCTTCGAAATGAAGTCATCGCCGCGATGGGACTCGTGGATGTTCGCCCCGATCACATCCGTCCGGTCGATCTGCCGCGAGACAGTTTCACCGACACCGACCCGGAATGCCGCCGTCACGTCCGTCTCGACGATTCGCGTCAGACCGTGCTTGTCTGCGACATCGAAACCGACGCGATTACGGCACGGCTACCGGTTGCGAAGCCGGTGCAGCATGTTGTCGGCTTTCGGTTCAGTTCCGACGGACAGCATCTGGGGCTGATTTATCATGGCCCCGACAGCACGCCGCTGCTTCAGACCTGGCACATCGATTCGGCCCAGGCATCGCCTCCTGTTTCGATCGGCGGCTTCGGTGGAGCCAGCGATTTCACTGCCGACGGAAAGTTTCTTGTGATGGCTGCTGTTCGAGGCCGCGCGCTGGAAGTCAGACGGCTGCCCGATCTCAGCATCGAGCGGACGATCCGCGTCAGCGAAGCCCCGAACACGATCCGCTGCGATCATCAGGGCACATACGTGGCATGTCAGGTCGGCGACGGACGCATTGAGATCCTGAACCTGTCGGACGGACAGAAGGTCGCATCCGCGCCGATCGACAGCTACGCCTACTCGATCAGTTGGCGCCACGATGGAAGGCGTCTGATTGTCGGCGGCCGAGACGGTGCCGTGCGAGTCTTCGAGTTCCGTGAAACTCGTCGTAAGCAGGGCGATTCGGCGGCACAGGTGATGAGCCTCGCGCCGGTTTATACGACGGTGCCGCATCCCGTGATGGCCGTTATGACCGCGTGGCATCCGTCCGGTGAACTGTTCACATCCAGCAGCATGGACGGAGTGACAATTCTCTGGGACGCGGAACTCGGGATTCCACTGCTGACACTGGAACATCCGGTGAGCCGTTTCAGCGACGACGGACGCTGGCTGGGAGTCGCCGGCGGACGCTGTGAACTGGTGACGTCCGCAGCGCATCAAACTGTCGCCCAGCCGGCCACTCCCGTTTCCATCAACGCCGGCATCACGCGCAAGGATGGCGTGACGTCCGAAATTCATCACTGGGAAGTCGACCCGCAGCGCGGCCGGCTTGCCATCGGACAGAACTTCTTTCAGTGCGTGTTCATCGACACGCTCACCGGAAAGACGCTGGCCGTTCTGCGTTCCGCTGCCTGCGGTCTGCGATTTACGCCGGACGGAACCGAGCTGATTGCGGTGTCCATGAAAGGCATTTCGCGCGTTCCGTTTGACGTCAGCCCGAACGGCAATGAAATCGTCGCACGCATCGGACCGCCGAAAGATGTGTACCCAACACCGCCAGGTCTGTATGCCGTGAGCCGTGATCGAACAATCGTTTTAACGCCGTTTCTCGGTCAGCCGATCCTGCTCAACGGCAGCGACATGAGTCTCATCCGCCGCATTGAACCCGTTCCACTGATGTCGTTTTTTAATGACATCTCAGCAGACGGCCGACTGGTTGCTCTGGGAAAATTCCGCAGCCGCGATGTCGAGATTCGCAGCGCGCAGACCGGCGAACTCGTGCAGAGACTGCCGAGCGACGCGGCCTGCACCTGGTTCAGCCCCGATCAGCGACTGCTTGCCGTCGCCGGGATCGGCGGTATCGACTTCTACAACACGGTCGACTGGCAGAAGACATTCGAACTGCCTTCGATCGCCGGAGGCATCTGGCCATGTGCGATGGCGTTTTCATTTGATTCGAAGACGGTCGCTGTCGAAATGGGACAGATCGTGCGAATCTATGAAACGCGTTCGTTCCAGCCCGTCGCGGAGTTCACCGTGCCGCGCGGTCAAGTGATCGAATCGCTGCGCTTCACGCCGGACAACGCGCGACTCATCTGCGGAACCGGTGACGGCGGTGTCACGCACATCTGGGATCTGCGAGCAATCCGTTCACGACTGACGTCGCTGAATCTCGACTGGTCCGAATCGCCGCCTCTGCCCGCCGTACCAGAAGACAGCCTGCCGCTGCGACTGGAACTGAATGCCGACGGCCTGTTCTGAAGCAGTCGGCGGCGGGACGTTTCCGAGCCATCAGCTATGGTCTGTGAGCGGCAAGGCGCGAGCCCAATGTCACTCACTTTCACGCTGATCTGTGAGCGGCACGGCGCTAATCCGGATTATTCACGCGACTCGCGTGTTCTGACACAACATGTGTTAGCAACAGGCTTACGTCGCGTGGCGAGAAAGCAGACTGTACGACGGGACTCCGATCCCGTCGCCGCAGTTCGACGGGATCGGAGTCCCGTCGTACGAAGTCGTGAATAATCCGAGCGAGCCGCCGGTTTTTCCCGGCGTTTTTCTATGCAGACACCGGCGGCCAGCACCGTGCCGCTCACAAAGTGAGTGCCATTGGGCGTGGGCTCCGCAGAGCGATTGGCCGAAGAACGTTGAGCCGCGAGGCGGCGACAGCGAAGCGACTTCGCTGCCGCCGCTTCGCGGCTCAGGAAAGCTGTTGGCGACTGGTTTCTGCGGGCTGACACCCGCAGCTATGTGCTGGTGCAGAAGTTTTCTTGTTTAACCGTCAGCCGAAGGTGTACGTGTTTTGCACCATCCGCGTACGCCTTCGGCTGACGGTTAAACGAGTTCTGTCAATTTACTTATGCACCAGTGCTTATGTGCTGCCGCAGCTTCGCTGCTCAACAGGCCTTTCAGGCCATAGGCTTTCAGGCCATTGGCTGTCAGAAATCCGGGAACAGAACTTGCGCAAGCGGAATTTCCAGTCAACCCCGGACGAATCAGCAGGCGCTGTCAGAACCGCAGGATCAGGTCGAACATCAGCCGGCTGGAGATCACGTCTTCAAATCCGGTCAGCGGGAATTCGTAGGCGACACCCAGTTCCGTGTTGGATTGCGGCTTGAACTTCACGCCAACGCTTTGAGTCAGCAGGTCCTGACCGGCGATGCCGGTTGATGTGAGATTGAACAGATCCTGACCGGCGATTCCAGGCAACCCGGCACCGGCGTCGTCCGTCCAGTGCCACCAGGCGAATTCGGTGAAGATGTAGGCCTGTTCGGTGACTCGATAGTCCAGCTGGTTCGACCAGTGGATCGATGTGTTCTGAACTCCGTCGTCAACCGGGACCCGGTATCCCAGGCTGCTGAGCACATGAGCGTTGCCGTCCAGTAATCTCTGTCCGCCGGTCAGGAAGAAGTGAAACTCGCCGTCACCGACATCCTGCAGAGCTCGCTGACTGCCGATCGGAATTTCATAGGTGAACCCCGCTGACGCCAGAGTGCCCGCGGACGCGTCTTCGGATCAAATTGTACTTCAATCCCGCCGTAACGGCCGCCCAGCCGTCATCCAGAACCGTATCCAGAACGCCGTTGGTATTGTCAACGATGAAACCGTCCTTGACAGCAATGAAGCTCAGCCGTTCTGTCAGGGCTGCTCGAAACTGCAGTGCATACAACTGAATGGTGCCGCCTGCCGGCACAGCACCGCCGGTACCAATTCGTGCCGGAACCCAGTGGTTGACGAAGATCGGCCGCACTTCCGTGACAGTTCGCGGATCTTCAAAGAATACAAAGTTGATCATCGGGCTGATGAAGTCGTCGAAGCATTGGTCACTCGGCTGTATCAGGCTCCGCGAACCGTCGCCATGCCCGGCAAACAGTGACAGGCCATCGCAGCCGAAGAGACTGCAGGATTCTCCACATCCCGCTGCCCCGCAGTATTCGTCACCGCAGGACACGTCTGTCCCGCACGAAGCTCCGTTCCCCCACAATTCCGCGGCCAGTGTTACCGGAACGTGATTCATCCACACTGCCAAAGCCAGCACCAGCGGTGTAAGCCCCGATACACCCTTCATCGTCGCGTCCCTTTTTTTGAAATGCAGTTGCACCCGGCTCAGCCTGCGAATTTCAAATCGCCAGCTCCTGATGCGGCCTGCGCC
>CAZHET010000159.1:0-12280 GCA_964531585.1 uncultured Planctomycetaceae bacterium | reverse complement strand
ACGCATCATCAGCCATCTGCCTGAAAAGCGTCAGTCCCTGTTCTTCTCGGCCACGATGCCGCCGAAGATTGTGGAACTTTCCGGTCGTCTGCTGACCAAACCGGTTAGCGTCAACGTGACGCCGGAAACCACCAGTGTCGAACGCATTGAACAGAAGGTTCTGTTCGTGGAACGCGGTGACAAACAGAATCTGTTGCGTCAGCTTCTCACGGCACCCGATGCCGACCGTGCGATCGTGTTCACGAAAACGAAGCGTGGTGCCAATGTTGTCGCCGAAAAGCTGGTTCGCGGCGGCATCGAGGCGGTGGCCATTCACGGAAACAAGTCTCAGAATGCTCGTCAGCGCGCACTTGAGGCGTTTCGCGGCAATCGTGTTCAGGTGCTGGTTGCGACAGACGTCGCAGCTCGCGGAATCGATATCGATGGTGTGTCGCACGTGGTCAATTTCGATCTGCCCATTGAACCCGAGGCGTACGTGCATCGTATCGGCCGGACCGGCCGGGCGGGTGCCGCCGGAGTTGCCGTGTCGTTCTGCAGTTCGGCTGAACGTGGCGAACTTCGCGCCATCGAAAGTCTGATTGGCCAGAAGATTCCCGTGTCCGGCGACGAACCGCGACCCGAGCATACGACTCGCTCCGATGCTGAGCAGAACGGCCGAGCGCCGTCACGGCGGCAGCAGGCTGCGAAACGACCGCCATCGCGCCAGGCGCGAACACGACACCCGGCGGAAGAGGCTCGGACTGCTCAGTCAGGGTCTCCGGCAGCGAGGGCGCAGCGGACGCGGACGCAACAGGCAAGTACTAAAGGTGCTGCTGAGAAATCCGTCGTTGGCGAGGTGCCGAATACCAGACGGCGACGTCGAAAACGACCACAGGTCGCTCGCAGGACAGGCCAGACCAGCTAGTCCCGGGTGTCGCGGCAGAAGTGCGAAACGCCCGGCAGAAGCCGGTCAGGTTTTCTGCGGACGCTGTTTGCACGAAATGCACAGGCGTGATCGGTGGCAATTGAAGCCGCTGTCAGCGATAAGTCAGTATCTTGTGCTGCAGAGATTCTGACAATTCAAGGTCCTGGAATGCAGCGCAGGGAGAAACAGCAATCGCACAGAACCAAAATACCTTCGCCAAGCGACAGCGTGAGATGGAAAAGAAAGCCAAGGCAGAAGCCAAGCGCGCTCGTCGCAGGAACAGGAAGCAGGACGGGAACGACGACGGTTCACGGGCTCCCATGAGTATCGAGGACTGGATTCGGCGTTCGTCGAAGTAGCGGCTCCGTGTGATCCCGCGTTATGGTACTGGAACCGTTTCGGATTTCAGTGCAGATCTCACAAAGCAATCTCAGGTTCGACATCGGTTCGCGAACGTTTCACGAACCGGCGTCTGCCGACATTTTCAGGTTATTGGGTTACACAATGGCAGAAGGCACGATCAAACGGGTGACCGACAAAGGATTCGGTTTTATTGAAGACGGATCGGGCAAGGATATGTTCTTCCACAGCTCGGCTCTGGAAGGCGTGCGTTATGACGAGCTGCGGGAAGGTCAGCGCGTTTCGTACAACGTCGGAGAAGGTCCGAAGGGCCCGCGAGCTGAGAACGTGCGACTCGTCTGAGCGTGGCCGGTATCTCTCACGATCCGAATCCGGGAATCTGAACGCCGAGTGTCCAGTGACTCTCGGCGTTCTTTTGTGCGCTGGTGAAAACGGGACTCACGTGCAGTTTCCACTAGCCTTCCGACAGAAAGCATTTTGCTGATGTCTCACGAGAAACCGTCTCCCCTGTTTCTGAGTCACGCTCACCATGTGTGCCCCGTGTGTGGTGAAGCCAGCTATTCCCGCGCGGGAATTCATCCGCAGTGTGCGGTCAGGCAGGCCGACCAGAAGCGGATGAAGCAGATTAAACGCGACTCGGCACGCGTTGCCGCCGCCATGCCGACGGCCACACGGAGTTCCTGGCAGCGGCTTTGCCCGCAGTGCCGGGCCGTGCAACACATTAGAATGAAGACGTGCAGTTGCGGACACACGTTCGCAGTTCTGGCAAGACCTCCGACGGGAGACCATATATGACGCCGTTTCAATCGTTGGTGCTGGTCCTCGCAGTGCTGCTCATCAGCGGACTGGGCTTTGCGATCAGCCGCTATTTCCTGCTTTGGCTGCAGGCGTATGTCACCGGGACACGCATCGGAATGGTGTCGCTGATGATGATGTCGCTCAGAAAAGTCGATCCGAACGTGATCGTGAGATGCAAAGTCATGGCCGTCCAGGCCGGGCTGAAAGACGTTCCCACGGATGCCATCGAAGCACAGTACCTTGCCGGTGGCGATGTCCAGCGAGTCACGCTGGCACTGATCATCGCTGACCGCGCCGGGATTGAGCTGGACTGGGACACCGCAGCGGCAATCGATCTGGCCGGCCGCAACGTCGTGGAAGCTGTTCAGGTCAGTGTGAATCCGATTGTCATCAACTGCCCCGATCCGGCGAGCGGCCGGGGAAACACGCTGGACGGAGTCGCCAAAGACGGGATTCAGCTCAAGGTGCGGGTTCGAGTCACCGTGCGAACAAATCTGTCGCAACTGATCGGCGGAGCCACAGAAGCGACGGTGATTGCCCGCGTCGGTCAGGGCATTGTTTCCGCAATCGGTTCGTGTGAAACATATCGCCAGGCGCTCGCTGATCCGCTGCTGATTACCCGACAGGTGATCGCGATGGGACTGGATTCCCAGACGGCGTTCGCGATTGTCTCGATCGACATCGCTGACATCGACGTTGGAACCAACATCGGCGCGAAGCTGCAGATCGACCGGGCCAACACGGATATCCGCATTGCTCGCGCCGAAGCCGAAAAACGTCACGCGATGGCCATCGCGCGCGAGCAGCAAATGATCGCGCTGACTCGCGAAAATGAGGCGGCAGTCATCGAAGCCGAAGCAGGGATTCCCGCGGCGATCGCCGAAGCCTTCCGAATCGGTAACATGCGAAGGTCCGACGAACGAACCTCGTTCGCTGTTCGAACCGTCGCGGAATTCCCGCGGATTACCAGCCCGGTGCCAAAGGCTGGCTGACGGGCCTGGCATCCGGACGCGTGGCAGTTCACAATGTGCGTGCCTGCCACACTTCGGAGTCCTGTCTATGAAGTTCCGTATTTTCCATTCCGCTGTTGCATTGCTGGCATCGCTGTTCGCTGCCGTCTCGTCCTGTGCAGCAGACGACCTTGAACGCGTGCGGGTTTCCGATGACGGCCGGCGGTTTGTACTGGCGGATTCCGCAGAACCCTTCGTCGTCTGGGGAGTCAACTACGATCATGACGCAGACGGACGGCTGATTGAAGACTACTGGGAGACCGAATGGCAGACGATTGTCGATGACTTCCAGGAGATCAAGTCGCTGAACGCAAATGTTGTCCGCATCCACCTGCAGCTCGGGCGCTTCATGGAATCGCAGGACACGCCGGATGCCGCGAATCTTGAGCGGCTGAGCAATCTGCTGACTCTTGCCAAAGACACCGGTCTGTATCTCAATCTGACCGGGCTTGGCTGTTACCATAAGCAGGACGTTCCCGAATGGTACGATGTTCTAAGTGAATCGGACCGCTGGAAGGTTCAGGAACGCTTCTGGACGGCGGTGGCCGCAGTCTGCCGCGACAGCCAGGCCGTGTTTTGCTACGACCTGATGAATGAGCCTGTGCTCGCCGGCCAGCAGAACGACAACGAGTGGCTGGCGGGAGAATTCGGCGGCAAGCACTTCGTTCAGCGAATCACGCTCGACCTTGCAGGTCGCAGCCGCGAGGAAGTCGCTCGGCAGTGGGTCAGCCGCCTGACGACAGCCATCCGAAGCGTGGACGACCGCCACCTGATCACGGTCGGTGTGATTCCGTGGGCTCACGTGTTTCCGAAAGCGAAGCCGCTGTTCTATTCTGAGGAAGCTGGCCAGCCGCTGGATTTCGTCAGCGTACACTTCTATCCGAAAGCCGGTGAAGTTGAACGCTCCCTCACCGCTCTTCAGGTTTACGAAGTCGGCAAGCCGCTCGTGGTCGAAGAGATCTTCCCGCTGAAATGCAGCATCGACGAAGCCGCAGAATTCATCGACGGATCACGACCGTTCTGCGATGGCTGGATGAGTTTCTACTGGGGCGCGACAATCGAAGAAAATCTCGCAGCCGAAACGCTGCAGGGGGCCGTAATCGCCAAATGGCTGGACTGGTTTCGCTCGCATCAGCCCGACAACGCAGGTGCCGCTGCGAACTGAAGCCAGCGGCCACGACTGATTCCGTTCGTCCCGCGAGTGTTGGTGGCGAGGGCCTGGCGAGTCCGGTTACGATGGAATTCGTCTGCCCGAATCCCTTCGCAAAGCGCATCCCATGCCTCGAACTTTGTTGCGACTCCTTGTCACCGCATGCATTGGCCTGTTTACCGTTGGTCTGAATGCAAATGATAAAGATGCGGCCGCAAAGTCAGGGCCGGCGGCGGACGCCACCCGTCTGGAATTCACCAAATGGAGCGGGGACATCAATGTTCCCGATCCCGTTGCCATCGCGCTCGACAATCAGGGCCGAGCCTACGTCACGCAGACTCAGCGGCGCAAGCTGCAGGATCTGGATCTGCGGGAGCACCGTGAATGGACGAACGACGATCTCAGCCTGCAGTCCGTCGACGATAAGCGAGCCTTCTACCACCGAATTCTCGCTCCCGGCAACAACGAACAGAATGCCAGGCACATCGGTGATCTTAACGGCGACGGACAGCACGACTATCGCGATCTGATGGTTGTCAGTGAGAGGATTTACCGGCTCGAAGATGCCGATGGCGACGGTACCGCGGATTCCATCACGACGTTTGCCGAAGAGTTCCAGACCGAAGTCACAGGCATCGCCGCCGGCGTCCTGCATCACGACGGCACCGTCTACGCCACGATTGCGCCGGATGTCTGGCGGCTGCAAGATACCGACGACGACGGCAAGGCGGATCAGCGAGACATCATGGCGACAGGTTTCGGGTTGCACATCGCGTACGGCGGTCACGATATGCACGGGCTGACCGTTGGGCCGGACGGAAAGATCTATTGGTCCATCGGCGACAAGGCCATCAGCGTCACGTCGAAAGAAGGTCGACGGTTTCACTATCCGAACCAGGGTGGCGTGATGCGCTGCAATCCGGACGGCAGCGATTTCGAAGTCTTTGCTCACGGACTTCGCAACGTGCAGGAACCCACGTTCGATCAATACGGCAACCTGTTTGGAATCGACAACGATTCCGACAACGAAGGCGAAAAGGAACGGTTCGTTTACATCGTGAAGGGTATGGATGCGGGCTGGCGTTTCAACTATCAGCTTCGCGGAAAAGCGTACAACCCATGGATGAACGAGGGCTTATGGGAAACGTTTCATGAGGGGCAGCCCGCGTACATCATTCCGCCGATCAGCCATTCCATCGACGGTCCCGCAGGCTGCGCGTTCAATCCCGGTACGGCGCTGAGTCCCGGCTATCACAACTACTTCTTTCTGACCGGCGCACCGAACGGCAATCAGATTGCGTTTCAGATTCAGGCAGACGGCGCTTCGTTTCGCATGGTGAACGACCATGTGATCGGCAACGGAATTCCTCTGGTTGGTATTAACTTCGGGCCCGATGGCGCTTTGTACGGAGTCGACTGGGGCGGCGGGTATCCGTTGAATCAGACGGGAGCTGTCTGGAAGATTGACGACCCGAAGTTTGCGGAATCTGAAGTTCGCTCCGGCGTAAGGCGATTGCTGCATAGCGGGCTGAGTGACCATGACGTGACGTCGCTGGTCGCACTGCTCGCTCACGCGGATCAGCGAATCCGACAGAACGCGCAGTTCGAGCTCGTAAAGCGAAACGCCATTGGTGATCTGAAGCGGGTTGCTGAATCCTCAGCCAGTCAGTTATCGCGAATTCATGCGGTCTGGGGCATGGGGCAGCTTGCGCGTCGTGGTGACGCGCTGGCACTCAGCAAACTGACCACGTTGCTCGGCGAAGTGAGCGACGCGGAAGTTCTGACGCAGGTGATTCGCACCATCGGAGACCTGAAGACGTTCGACGGCCGATTGCTGATTCCGTTCATTGCTCACGACATGCCGCGCGTCCGCTTCGCAGCGGCGTCGGCGCTCGGCGATCACGCAACGGCCGATGCGGTTCCCGCCCTGCTCGAGATGGCCGGTACCCTACAACTGTCAGACACTTACCTGCGTTTCGCACTCACGCGAGCATTAGCCGCGTGCGCAGCGCCGGCAGAACTGTCGGCCCGTCGGGACGATGCACGCGATCTGCTCCGACTGGCGGCCGTCGTCGCGCTGCGTCAGCAGGCGAGTCCGCTGGTGGCGCGGTTTCTACGAGATTCGTCGGAAGCGGTCGCAACTGAAGCGGCTCGTGCGATTCACGACGACTTTTCCATCCCGGCGGCATTGCCGGACCTGGCCGCTTCGCTTAACGAGGTGCAGCACGACAGCGAAGCATTCGTTCGTCGCGCCATCAGCGCTGGTTTCCGGCTTGGTCGGGCCGACGACGCGGCGCGAATCGCCGCCTTTGCAGCGAGTTCGAACATCGCGACCTCCCTGCGGCTCGAAGCGATCTCGGCGCTGGAGGACTGGAATGATCCGCATGTGCTGGATCGTGTGACAGGACGTTTCCGCGGTCCCGCGACTACGCCCAGAGAGCTTGACATAGCGCTGATCGAGCCGGCGTTGTCAGGTCTGATTCGCGATTCTGATCCGGAAATCAGTTCGGCCGCGCTGGCGGCGGCGGTGTCGCTCGATGTAGAGGTCGACGACAAAGCATTGGAATCGCTGGTCCTTGCGCCGGATTCAGCAGCGGAAGTTCGCGTCCAGGCGTTGGATGCGCTGGAGGCGCAGTCGTCCGCCCGGCTTGCTTCGCTGATACAGCAATCGCTGAATTCCGCGGACGCGCCGCTTCGCATTCGAGCGCTGCAGATAATGGCCGTCCGTGATCCGCAGGATGCCGCCAAACGAATTTCCGATATTCTGGCGAGTTCGTCGGTCACTCCGGAACGCCAGCAAGCCGTCGCTCTGTGTTCGGTCGTCGGCAGTCCTGCCACCGACGAACTTCTGGTGTCGCTGCTTCGCGACCTGCCAGCGGGTGAGTCCGCGGACATTCATCTGGAAGTCATCGAAGCAGCGGCTGAACGCAGTCGCGAGAATCAGCAAGTTGCGACGGCTCTGGCTGAATTTCAGCGTGCTCACGAAGTCACGACCGACGCTGATCCGGCGCTTGCATTCGAAGACTGCCTCGTCGGCGGCAACTCCGAGTCAGGCAGGGACATCTTCATGACGCATATAGCTGCGCAGTGCATTCGCTGCCACCGAATCGGTCGCCAGGGCAGCAACGTCGGCCCACAGCTTGATGGCGTTGCCACGCGCCGCGATGCAAAATACCTCCTGCGGTCGATCATTGCTCCCAGCGCCGATATTGATGACAAGTACCGCTCGCAGGTTGTCGTGCTGTCAACGGGCAGGATCGTGCAGGGACTGCTGCTAAACAAGGACGATACTTCGATAACCCTGACGGATGTTCAGGGACGCGAAATTCAAATCGATCTGAACGACATTGACGAGGCCGTCGAACAGAAAACATCGATCATGCCGGAAATGACCAACACGCTGTCACGGCGGGAAATCCGTGACCTTGTTGCGTATCTGAAGACACTGCACGAGGCTGTCGGCAGTAAAGCACGTTAGTACCCGGTCCGAGCATCAGGCTGGTCCGTAGAAGACAAAGCGTTTGAGCCTCACGACGACTGCGGTCTGCAGCGGTGCAGATTGACAGTCTCGCGTGATTCGCATAGCGAGGCTTTTCGAGATTGACGCTTGCAGCTGGGTGGCTCTTTTACGACGACACTTCGGTCCCGTCGAAGCTTCGCAACCGGATCTGAGTCCCCTCGTACTTGAGAGCAGCGGGCGGTGTCCCCGTTAAGTATCACGGTGGCGGATGCGGGCCTGCAGTGTGTCCAGCATTTTCGTGAGTTCAACAATCGAGAGATGGCGGAGTTCCTCCATCGGCGTCTGTTCTTCCGCCAGCAATTGTTGAAGTATCTGAATCTTGCCGCTCAACGTCCCTTGTTCGATGCCCTGTTCGATGCCCTGTTCGATGCCCTGTTCGATGCCCTGTTCGATGCCCTGTTCGATGCCCTGCTCAACGCCTTCCCTGCGCGCACTGCTGATCGCCCATTCGTAGTCAAGCTGTGCTTTGGCTCGCTGATCATACATGACTTTGTCCTCCGTTTTCTCCGCGATCGCTTCAATCACACAGATTGCCTGCTGAAACTCTGCAGACGGCAACAGGCGGCGCAATTCCATGCCGCTGTAGCTGTCTGCAAACAACAGAAAGAAGGCCCATTGCTCGATAGCCGTCGCGTGGTGGATTGTGCTGTTATCCAGATTGTACTTCGTCAATTCCAGTGTGTGTATTTCGATTCCCTGGGAAAGCTCCCGTCCGCTGGCGATATCCACGAGTTGAAACCGGTGATGGGGCTGCGGAGTGTCGCCGAACAGAATTCCGCCCAGCAGGCAGATCGAAATAGCGGGCCGCAGGCCGACGAACTGCGCACCGGATTCAAGTTGATCGAGGTACAGGTTGCAGGCGTAGTAGGTCAATCGCTGCAGCAGGCCCTGATGTGGCGAAATCTGCATTTCGATATTCAGCCGACGCCCCTTCGAATCACGAGCCCGGACGTCCAGAACGACCAGTTTGGCACCAGAAAATTCCTGATAGCTGAAAGGGTTCAGGATTTCGACTTCTGAGATCGGATCCTGCAGTTGCAGAATCGCATTCAACAGTCCAATCAGCGCGCCGGAGTTTTCGGGGCTGCCAAAGACCTTTTTGAATGCGAAGTCGACGATCGGCTTAATACCCAGAGGCATCTCAGTTTTTTCTACGACGCGGGAAGTTCACGACCGGCACTGTGCGCGTCAGCTCTCATCACGGTGCCGCGGCGGTGTCGCCGTGACAGTATCGTCACCTGCCCCTTGTGACAATGTCCGTGCGTGGGTTGCGTGTCGCCGGTCCGGCTTCATTCAGATTCGGACCGTGTTCGCGCTGGTTAAGTCGCAGCGTTGAGCGGCGGTGCGGCTCGGACTACATTAGCCCGCCCCGCCGCTCCCTTTCGTGTGGAAATCACCGCAGGAAACTGGCGTTGCGAATTCGGCATCGGTCCACGTTGATCACCCTGGTACTTTCAATGATTCCGCCATCTTCGTTTCGCGTTGCGCTGACTGCCGACTTCTACGACGAAGCCGGTGATCCGAAATTTGCCGATCTCGGGCTTGGGCTGTTTGCCTCACATGAGCACATCGATGTCACGAAATTCTCCCGGCACCTTCCTGAGATCGATTCCGATCAACTGGCCGGTCTGAACGCGGTCATCGTGATGACTCCGCGAGTCACTTCGGCGTCGCTGGAAAGCTGCGGCGACCTGCTGGCGGTCGGCCGTTTCGGAGTCGGCTTCGACAACGTCGATGTCGCTGCCTGCACGCGGCATGATGTGCTGGCGATGATCACGGCAGGTGCCGTCGACCGGCCCGTGGCCGAAGCCACCATCGGATGGATGATCGCGCTGACTCATCACGTGCTTGTGAAGGACCGCCTGGTAAGGACCGGCAAGTGGGACGAGCGCACCCGTTTCATGGGCCGCGAATTGCGCGACCGGACTCTGGGAATCATCGGGCTGGGCGGAATCGGCCGCAGTCTGGTTTCGCTGCTGAAAGGGTTCGGAATGAACCAGCCCGTCGCCTTCGATCCGTTCGTGCCCGCGGCGGTGCTGGAAGGATTGGGAGTCCGTTCAGTGTCGCTGGACGAACTGCTGTCGACCGCCGACTTCGTGTCGATTCACTGCCCGCTGAATGACAAGACCCGCTCACTGATCGGAGCGGCTCAGATCCAGCGCATGAAGCCGGACGCGTACCTGCTGAACACCGCTCGCGGCGGCATCGTGGATGAAGATGCTCTGTTCGACGCTCTGACGAGCGGCCGCATCGCCGGAGCCGCGCTGGATTGTTTCGAAGGTGAACCGCTGACTCAGCCGAGCCGGTTTGCCGATTGCGACAACGTCATTCTCGCGCCGCATTCGATCGCATGGACGGAGGAACTGTTCCGCGACATCGGCCGCACGGCGTGTCACAGCGTCCTTGATCTTTCGCTTGGCCGACGCCCCGCCGGAGTGCTGAACCCGGAACTGTTCGAGCGCGACAGCTTTCGAACAAAGTGGTCGCGGGTCACCGGCATTGCGGCGGAGAAGCTCGCATGAGGCGTCGGTTCGTCGCCCACATGGAAATGGGGCTGCGGGTGAATTTCCGAAATTCCTGCCTGGACAGGGGGTTGATGCTGGCCGAATTGCCGCGATGGTGACGCCGGGTTCGGCAACGCACAACGTCACGCCTCGGTTTGAGAAGCAGCGGCCCATTCTACTCGGAGACAGATTTCTTGAACGACACGACCGAAGTCACCGGCACCGCGGCAGAATCGCTCACTGAGCGAGTCGACAAACTTTACGAGTTCGAACGGGAACCGGTTTCTGAAGACAAACTTGAAAGCGGCAAACACTTCGCCGCACTGTTTGCTGGAGAGCATGTTGCCGGGACGGAATTCGTCATCGGCGCGGCATTCGTCGCGTGGGGAGCCAGTGCCAGGGATGTGCTGATCGGATTGCTGATCGGGAACGCTCTGGCCGTGCTGGCGTGGACGCTGGTCTGTGCTCCAATCGCCATTCGCACGCGACTGACGTTGTACTGGTACCTTCGCAGGATTGCCGGGCCGGGCGTGACCGCCGTCTACAACGTGATGAACGCGCTGCTGTTCTGCGTTCTGTCCGGCACGATGATCACGGTGTCTGCGTCTGCGATCCGAATTCCGTTTGGTATTCCCGCGCAGACAAAGTGGTATCCCGAGGACGCCCGATTCATCTTTATTGTGCTGATTGTCGGAGCTGTCGTGGTCAGTGTGGCGATTCTGGGATTCAGAAGGCTGGCTCAGTTTTCGGAAGTGTGCGTGCCGTGGCTGTTTGTGATGTTCTTCGCCGGAGCTATTGGGATGCTGCCGGTGCTCGCCAACAATCTGCAGATGGATGGCATTGGTGGTGTTTCCGGACTATGGCGCATTGCTCAGGAGCAGGTCTGGGTCAGCAACGCGGGCAGCGGGCTGGGCATGTGGCACGTCGCGGCGTTCGCATTGATCTGCAACCTTGCGTTTCACGTTGGCCTGTCGGATATGGCTGTGCTGCGATACGCGCCGCGAGCGTCGTACGGACTTTATTCGGCGTGCGGCATGTATCTGGGACACTATCTTGCGTGGGTCTGCGCCGGAGTCATGGGAGCCGCCGCGGCGCTTGTGCTGCAGACTCCGCTGCCGGATCTTGATGCCGGGGGGGTTGCGTACGAGGCACTGGGACTTGCCGGAATCGTGGCGGTGACGCTGGCTGGCTGGGCGACATCCAATCCGACTCTTTATCGAGCCGGACTGGCGCTGCAGGCAGTGACTCCCGGCTGGCCGCGCTGGCTGGTGACGCTGCTGGTTGGTATCGCAACGACGATCGTCGCATGTTTTCCGTTTGTCTTCGGCAAGCTGCTGAGTTTCGTCGCTCTCTTCGGCATTCTGTTGTCGCCCGTCGGAGCGATCGTGTTCGTCGAGCACTGGCTGTTTCCGCGTATCGGACTGCGTCAGTACTGGTTCAGTGCCACCGGCAAGTCGGTTAGCTGGCCGGCGCTGGGAGCGTGGGCGATTTCGGTTTCGATTGCGCTGGCTTTGTGGTTCACACAAGCGCTGCACGAGTTCTTCATCGCGATTCCGCTGTGGTTTGTGTCGGCGGCGTTGTATGTCGTGATGGCGTCGTTCGCCGGGGCTGGCTCGGAGAATGCCGCTGGCGAAGAAGAAAGCCCTTCGACGCCGCGGCGCAGCGCATCTGCCGATCACGCGCGTATTCCCCGACCCGGCTGGCTGAAGGTCGTCGGCTTGATTGCACTTGTCACGCTGCTTCTTCAGGCCGCACTGCCGTTCTGGGTCATCTCGGGTGGCTACGAGCACTACCTGTCAAGAACGCCCGATTATCTGCGGTGGCTGGGCACGCTGAGTGTGATACATCTGGCCACGGTCGCTGTGTGGGTGCTGGCGTCCGAGCGGCAACGGCCAGCTCCCGCGCATTAGAGGCGATCTGGAAACGGGGCTCTGACCCTTTGGAGGGCAGCAAGATCGCGGCAAGAATGGCTGCCCGGAGAGGGCAACGCCGTTAAGAGTTTATTTTCGTTTAACCCGTGGCCGAGAGGCCAGG
>CAZHET010000158.1:10650-12449 GCA_964531585.1 uncultured Planctomycetaceae bacterium | reverse complement strand
TGACCTCCGGAGATGCGACATTTGAGCTGAAATCCACAGGTACTGATGTGGAAATCGCATTCCAGGGAATCGCGTTGGAGAACATCTCGCTTGTTGCCCGCGATGCCGACGGCGGCATTCTGGAAGCGTATGGCAGCTCCAGCTACGGCGACGACGCAGAAGGTACGTTCACGGCGTTCTTTCAGAGTGAGGTCGCTGCGGCAGACGTGGTTGTACGGAAAGGCACGGAACGTGTCCGATATCCGTTCGAAATTCACGATGTCCCGCTGCCGCGCCACGGCGAGCAGCCGGAGACAATTCCGGAACTGACTTTCGACGGCGATGCTCCGTTGTCGTTTAAGTTTGTTAAGTTCGGTAAGAACGAATTCGATCAGGATGCGGCTGAAGTGACGTTAAGCAACCACACGAACCGTGATGTCACCGGATTCGGCCTGACGCTGCACTACCTGGACGCAGCCGGCGATGAACTTGACGACTTTCCTGCTCAGCAGTTCGGCACCGTCGTCCCGGCGGGTGAAACGGTCACGGAAAATATCTCGACACCGTTCATGCCTGAAGAGACAAAGGCGGTCCGCTTCGAAGTTCGCACGGTAACATTCACTGACCTGACCGAATGGTTTGCGGACGGCGAGTAAGCTTCGTCAGCCTCGTTCGCCGCACCTCGGGCTACGGTCCTGCCCGGCACCTCGTTCCAGAGCTCTCCACCTCGTCTGCCTCGTTCCAGGGCTCTGCCCTGGAACGCACCGCCAGGAGGCTCCGCCTCCGCTGTCGTCATCGCGCCTGCTTCCGCATGAAATCAATGTCCATCAAGGGCACGCTGTTCGACCCTGCTTCGCCCCGAATGTAGAATGCGAGGGTGAAATTCGTCGCCAACGCTTGCAAGGCTCGTCTGACATGGCTGTTCCTCGACGAAACATGTTGCTGATGTTCGTCGCATCGCTGGTATGGCTGTTCTCCGCGAGTCCTTTCGCCGTTGCTCAGGACGCGAACCGGACGAATCAGCAGGCTGAAGAACTGTTCGCTCATCGAGTTCTTCCCCTGCTGAAGGAAAAATGCAATGCGTGTCACGGTGATGACGCGGATGATGTGCGAGGCAGCCTGGATACACGCTCACTCGCCGGTATCAGCAAAGGCGGAGACAGCGAAACGTCAGCCGTCGTTCCCGGCAACGCAGCGGAGAGCCCGTTGTTCCTGGCGGTGACACGTGACAGCGACGTCTATTCGCCGATGCCACCGAAGGAAAACGACGCACTGACCGTCGAACAAATCGGGTATCTCAAGCAGTGGATCGACGGCGGAGTTCCCTGGCCCGACGACGATCGCATCGCCGAACTGCTGGCGACGACCGCCGACGAATGGCACGAGACTGAAGGCGTCACAGTCACCACCAGCGGCGGTCTTTCCCCTGACTGGACTAACCGCAGGTACGACCCGGAGAACCTGTGGGCTTACCAGCCGCTGTGGAATGATGAAAGCGGCAGGCTGCTGCAGGATGGACGGAATCCGGTGGACATGCTGATCGATGACGGCCTGGCTAAGCTCGGCCTGGAAGCCGCTCCGCCTGCAGATCGCCGTACGCTGATTCGGCGAGCAACCTTTGACCTGATCGGCCTGCCGCCTACGCCCAAGGAAGTCGATGCCTTCATCGATGACCCGGCTTCCGATGATGCAGCGTTCGCCAAAGTTGTCGAACGCCTGCTCGCGTCGCCCCACTACGGCGAGCAATGGGCACAGCACTGGCTGGACGTCGTCCGTTACGCCGATTCGTCGGGACTCGCCAACGATTATGAACGAGGCAA
>CAZHET010000158.1:0-10640 GCA_964531585.1 uncultured Planctomycetaceae bacterium | reverse complement strand
TGGACAGCATTGGTTGGACGTCGCACGTTATGCCGATTCAGCGGGTTTTGCGAATGACTTCAGTCGTCCCAACGCGTGGCGCTACCGCGACTACGTCGTGCGAGCGTTCAACAACGACAAGCCTTACGATCAGTTCATTCGCGAGCAGATCGCTGGCGATGAACTGGCCGAAGACGGACTACGCGACTCTCATTCCACCGAAACCAGCGAGGCTCAGGCGACGGGATCAAGGTTCCTTGGCACCGAGACGTCTCCCGGCGAACTCATCATTGCTGCCGGCTTCCTGAGAATGGGGCCGTGGGAACTGACCGGAATGGAAGTTCCGAAAGTTGCGAGGCAACGGTTCCTCGACGACGTGACCGATGCCGTCGGCCAGGTATTTCTGGCTCACATGCTGCAGTGCTGCCGTTGTCACGATCACAAGTTCGATCCGATCCCCACGCGGGATTACTACGCGTTCCAGGCAAACTTCACGGCGACGCAACTGGCGGAACGCACAGCCGACTTTCTGCCCGCCGAAAACACGGAGTTTCACGACGAAAAGAGATTTCTGATCCGGCGTAAGCAGTTCTACGAATCCCATGTGAATCAACTCGAAGCGAAGCGGACTCTGGCAGCCGCTCGCCAGTGGCTGACCGACGAGGGCCGGGATGCGGCACTGTTCGAAGCCGCGGTCGCTGAACTGACAGCCGACGTCAGTGACGATACACCGGGCATCGACGCCGTTCGCCGACGCATGCGGGAACTGAACGTCGATCCAGCGCTAATTCCGCCTCGGCATGTCGGGTTCGAACCGCGGGACTTCGGCCTGGAACGCGTCGTTCGCAAAGGGCTGGCACGCCTGAAATGGCAGCTCGACCGCTACGAACCCGTGGCACTCAGCGTCTACAGCGGACCCACACCAGACCTGAAGAACGTTGATTCCCCGCTGCGAATTCCGCAAGACCGGCTAAGCAACGGAGAAGTCGAACAAACGTACATTCTGACCGGCGGCGATCCGTTTTCACCCGGCCAGCCGGTCGAACCCGGCATCCTGAGCGTCATGACAAAGTCCGGCCCTCTGGAAGCCGCACCACTCGATCCCGAATCACCGGTCGAAGAGCAGGGATCGAGAATCCGCGGGCACCGTACGGAACTCGCCGACTGGATGGCTTCCAAAGACAATCCGCTCACGGCCCGTGTCATGGTAAACCGCATCTGGCAATGGCATTTCGGGCAGGCGATCGCCGGCAACCCCAACAATTTCGGAGCCACCGGGAAGAAGCCGACTCACCCGGAACTGCTCGACTGGCTCGCTCGCGAGTTCATGAATCAGGGCTGGTCCGTTAAGCACATGCATCGCACGATCATGATGTCTCAGGCATATCGCAGGGCGTCGTCACATCCTGCCCCGAAGTTGCTCGCGACACACGATTCCGGTCGATCCAGCTACGCCGTTTTCCGGCCTCGACGCCTGACTGCGGAGGAACTTCGCGACACGATGCTTTCAGTATCAGGTGAACTGAACCCGGAACTCGGCGGCATTCCAGCCCGGCCCGAAATGAACCTGGAAGCCGCGCTGCAGCCTCGCATGGTCATGGGAACCTTTGCCGAAGCCTGGCAGCCGTCGCCGCTGCCCGAACAACGACACCGCCGTTCGATCTATACATTGAAACTCCGCGGCCTCCGGGATCCGTTTTTCGAAGTCTTCAACGCACCGTCTCCCGATTTGTCGTGCGAGGCCCGCGATGCGTCCACGGTGACTCCGCAGGTGTTCGCGATGCTCAACAGCGAAATCACATTCGACCGTGCCCTGGCGTTCGCCAAACGTGTCACCGATGAAACCAATTCCAGCAAGGCCGCCGTCCATCGCATCTTCCGCCTGGCGTGCAACCGCACGCCAACAGCAGAGGAAACGCAGGCCTGTCTTGACCACTGGGCTGAAATGACCGAGCGCCACCGCCACCTCAAATTCGATGCACCCGAATATCCCCCCGAGATCGTCCGCGAAGCCGTCGAAGAAAACACGGGCGAAAAATTCACATTCACCGAACCGCTTGAGGTATACGAAGAATTCGTCCCGGATCTAACGCCGTCCGACACTGATCCAGAACTCCGCGGGCTTGCTGAAGTGTGTCTGGTCATTCTGAACAGCAGCGAGTTTGTGTGGATCTACTGACAAGCTCCATAGTCGGCGTATAACGCAAGCGTCTGGTACTGAACAAGGAATCTGGAATTTCGACGTTTGACAATTTTCTGCAGCCTGAACCATGTTCACATCAATCACCCGCCGTCAATCGCTTTTTGGACTCGGTACTTCTCTCGGCACCGTTGCATTTAACGCGCTGCTGCAGGCCGACGAATCTGCCACCGATCCGCTTGCTCCCAGGCCGCAGCATCTGCCCGCGAAGGCCAGGCGGTGCATTTTTCTAATGATGGAAGGCGGCCCGTCGCATATCGATACCTTTGATCCCAAGCCGGCACTGGAAAAACTGCACCTGCGGGAATTCAGCCGCAGTGGTGAACAGAAATCGGCGATGGAAAGCGGCAAACGCTACTACGTCCGAAGCCCGTTTCAGTTCAAAAAGGCCGGCGACTCAGGTGCCGACATTGCCACCAACTGGGAACACCTGCAGAACTGCGTTGATGATATTTGCTTCTACCGAGGCTGCCAGGTGGACTCGGTGAACCATCCCACGGCCATGTACCAGATGAACACGGGAAATCGCTTCGGCGGAGATCCCGCGATTGGCGCATGGACCACTTATGGTCTGGGGACTGAGAACCAAAACCTGCCCGGATTTATTGTCCTGCCTGAAGTGTCCTGGCCTCAGGGCGGAGCATCCAACTGGGGCAACGGATTTCTGCCCGCTCACTATCAGGGCACCGGCCTTCGGCCAAAGGGATCACCGATTCTGGATCTGACTCCAATGAAGCAGGTTAGTCGCGACCATCAGCGAGCCAATCTCGACCTGTTGGCACACCTGAACAAACAACACGCCGATCGTCATCCTCAGCACGACGAACTGGCGGTGCGGATGCAGGCATATGAGCTGGCGTTCCGGATGCAGATGCAGGTTCCGGAAATTCTGGACATCGCCGGTGAAACCGTGGAGACGCTGAAGAGTTATGGAATCGACGAAGATCCTACAGACGCTTTCGGTCGCCGCTGCCTGCTTGCTCGCAAGCTGGTCGAAAATGACGTTCGCTTCGTGCAGGTGTACGCCGGAACCTGGGATTCTCACGACTATATCGAACGAGCCCACGGGAACCTGGTCAAACAGGTTGACAAGCCAATCGCTGCATTGCTGGCGGACCTCAAAGAGCGAGGTCTGTTGGAAACCACATTGGTCGTGTGGTGCGGTGAATTTGGGCGTTCGCCGGATAACGGCGTGCGCGGGGGCACGGCCTATGGCCGCGACCATAATCCGCATGCGATGACAATCTGGTTTGCAGGTGGTGGAGTCAACGCGGGCCACACAATCGGCATGACGGACGAAACGGGAGCCGAAGCCGTCAACTGTGTCCACCACGTCCGGGACCTGCACGTGACGCTGCTGAGACTGCTTGGGCTGGATGACAACAAGCTGACGTATTTCCACGGCGGCCGCTTCAAACAACTCAGCCAGTTCGGCGGCAACGTGATCGACGAGCTGATCGCGTGACGACGCGGTCGCGACGCGGCCGCGGATCAGGCATCACGCGGGCCTCGGCGGCTGCGGCAGTCGATCGACAACGATCTTCCGCCGACCGCCGCGAAAACTGCGGACGCTTATGCCTTCGAGCGACAACGGCGGGATACCAAGCGATTCGCAGAATCCTTTCGGGTTCTGACTAAAAACCTGAATCAGGCGTTGAGCCGCGGCGGACGGATTGCGAATGCCCTGTTCCCAGCTCTGCAGCGTTTTGAGAGACACGTTCAGGAGTTTCGCAAACACGACCTGTGACAACCCGGCGCGCTTGCGCAGTGCCGCCAGAGTTTTGCCGTCGATCTCCGGTGGTCCGGACGGATAGATCATGGTTCTGCATTCAACCTCACCGCGGGTGTATGCGACCGCTTCGTCAAGGCCTTCCTTGAGTCGCTCGAACAATGGTTTGCGAACTTCTTCCTGTTCCATTTTCATCTCAGTGCGTCTCGTTTGGGCTAAGGTTTCGCCCCGCGTTTAAGATGCAGCGCAAGCTGTGCCAACTGACCCTTTTGTTCCGGTGTCAGGTCAGCTTGTTCCGATTTGTCGCAGGCATCAATCATGTAGAAACGATGCACTGCCGGAACATACAGGTAGATCACGCGAACGCCGCCTCTCTTGCCGACGCCTTTGCCGGGGTGACCGACACGCACTTTGCGAAGACCACCGCACCCGGGCCGGGAATCACGGACCAAGTTCCGGGTTGTGCATCAGTGCGTACTGGAGTTCCCTGTAGACGTCGTCCGGCAGCAATCTGACGATCCACTTTGTGAAATCACGCATTTCGACAAAGACCGCGTCCATGGTGTTGATTGTATCCCACACAGTCGGACTCAGCAATTGCGGTCGCCGCGTTTTCACGCGACATCCCCACGATCAGGCCCACAGCCACCACATTCACCAGGAGATTCGTGCCGCCGTAGCTGATGAATGGGTGAGGCACTCCTTTCGGCGGGACCATTGCCGTGACGACGGCGATGTTCGCCATGGCCTGCAATACAAGCTGGATCACCAGCGTCGAACCCAGGATCCATTCGAATGAATCGCGGCGCAGGTCTTTCAGCACAGCGCGGCCGGTCAGGAAGACGCCCACCCAGATGATGACGATGGTCAGCGTCCCTGCCAGGCCCAGCTCTTCGCCGATCACCGCGAACACGAAGTCGGTGTTGGCCTCCGGCAGGTAGCTGAGTTTCTGCCAGCCGCCGCCGATGCCGGTGCCTTCCAGACCACCGGATCCCAGAGACATCAGCGATTGCCGAATCTGCCAGGGAGCCTGCGAGAGGTCTCGCCATGCGGCCACGAAGCCGGTGATTCGCTGCATCTGATACGGCTTCAGAATCAGCAATGAGGCTGCGGCGGGGATCACCAGCACCGACGAGCCGATGAAGTATCGCAGCGGCCAGCCGCCGATGAACAGCGCGACAACGTAGCCGGCAGCGAGAAACACGGTTGCGCCGAGATCCGGCTCGGTGATGACCAGCGGCAGCACGATCAGCAGCGGTAACACGGTCGAAGGCACTGTCTTCAGCGAACAGCCGCCACTCGCGCGAAGCTGCGTCAGCCGGGCGGCGGCCATGATCGGCAGCACGATGCGGCCCAGTTCTGATGGCTGCAGCGAGAGGCTGCCAATCCGCAGCCACCGCTGGGCCCCGTTCACTCGAGTGCCGATTCCGGGAATCAACACCAGCACCAGCAGAATGCACAGTGCGGTGAACAGTGCCTGAGAATGCCGTTTCAGAAAATCGCCCTTCAGCCGTGACGCAACGAAGCCGCAGCACACCGCCGTCAGCAGGTACAGCAGGTGCTTCGACAGGAAGACGGTATCTGTCCGGCTGGGCATCGACGTCAGACTCGCGCTCTGCACCATCTGCACACCGACCCCCAGCAGCACGCAGACCAGGCCGATGAACAGCCCGCGCATGTCGCGCTGCTCACGCTCGCTGGCGAGATCGGTGTGCTGCCGTCGAGTTTCGCGGAAACTCGACATCGTGTCATTGGCGTTCTGCAATTGTCTGCGTGTTGCTGGGTTCGGTTGCGGAACAGAGGCTGCCGTCTGAATCAGACCTGGCGGAGCTGCGGGCACCCCCGCCTGCCTCCGAAAAAGTGTGTTGCGAAGCCGTCGGAAACCTGTCTTGCGCGTGTTCAATCCGGAAGCGGTTGCTGTGTGGTTCGACCAACATTTGTCAGCGGTTTCCGCACGCTGCGCGACACAACCTGGCTGGCGGCAGCATGTGGTACCGGGTGTGTTTGAAGTCATCGGCACAAACGACCGCTCGATTCACAGTCGCAGCGGTTGTAAGATCTGTGACGCCCGCCCTGCCAATTCCAGAACTTCCCGTCGCGAGTCACTCATGTTTCGACCAGTTCCCATCGGCCTGTTTTCAGTTTTGACCGGTCTGTTGTTCACTCAGCCGCTTGTCGGCGTTGCGACGGGCGACGACTGGACAACGCTGAAGGGCCGGATCGTGTTTGACGGCGAAATTCCGAAACCTGAGCCTCTGGACATCACTCGTGACGAAGACGTTTGCGGGCAGTTCGGTCTCGTCGACGAATCGCTGCTCGTGAACGAGAAAAACCACGGCCTGAAGAATGCCGTCATCTGGCTGTACCTGAAGAAGGGCGAAGTTCCGGTACATGACTCCTACACCGTCCTGAAGGAAGACGCCGTCCACCTGGACAACACCAACTGCCGCTTCGAACCTCGCATCGTGACGCTGAGAACCGGCCAGGTTCTGCGGGCGACAAATTCGGATCCGGTTTCGCACAACGTGGCCGTGTATGCCCGACGGAACAACCCCTTCAGCATCGTGGTGCCTCAGAACCAGCCGCTGGAGCGGACGTTTCAGAAGGAAGAACTGCTGCCGATTCGCGTGGACTGTTCGATTCACGCGTGGATGAAGGCTCACATCGTCGTGACTGACCACCCGTACGCCGTGGTCACCGATGACGACGGCCGTTTCGAACTGAAGCACGTTCCTGCCGGAAAATGGCAGTTTCGGTTCTGGCACGAACGGCCGGGTTACGTCACGCGGCTGACTCGCGGCGAGGAAATCTTCGAACTGGAGCGGGGAGTGTGGGAAATCGACGTCCAGGGAGAAGAACTGAATCTGGGCGAACTGACCGTGGACGGAGCGGCGTTCGCTGAGGATGAGTGAACTCCACGGCCCGGATTGTCAAAGTCCGGTACCGGCCTGGCGTGGCATCATGCGGCAGGGATCTCATTACAGCCGTAACCCGTTTCTTAACAGGTACTTAAGACCACCGCTGAATGTCCCGATTTCCGCCTTTGGTGGCCGTGGCGAAGTACCGCATTGACACGCGTTCTGCTACACTCTTGCCAACACACATCAGCCTGAAAAACGCAGGCAATTTGTTGGTTTTTGAAGTAGTGAGCAATGCAATTAACCTGTGATCGTGTTCAGTTTTCTGCGGCTTTTCAGACGGCCGCTTCTGCCGTCCCGGCCCGAACGCCGAAAGATGTCCTTCGCAATGTTTACATGCATCTGAACGGCAATTCGGTACAACTGGTCGGCACTGACCAGGAAGTCGCCATTCGTTGCAATGTTGACGGCGTGACGACAAGCTCTTCGGGTGAAGCATTGCTGCCGACGAATCGCGTGTCTTCGATTCTGCGCGAGTTGCAGGATGACAGCTTCGAAGTCCTGGTCGAAGAGCAGTCGCTGACGCTGAAGGCTGCGGCGTCTCAGTTCAAGCTGTCGTCCGAGGATCCTCGCGATTTTCCGCCCGTACCGGAGTTCGGCGACACGGACTATTTCAAGGTTCCGGCGTCGGTGTTTCGTCAGATGATTCGCCGCACTTCGTTCGCCACGGACGTCGAAAGCACACGGTACGCGCTCGGTGGTCTGCTGCTGGAATTTGACGATGGCAAGGTCACGCTGGCTGCCACGGACAGTCGTCGCCTGGCGGTCGCGACTGCCGTTTGTGAGCAGGAAGGCAGTCCGACGGCTCCGGAAAAAACAACGGTCGTACCCACGCGAGCGATGTCGCTGCTGGAACGTTCGATCGACGCAGACGCAGAATTCGTTGACATCGCCGTTCACGAGAATGACGTGCTGATGCGTTCCGGTTCGTGCGTTATTTACAGCCGGCTGGTGGAAGGACGGTTTCCTAAATACCGCGACGTGATTCCGTCCGGCGGTGCCGTGACGATTCCCATGGCGGCCGGACCGTTCCACGCCGCAGTGCGACAGGCTCAGATTGTCACCGACGAAGAAAGCCGCGGCGTCGATTTTGCCTTCGCCGACTCGTCTCTGACGCTCAGCAGCCGCGCGGCTGACGTTGGCGAATCCAAAGTCGTGCTGCCGATCGAGTACGATCACGAACCAATCAGAATCACCTTTGATCCGCGCTACGTTGCTGATTTTCTGAAAGTGCTGACACCCGAATCGCTGGTCGAACTGCAACTGCGAACCAGTGAGCATGCGGCCGTGTTTCGTGTCGATGATGCTTACACGTACGTGATCATGCCACTGTCGCAGGACCGGTAGGCGGTTCATTTGGGCTTCACCGGTTGATTCCGATGGAGCCATGCTGTTGCACTTGTTGCTGCATCAGGCGGCTGGCAGAGGTGCAACAGCTGCAGGCCACCGGGGCGGGCTCGGTGGGGCGGGCTCGGTGGGGCGTCTCAGGAATCCTGCGGACGCGTCAGGAAACCTCTCTTCGGACACGGATGCCGTGAGCGAATCAACTTTTGATCGACCATCCAGGCTTAGCAGTCTGCTGACGCGGCTTGTCCGCAACAAAGGACTGACGGAGCGGTCTTCCCTGCAGGAACTGGACAGTCTCTGGAAGCAGTCTGCCGGTGAGCGAATCGCATCCCGATCACGCGTCCGTCGCTTGAATCGCGGCGTGCTGGAAATCAGCGTCAGCAATGGTGCAATTCTGGAAGAACTTATCTGTTATCTGCAACACGATCTGCTGACAGCGCTGCAGCAACAGTTGCCGCAGCAGAGCGTCAAATCACTGAAGTTTGTTCGCGTCCGCTGACGCCGGACCCGTTCCAATTCTGTCCCGTTCCAAATCTGTCTCGTTCCAATTCTGTCACTCAGGGATTCCACGTGTCCGAAACCGGCTCACAGGCCAGTCACTACGACGGCTCTGATATTCGTCATCTGAAGGGTGTCGAAGGCATCCGCACTCGTCCCGCGATGTACATCGGCGACACCGGCACCGGCGGCCTGCATCACCTGGTTTACGAAGTCGTTGACAACAGCATCGACGAAGCGGTCAACGGCCATGCCAGCGAAATTCTGGTGCGCATCAACGTCGACGAAAGTGTGTCGATTTCCGACAACGGTCGCGGGATTCCGATCAGTGAAGTGAAAGGTGATGGCCGGCCGGCGCTGGAAGTAGTGCTCACAGAAATCCACGCCGGCGGAAAATTCGACCGTGACAGCGGTTACAAGACCGGCACCGGCGGCCTGCACGGAGTCGGCATCACGGCTGTGAACGCGCTGACGTCGTGGCTGACTGCGGAAATCCAGCGCGAAGGGCACGTCTGGGTGATGGACTTCGAAAAAGGCCGCCGCACGTCCGAACTGCGGCAGCTTGGCCGATCCGACCGCACCGGAACGAAGCTCTCTTTTCTGCCGGACCCCACGATTTTTCCCGAAACGATTTTCTCTTTCGACACCCTGACCAAACGGCTGCAGGAACTGGCATTTCTGACTCCCGGAATCCGCATCACGCTGCAGGATGACCGCGTGAACCGGACGGAATCGTTTTACTACGAAGAGGGTCTGGTCGAGTTTGTCAAACACCTGAATCGCACACAGACACCGATCATCGGCGATGTGATCCGCGTTCAGGGCGAAGTTGACGGCGTGCAGGTCGACATCGCGTTTCAGCAGAACGATGGCTATACCGAAAACGTTCGCGCTTTCGCCAATAATATCTTCAATACCGATGGCGGAACTCACCTGAGCGGTTTTCGGACCGGACTCACACGTTCCATGAACAACTATGCGAAGAAGGAAAATCTGTTCAAGGACATCACGCCCGGCGGTGAAGATTTCCGCGAAGGTCTGACAGCCGTGATTTCCGTGCGAGTTCCCGATCCCAAGTTCGAAGCTCAGACGAAGGTCAAGCTGGTCAACCCGGAAGTCGACGGCATCGTCCAGTCAGTGCTCAGTGAAGGTCTGACGAAGTATCTGGAAGAGAATCCGAACAGTGCGAAGAAGCTGATCGCCAAGGCCATCAACGCCGCAGAAGCTCGCGAAGCCGCCCGCAAGTCGCGAGAAATGGTTCGTCGCAAAGGTGCCATCACCACCGGCGGACTGCCCGAAAAGCTCCGCGACTGCCGCAGTCGCGAACTGGAGATCACCGAACTGTATCTGGTGGAAGGTGATTCGGCCGGTGGTTCCGCGGACACCGGCAGGGACTCCAACATTCAGGCCATTCTGCCACTGCGCGGCAAGATTCTGAACGTTGAAAAAGCACAGCTTGTGAAAGTGCTGGACAACACCGAAATCAGCAACCTGTTTCGAGCGGTCGGACTGTCACCAGGTGCCGGTGGCGAAGGGATGGACATCAGCAAACGCCGCTACGGAAAAATCATCGTCATGACGGACGCCGACGTCGACGGCAGTCACATTCGCACGCTGCTGCTGACGTTTCTGTTCCGCCACATGCGTGAACTGGTTGACGGTGGCCACATTTATATCGCTCAACCGCCGCTGTATCGGGTTCTGCAAAAAGGTCGCAAGCATCCGCGCTATGTGCAGACTCACGAAACCATGATGGCCGAGCTGATCGATCTGGGCGTCGACGGGGCTCGCCTGATCGCGAAGGCCGACGGCACAGTCTTCGAAGGGGAAACGCTCCGCAAGGTCGTCGACATCGTGACTCAGATGGAACGACCGCTGGAACTGCTGGAACGACGCGGGATCGACATGCGCTATCTGCAGACTCACGGCGTCGCAGAAAAGGACCGCCTGCCGCGATATCGTGTCCTCT
>CAZHET010000157.1:0-12452 GCA_964531585.1 uncultured Planctomycetaceae bacterium | reverse complement strand
ACCTGGCCTCTCGGCCACGGGTTAAACGAAAATAAACTCTTAACGGCGTTGGCCGCCGGGGGCTAACCCGGATCATTCATAGATGCGAGACGAAAGCATTCTCACGACCCTTGGTCTGCAGGATTTCATAGCAACGTCCCGGGACGACTACATCCGCCGCGCCGCGAAGCTCGCCGCGAACCCTGCTGAACTGACCCGGCTGCGAGCGTCCATGCGGCAGCGCGTCGCTCGGTCACAACTCTGCAACGGCCGCCAATTCACAACCGGTCTGGAAAAGGCATACTCCGAAATGGTGTCCGCAGTGGATTCAACCGTCCCATTTCCACCGCGTTCCGCAAGACGCCTGGGCATCTGAAGTCGATCGGCAACGATTACGTGCCAATGTCACGCACCGTTTTTTTTGACACATCACAACGCCCGCGCCGACATTTTGGGAGCCGGGTATTGGCCGAGTTTCAGGTGCCAGTAATTCCACGAACGCGGGTCGATGATGCCCGGTGGAGCGTTGTTCAGAGCCTCGCGCAGTTCGTCGTCGGAGACGTGCCGCCGGATGACGTTCATGTCCTCGTGGACCGCGTAGGTCATAGCGTAGGCGATGAATCGAACCGGATCGCTCAGAGCCTCCGCGGGGTCCTCGAACCAGATCACCCGACGAGCCACCTGTTCCAGTTCTGCCGTGACAGGAAGTGGCTTCATGGCTGACTCCCCGGTTCCCGCGAGTTCCCATCCGGTTCGATCGCCGGGAGACGATCGAGATCAACGGCCCTAACAGCCTCCGCCAACCGGTCACGAATAGCGTGCGGAACTGTGTGCAGGTTCCCTTCACCGAAGTACGTCAGAGCCTTCAGCGTGACTTCGGGGTTGAAGGTTCGGCCATAGATCTGTCGCCCCGCGGCCAGCGCCAGAGGCAGGCCGATTCCGCCGCGATGGATGAGTGCATCCAGGTCGATGTAGTCTTTGGCTTCGGCCCGCTTCTGCACCACCGCGGCCTTCGTGCCGGCCAGATCCGGCAGATCGGCGACCTGAAGCCGAATGTCTTCAGCGATCAGCGGGCTGCGAAGCCGACCGAGTTTCGGGACACCGAAGAACGACACCTGTACCGGACCTCCACGATCAACCAGCGCAGTCAGTGTGCCAGCCGATTTCTGCAGAACCGTTGCATCGCCGAGAAATGAAATCGACTGCAGCAGTTCGTCCGGATCGAACTTATTCGTTCCGAAGAAATCAAAATCGACCGACTGACGGTGTCCCAGATGCAGAGCCACGGCCGTTCCGCCGTACAGCACGAAGTCCGCAGGCACGTCGATGAGTTCCCCCCACAAGAGCTGCTGGGCTTCGGGGAGCGTTTCAAGTCGCGGGTGAAAAGTTGCTGCCATGTCTGACAGTACCATTGCCTGCCGCGAATTTCAAAGTCCGATCGTCGCCATGAGCGGTCAGAACAGGCGACGTCAGGTTGCGTGTCACGGTGTCGTTTCAGGACACGCGACCGAACGAGCTGACTTCGCCTGACCAACCGAACGGATCTCAACGTGAGCTGCCAGACATGCCGCGGTCACGTGCCTTTGAACTTGGATCGCGACAGGAATGCGCCGGGACGCCGTGCTGTCTGGGAAGATTTGTCGCTCTGCCGCAGTGTCAGTTTGCGGGTCAAAACCAGCCAGAGATTTGCGGGTCAAAACCGGCCAGGGGATGTGAGAAGAATCGTGTTAATAAAGCGGAGCCACCCCGCGCGCTGCCGTGTCTGTTCCGGAGTTCGCGCACTCGCATACCAACTCTCCCGTCACGCTGGCATGTTTCCTGTGACCGCCGCGGCTCGCTCATCACAGATCGCGATGATGGCGACACTGTGCTGATCCCGGCCGCACTCGCTTCTGGCTATCCTCGTTGTGCGAACTTCCGGGATGTCGTGGCGGATTGTGGCTTCTGAATTCAGCGGAGCAGATTGCGGGAGGGTGAAGCTGCTGCCGAACCGTCCGGACCGAAGGACGTCCAATGTTGCAGCGGCTCGGCAGAACCGTCGTCCAACCAGTCGTACGGCTGTGGTTGGCTACCGCCGAACTCACACATCCCACCAGCCAACCGCTACTTGTCACAGTCCAGCAACTCCAGCCCCAGCTTCGCGCGAATGGGATTCGCCTGATCGCAGTCCGTGGTATCCTGCGTGAGACATGACTGCGAAGTTTGCCGAGGGAACCCATGAGCAGCGCCACACGAACGGGCCTTGATGAACTGCTGCGTTCGTCGACTGCCGGGCTGAAGTCGGCTCGACTGGGACTGCTCATGAATCAGGCGTCTGTGAACGGGCGTTTTTGCTACGCTTGTGATCTGGTCGCCGAGTGCTTCCCCGGACAGCTCCGGGCCTTGTTTTCGCCTCAGCACGGATTCTGGGGCGAAGTTCAGGCCAACATGATTGAATCGCCGGACACGGTGTACGAGCCGCTGGGGCTGCCGGTGTACAGTCTGTATTCAGAAACACGGAGACCAACGGCGGAGAGTCTGGCGGACATCGACTGCCTGCTGATCGATTTGCAGGACGTCGGCACGCGCGTCTACACGTTCGTCTGGACGATGCTTGAATGCCTGCGAGCATGTTCAGAGGCCGGCGTCCGAGTCGTCGTTCTGGACCGCCCGAATCCTCTGGGCGGCCAGATCGTCGAAGGCCCGATGCTCGAACGGCCGTACCTCAGCTTCGTGGGCGGCAGCGAGATTCCTTTGCGGCACGGCCTGACAATGGGAGAACTCGCGCGGTTGCTCAACGCCGAAGAGAACATTCGCGCCGACCTGACCGTGGTTCCGATGAGCGGGTGGAAACGGTCGATGCTGTTCCCGGAAACTCAACTGCCCTGGGTGCCACCGTCGCCGAACATGCCGCGCTGGCATACGGCCCTGCTGTATCCGGGTCAGGTTCTGCTGGAAGGAGTCAGCCTGTCCGAAGGCCGCGGCACGACGACCCCGTTTGAGCTAGTCGGCGCGCCAGGACTGAACGCAGCGGCTCTCGTGCAGCAAGTCGGTCGCTGGAGGCATCCGGGAATCGCACTGCAGGCGATTCATTTTCGTCCGACGTTTGACAAGTGGAAGGATGAGACCTGCAGCGGCCTGGCAATTCACGTCGTTGATCCGATGCAGGTGCGGTCGGTCCGGTTGACAGTCACGCTGATCGAAGCAGGGTTCCGGCTGGCTCCGCAACAATGCACCTGGCTTGATCCCGGCTACGAATACGAATTCGAAAGGCCGCCGATCGACATTCTGTTTGGCAGCGACCGACTGCGGGGGCGACTGAATTCGGATTCGCCGCTGACGGCTGACGATATGGACGACCTGTTGCGGTTCGACGCGGAGCAGTGGCAGCAGCGTGTCGCCGGACATCTGCTGTACGAATGAAGCGGATCTTCGGGCCGCGCGCGGCAATTTTCTTCCTTGTTGTCAGTCGTTATCCTCCCGCGTTCCGAACGTGGCGAGATAGAGCAGTTCTGACGCCGCGAGTGCCCGGCAGCAACGAAGGAATCAGACACTTGGCTGAAAAACGTGACTTTGACGAGTTCCTTGAAAAATTCCGGCGTCATCGCGATGTCATGGTCGAGGAGCTGCACAAGGTGATCATCGGGCAGGACGACGTCATCGACCAGATTCTGGCGGCCATCTTCACCGGCGGACACTGTTTGCTGGTGGGTGTTCCGGGGCTGGCCAAAACGCTGATCGTCAGCACAATTGCGAAGCTGCTGGACGTGGAATTTCGCCGCATTCAGTTTACGCCTGACTTGATGCCGTCGGACATTACCGGCACGAACGTGATGGAAGAAAACGAGCAGGGACGGCGCGAATTCCGCTTCGTCGAAGGCCCGGTGTTTACCAACGTGCTGCTGGCCGACGAAATCAACCGCACGCCGCCAAAGACTCAGGCCGCGCTGCTGCAGTCGATGCAGGAACGGGAAGTCACTGTCGGACAGAAGACCTACAACCTGCCCGAACCGTTTTTCGTCATTGCCACCCAGAATCCGATCGAACAGGAAGGGACCTATCCTCTGCCCGAAGCGCAGCTCGACCGGTTCATGTTCAATGTTGTCGTGGATTACCCGACGCTCGACGAAGAAGAGCGGATTCTTGAAGCGACGACGTCCGGTGAGAAAGTTGACGTTCGCAAAGTGCTGTCAGCGCGATCGATTCTGTACCTGCAGAAGCAGATTTCGCAGATCGTGGCGTCGCCGCTGATCATCAGCTATGTCGCCCGGCTGGTGCGAGCGACGCGGCCCGCTGACGGGGCGGCTCCGGATTTCGTGAAGAAGCTCGTTGACTGGGGAGCCGGTCCGCGAGCCGGTCAGTATCTGATTGCTGGAGCCAAAGCGGCCGCGGCGATGGACGGTCGCCCGAATATTTCGATCGCCGACGTCCGCAAGGTCGCTGTGCCGGTGCTCAGGCATCGCGTGTCGACAAACTTCCAGGCTCAGGCCGAAGGAATGGCTCCGGAAGATATCATCAGAAAGCTGATTGAAACGGTCCCCGAACCGAACATACCGAAGTACGAACAAGCCTGACGCCGGTCTCCACCGCGCCGTCATGGCGGCGTGATGGCATGAAAGCGACCCCGGACGGCAACGCCGTTAAGAGTTTATTTTCGTTTAACCCGTGGCCGAGAGGCCAGGTTGGTGCAAGCCGTGACGGCCTGGCCTTTCGGCCACGGGTTAAACGAGCGTGTTTTCCGGGGGAAAAACTCTTAACGGCGTTGCCCGGACGGGTTCTCGGTAAAGGACAGTCCGGCGAAGGTGCCGTGGTGATCGGCTTTCACGGTCGCGGTGCTGCCGTCATGGACGCCGTTGGACTTGTGTTCGCAACGAAGCGAAAGTGATTTCCAACGGTGCCACGTTGAAGCCATGCGGGAAGCCTGGGCTGGGATGGCTTTACCACTTGTCGACCGGGCCGCCGGGTACTGGAATCGCGCAGTCCAGCAGAACTCCCGTGCGATTGCCGTCGACCGGTCCTTCTTCGCGTATCCGCTGCAGTGCGGCGTCAAATGCTTCGCGTGTTGTGACGAACTGGAATTCCCCGCGCAGCCGCTTACGGATTCTCATGCCTTTGAGGTACCAGTGAGCCATCTTGCGGAACAGGACGATCGCGCGAGTACTGCCGTGCCGTTCTTCCAGAAACAGATACTGTTCCAGCATCAGGTTCAGGCGTTCGTCGAACGTTCCTGCGGCAGCGAACGATCCCGTGCGTTCCCATTCGTCGAGCTGCCGGAAGATCCACGGATTCGCCAGCGCCGCACGACCGATCGACACTCCGTGGCAGCCGGTTTCGCGCAGCATGACGGCGGCATCCGCAACCGATCGCACGTCGCCGTTGCCGATCACGGGAATGTGATCGACCGCTTCCACGACCTGGCGAATGCCGTCGAGCGAAACTCGGCCGCTGAAACCCTGCTCGCGAGTGCGTCCGTGAATCGCCACGGCACAGATTCCCGCCTGTTCGAATTCCCGGGCGAAGAACGGAGCGGACAGGTTGTGTTCATCCCAGCCAAGCCGCATCTTGACGCTGACGGGAATCCGCACGGCTTCGACGACGTGCCTCACAAGGTTCACCGTGCCGTCGACGTTGCACATCATGCCGGCTCCCGAACCGGCTCCGGCAATCCGATTCACCGGACATCCCATGTTGATGTCGACCGTGTCAACTCCGTGCTCAACCAGAAACTGTGCCGCTGCTGCCATGAAACCGGGGTCGCTGCCGAAGATCTGCACGGCAAACGGTCGGTCGTCCGGATGCGTTTCGATCATCTGCATCGTGCGTTCGTTGCGCTGCAGCAGCGCGCGAGCGTTCACCAGATCCGTTGTCGCCAGACCTACGCCGCCAATGTTGCGGACGATTCTTCGAAATGGCAGCGTGGTGAATCCCGCCAGCGGAGACAGCAGATACCGCGATGATAACGTCAGACTGCCGTACCGCACCTCTCCGCGAAACGCCGGTCGTTCGACGAAAGCCGCACCGTCGTTCGCGCGGCTCGCACCGGCAGTCGCTGCCGGTGCTGCCAACGGTCGGGAGGGTGTTCGAAAGATTTCCGGGATTGCTCGCTTGACCACGTTTTCGGCCATTAATTCGTTGAGACTCGAACTGCCGCGCCGGCGACAGTCATGCGTGGCATGTTAGGCGAGCGGGATCACCCTGCACACAGTCAACAGCCTGCGCCGAATGCTGCGACGTCGGCGCGAAGGGCATCGGCTGTGTGTCCCGCGGCGGAGTTGATCGCTGCGCTGACGGGGCCGCTGAACACGAGCTGTCCACCGGCGGCCGCACTGTCCGGACCGATGTCAATCAGCCAGTCAACGGATCTCATCACGTCGGTGTTGTGTTCGATGACGAGCACGCTGTGCCCCGCCGTCACCAAAGCTCGCAGCACCGCCACCAGGCGTTCGACATCGGCCGGATGCAGGCCGCGAGTCGGTTCGTCAAGGACGTACAAAGTCACTTCCAGGTGCCGTGACGCCAGATCCGTTGCCAGACGCACTCGCTGAGCTTCGCCACCGCTGAATGTGGACGTTGGCTGGCCCAGCGTCAGATAACCCAGGCCGGTGTCGCGAAACGTCTGCAGCAAAGTTCGCAGGGCATCGAATTCCCGGAACAGCTCCAGCGCCTGATCGACTCGCAGATTCAGGATGTCGGCAGCCGAGTGACCGGCAAAGCGAACCGCCAGAGTCGCCGCGTTGAATCTGTTGCCGCGACATTCCGGGCAGGGAATCACCGCGTCCGGCAGGAAGTCCATCTGAACGTTCTTCGCACCGGTCCCCTTGCACGCCCCACACCGGCCGTCGCCGGAATTGAAGCTGAACCGTTTTGCCGTGAACCCCCGCGTTCGTGCTTCGCGGGTCTTTGCCAGCAGCTTTCTGATGTGATCCCAGAGCCCACTGTAGGTGGCAATGTTCGACCGTCGGCTGCGCCCCGGAGGGCTGTGATCCACGGCGACGACGCGAGACACATGGTGCAGACCATCTACGGAACCGCAGCGCGCATCGGCAAGCGCCGTCGGGGTGTGTTCGGGGTTCTGCAAAAACGCCGTGGCCACCGGAAGCAGTGTGTCCATGATCAGCGAACTCTTGCCCGAGCCGCTGACCCCCGTCACGCAGACAAGCCGTCGCAGCGGAATATCGACCGTCACGTTCTGCAGGTTGTGCAGTCTCGCGTCGCGAATTGTGATCGCTGGCGAGTCCGTCGGAATGGTCGCGCTGGGCAATGCTGCAACGGATTCTGTTGTGAAAGACGTCGCTGCGACGGATTCGGCGTCGCTGCGACGGTCACGTTGCAGGTAGCGAGTGGTGGGAGTCTCGACGGAACCGATCGCCGAGAGTGCTCCGGCGAACAGCAGGCGTCCTCCTTCGGCTCCCGCACCAGGCCCGAGATCGACCAGCCAGTCGGCGTGTCGCATGACGTCGCCATCGTGCTCGACGACGATCACAGTTGCACCGGAATCGCGAATTTCGCAGATCGTCTGCAGCAAGCGCCGAGTGTCCCGCGGGTGGAGGCCGGCGGTGGGTTCATCCAGAATGAAGCACGCTCCGTGAAGCCCGGTTCCCAGACAGGCCGCCAGACGGGCACGCTGAAATTCGCCACCGGAAAGGGTGCGGCTGGGCCGATTCAGCGTCAGGTAACCCAGACCAACCCGTTGCAGGCATTCCAGCCGCTGCCGGATGTCGGGGACTGTCCGGGCCGCGACAAGCCCTGCTTCGCGGGTAAGCGAATCGGCAGCGTCGCCGTCGCCCCAGACGTTCCGCAGCCAGTCCAGCGCATCGTCGACGCTCAGTGCCGTGAAGTCGGCGATGCTTTGGCCGAGAAACGTCACGCGGGACGCGAACGGCTGCAGCCGGCTGCCGTGGCATGTCGGACACGCCTCCCTGCGGAACACCGTGACATCTGCCGCATCGTCCACGATTCCGCGAACTCCGAAGCCTTCACAGTCGGGACAGGCTCCCCATGCCGTATTGAAGCTGAAACTCCGCGGTTCAGGCGTGGCAAAGCTGAGGTCGCAGTCGGGGCAACTGAATTTCGTGCTGAACAGCCGGTCCTGCCAGCCCGCGTCGGTTTGTTCGCAGACGATGCAGGTGCCGTCACTTTCGCGAACAGCCAGCCGCACGGATTCCTGCAGCCGCGGACGGATACCGTCCTTCAGGATGATGCGATCAATGACTGCGTCGATCTGATGTTGGCGCGATGCGGGCATGTCCGGCACGTCGGCGATATCGAACTGCTGGCCGTCCACGCGCACTCGCACGAATCCGTTGCGAGCGATGCGATCAAGTGTGTCTTTGTGAGTCCCCCTGCGACCTCGCACCATCGGTGACAGGATCAGCAGCTTTGTGCGGTCAGGAAGCTGCAACGTGCGGTCAACAATCTGGTCGACTGTCTGGCTGGTGACCTGTTGCCCGCAGCCGGTACAGTGAGCCGTTCCGGCTTTGGCATACAGCAGACGCAGGTAATCGTGGATCTGGGTGGTCATTGCCAGCGTGCTGCGAGCCGGAGCGCTGGAGACTTTCTGATCGACGCAGACGGTGGGAGGCAGGCCGCTGACTTCATCAACGTCCGGCCGCGCGAGTTCTCGCAGCAACGTTCGCGTGTGAACCGAAACGCTCTCCAGATATCGCCGCTGGCCTTCCGCGAAGATGGTGTCGAACGCCAGCGAACTTTTGCCGGAACCGCTGACTCCCGTCACGACGATCAGCCTGCCCAGCGGTAGCTCCACGTCGATGTTCAGCAGGTTGTGAGTGCGAGCACCGCGGACGGAAATCGTCGTTGCACCAGTTTCCGCAGCCCGCGGCGACGGCAGCGTGACGTTCATCGCATCGGCTCGGCGAACGGCTCGGCGCTTCTGCTGCGCACTGTCACGAAGCGGTCGGCAGAAAGTTCGGACTCTCCGTCAAAGCGGTACGCACACAGCAGCCCTCCTTTGGCGACGCTGAAGTCCAGACAGGCGATGTTTGCCGCAAGCGGTTCGGGCGCGTTCGGCGGAAGCCAGTAGTGTCCGAAGAACACCGGAGCGGCATCGCGGGGATACGGCACTGCGGGCGCGTCGGCAGGAACCGGCACGCGTGGAATCGATGGTTGCTGCGGCAGAGCATAGTCACCCAGATCACGCCCCTGCGGTGATTCGAACCAGCGAATGCGAACCCGGCGACGCGGCGTGCCTTCCTTGTCGGCCACGGCGATACCGTCGGGCAGCTTCATTTCCGGGCCTTTCAGCACCGTTTCGATCGCTTCGAACAACGGGTCACCAACAGCGGTCGCCCTCGACATGAACGCTGCGTCAAACGGCTGCTCGCACGAAAGTGATGCGTTGACGAAGTCGATCCCGGCCGGATCCCAGCACGCGTGAACGACGCGGATCGGTCCCAGGTCTGCGGCAACGGGCAGGGTCCGAAACCAGTCCAGCCAGTCGGCCAGTTCCGCTGCGGGAATCTGATCCAGCGTGGCCTGATGCTGCCTCACGTTTTTCTCCGAATGAGGCCGGCAGAATTCTCCGGGTGCATCAATACAGGTCGTGTGAAACGCGATGGCATTGAATTCGTGATTGCCCATAACGGCGATGGCCGCGCCGCTTTGCTCCATCTGCCGGACGATCTGCAGGACTTCGCGAATTTGCGGCCCGCGGTCGATGAAGTCACCGCAAAACACCGCCTGACGATCGGCATGGCGGAAACCGTCGCTGCTGCTGGCGTAATCCAGCGAATGCAGCAGCTGCACCAGTTCGTCTGCGTGACCGTGAATGTCTCCAATGATGTCGTAGATTATGCTGCTCCGTCAGATGGCATCGCGTGACGTCGAGCCGGAAGGGTCGGCCAGGACAGAAGGTTTCGGCCAATCGTAGGTTCCGGCACCGCAATTTCAAAACGCCGTCGACTTAAGCCGATCGGTAAATCAGGAGCCCCTTCGTGAACAGCGGCAGGATCGAGAACTCAGTCGAATGGACGTTGCCGGAAGGCTGGCAGGCTCTGTTGCCGACAGTGCCGATGGTGGACGACATCCAGCGGATGCAGTTTGTCATCCGGCTGGCTGGCTGGAACGTGTCGAACCGCACGGGCGGCCCCTTTGCTGCAGCGGTCTTTGATCGCGGCAGCGGCGAAGTCATGTCGATTGGCGTCAACCGGGCAGTGCCGCATTCGTGCAGCATCGCGCACGCCGAGGCGCTGGCCATCGCGTTCGCTCAGAAACGCTGCGCGACGCATGACCTGTCGCGAGCCGGCGGTGAAGGGTTCGAGCTGGTGACGTCCGGACAGCCGTGCATTCAGTGCTTCGGCATGGTCTGGTGGTCCGGCGTGACGCGGCTGGTCGTGGCAGCGTCGGCAGCCGACATTGAACAAATCTGCGGCTTCGACGAAGGCCCGATTCCGGACGACTGGGAAGCGCAATTGCACAGCCGAGCGCGCCTGCCGCGGGTTGAAGTGGTCGCAGGAGTCTGCCGAGACGAAGCCTGCGAAGTTCTGCGAGCGTATGCGGCGATGAACGGCGAGAACTACAGCCCCGGAATGTCGTAGGGCCACCGGCAGGCGAGAGTTTACCTGTCACGATTCGTAGGTGAGCCGTCGGCGCTAGCCGCGGGTGTTGGCGTCCCGGGCCGATCCGCGATGACCCGACTCAGGTAGATCCTTTTCTGCCGCTCGCCTGGTGCTGCGGCCTGAGTGACTTCTCGCTCCGTCGTCTCGCTGCGTGCTTTGCGGTATCGGCGACGCCGACTGCGGCATGCCGTTCAGCAGCATCGCGGCAATCTCGCGAGCATACAGCGCGGTTCCGTATTTCGACAGACGTGTGCTGTCGCGTTCAAACAGAGCGTGTGCTCCGTCAGAATTCGACAAAGCGTCGGCCGCCGGAGCCGTTGTAGCGGGCCGAGATGCGAATTCACGAAATGCCGGCGTTGCATTGCACAGGCGGATTCCGGCCTGATCGCAGTACTTCCGCAGGATCTGAAACGGAAGATCGCGAGTCACCGGGTTGCGATCGACGACTCCGTATCGGCGTGACCGTTGTGAGTGAACGTCGGATGTCTCAACCTGCCAGAACACCGGACTGCTCGACACCACAAGCGCCGAGTTGTCGCCAATGGCCACCTGTTGCAGTTCCCTCACCGGCGTCAGCGCATGCTGAATCTGCAGACGCAGGTCCGGCGGGCCTGACAGCGTCCACGAGTAGGCCGATCGCCGCCAGTCTGACGCCAGGCCGTCGCCCGCATCGCCCTGCGCAAACGCGGCGATTTTCCTGCCCGCGAATGCCGCCAGCGCCGACGTCTGCAGCAACCGTTCCAGCGGTTTCGCGGCGGACGCGGAACGGAGCAGATCGGCGTGCGAGCAGATCTGACCGCCATTCCCGGACCGCAGGTAACGACGGTACGCGGCATCGTCGGCGACATCCGACATGTCGAAATGCAGGACAATCAAATCCGGCTGCAGGTTCCTGAGTTCCCTTTCGTACAACAGCCGTGACAGCAACGGACTAAACCCCGGCACACCACCGTTGATCACCTCGAACTCCTGACGGGAATTCGCGGACAGCAACTGCTGCAGCCGACTGCTGAGCGTCTCTGATTCTGCAAGCTGTGTGCCGGCGACCGCATCGTCGCCAAGCAGCAGTATCCGATAGACGCCCGCCGGACAGGGCACGACCGGCTCCGCACCACGGAGGCCGAAGCTGTTCGTGCGAATGGCTTGACGTCCGCTTGTCGCGGGGCTCGAGCCGTTCAGCAAGCGACGCATCTCATGATGGGAAACCTGCGACGGCAGCAGCAGGGGCAGGTCCGCTTCTTCGGTCCGAATGCCGGACGTGACGACGCGGGGAGGCGTCTGGCACTGCAGCCAGATCTCGGCGAACACGACCCCCAACGCCAGCAGCAGCACGGCGGTTCCCACGTGCTTCAGGTTTCGAAGAGTGCTGCGAAGCATAATCGGATTCGTGACGCTACGCGGCGGCCCGCAGCGCGAGTTCTTCGGCGTTCACACTGACGACAGCGATGCCGAATCGATCGGCGACGTCCGCAACTTCTTCCGGATTCAGAATGATCGTCATGCCGGATTCGATCGCCAGCACCCGGCCACCGGCTTCGTGCATGTTCTTAATCGTATCCACACCGATCGTCGGCACATCAAATCGCATGTCCTGCCGGGGCTTCGCGACTTTCACGACCGTGAACCCGCCGCGCCGGCAAAGTTCTCCCGCCCGGCGAATACAGCGGTCAGTTCCTTCGATCGCCTCGACGGCGATCACCGCAGCATCGTTGACGACGACCGTCTGGCCAATGTCCAGCCGGCCCATTTCGCGAGCCAGTTCCCAGCCGAACTGGATGTCTTTCCACTGCAGTGAGCTAGGTTTCTTTTGCGTCAGGAATCCGTGTTTCACAAGCAACTCCGGGCAGTATTTCAGTGCAGAATCGAATACCAGATTGTCGCGTTCGAACTCGCGAATCACGGCCAGCAGAATCGTGTCGT
>CAZHET010000156.1:5247-12457 GCA_964531585.1 uncultured Planctomycetaceae bacterium | reverse complement strand
ACGGCTTGCCCAGTGCCACCACGCGGGCACCGCGCGGATTCAGGTGTTCCATGAAGCGTTTGATCGTGCCCCCTTTGCCGGCGGCGTCACGTCCTTCAAACAAAATGACGACACGTTCGCCGGTGTCTCTGACCCACGCCTGCAGTTTCAGCAGCTCCACCTGAAGCTTGTACTTTTGCTTTTCATACGCTTTCCGCGTCATCAGGTTGCGATAAGGATAACCGCCGCTGCGCCAGTGGTCCGACAACACATCGTCGGGTGCGGGTTCGGAGCCCGCGGGCTTCTGGTGAGGACGATTCAGCAAAGCGTTCCGCAGGATGGCAGCATCGTCCGACGACGTTCCGTCCATGATGGCGCTGAGCACTTTCTCCAGCGTATCAACGTCGTATGGCGGAACACCCGCGATGATGTCCGTGACGGCATTGATCTTGGCTTCCTGAGCAGAGCTGATGGATTCTGACACCGTGAACTGCTCGATCCCGTGAGGTGTCATTGTCGGAGCCGTGTCACCCAGCGACGCCTTCCGCGGAGCACCGTTGGCCGATGTGTGAGAACCGCCCTTGCGCCGAGTTGCCGAGAGTTTTTTCCGCCTGGGTTTTTCGCGCCTTGTTGTCTTTTTGGCTGTACCGGCGGAGTCGTCGATCATGGATTTGTCCCCTGAGCTTTCAAAAACGGTCGCGATACATGCGTCAGTTGGCAACCATGCGCCGCGCGCGAAATGTCACATGTGAGCCTGTGCGGCACATAATGACAAAGACGAATTCTCACAGCCGACACAGCGCACCGCACGGGAATTCGCTGGCAAAACGGAATTCCGACACAGTGCTGCGCGTGGCAGCCGTCGAGTGGTTTCGCGGAATTGTAAAACCTCGCAACTTACGGACCGGGCAGTCACAATGCCGCCACCCGCTCCGCACGAATCCGCAGGATGCGCCAAGGATGGCACACTTTGTGCGGAATCGCCGAGGCCGAAGAGTTCTGAACTTCCATCGGTTCGAAGGAGAACGCTATGGGGCTGAAAGAGGATCTCGCCACGGCCACGGTCGAGCAGATGACTGTCCGTCCTCCCGTGACAATCGCCAAAGCCGCAACGGTTCGTGAAGCGGTCCAGGTCATGCGCAGCGCGGGACTCGGCTGCGTTGTCGCAGTTGATGACGAAGACAAGGCGGTCGGAATCTTCACGGAAGGAATCCTCAGACACGGGCTGAATGAATCCCCCGCGATCCTGGACGAGCCACTCGCTGATCACATCGTGGCCAGACTGCCGTGGGTTCTGATGAATGACACGGTCGGCATGGTGCTGGCGGCAATGGAGGAGCACAACATCCGGTTCATCGCAGTGCTTGATGATGAACGAAGAGTGCTCGGGCTGGTGGGTCAGAAGTCACTGATGGAGTTCATCGCGAGGGCGTTTCCGCGGGAAGTCCTGACACACGACCCGACAGGCACGACGGTTTCATTCAAGAGGGAAGGGGCCTGACATGACGACATCTGCACAATCAACCAACGGCGAATTCGCGGATCCTCTGGAAAACTACGATCCGCCAGCGTTCGACGATCCGGTGGAACAGGCGCTGCACGAAGAAACCGTGGCGAGTCTGCAGTCGCAGCCACTGACATGCGTTTCCGGCGACACAACCGTGCGGGACACGATGAAGCTGATGGTCGGCCGGGAAATTGCCTGCGTGCTGGTCGAAGAAGCCGGCGTGCTGGCGGGTGTCTTCGGCGATCGGGATGTCCTGGATCGGGTTGCTCTGGAATACGACGAGGTGATCGACGGCCCCGTTCGCAACGTCATGAGTCGCGATCCTGTGTCCGTTCTTGACGACGACAACGCTGCCAAAGTTCTGACTGTGATGGCAGTCAGCGGATTCCGCCATGTGCCGGTTGTGACCAGGGACGGCAAGCCAGTCGGAATCGTCAGCCCTCAGCGAATCGCTCATTTCCTCTCGCAGCATCTGGAGGAATCCGCGACGTGATTTACGACTTGTGATTCATTCCGCGTGATTTGCACGGCTGACACTTCCGCGACCAGTTTCCGAACGCCGCACCGGCCGCGGTGCGGGCGATCGGATCTCCGGACCGCGGCTCGCCGATATGTCCGCCGGACCAGCCTGCTGTCGAGCACAGACGTTCCCGCGACAGACCTGGCAGTCACGACTTCTCCGCGTCGTCTTTCACGCGCCGCAGTGTGTTGGCCCGGAAGGCGTCGAAGCGGGTGATCCAGCGTTCGGCAATCTGGCGGATCGGGGCGGCGTTGAGCGAATGGATTCGCTGACGGCCTTCTGCTTGCGTTTGCAGCAGATACGCCTGCCTCAGTACCTCCATGTGCTTCATCACGGCGAAGCGGGAGAGGTTCGGGAAACGTTCGACGATCTCGGTGGTCGTGCGAGTTCCCTCACGCAGCAGGTCGAGAATTTCCCGGCGAGTCGGATCGCTCAGCGCTTTGAAGATCGGGTCGAGTTCGTCGGGCATGTGTGTATCACCGCGCGCCCTGCATTCCGTCATTCCCGCGCATTACCGCATTCTGTCATTCCCGCGCAGGCGGGAACCCAGTGCGCGGCGGCTGCGTTCGCCCATTCGCGGGAATGACGGAATGGGGCTGCTCTCGGTCATTGTGAGAATTTCCGGAAATGTGAGGCCGGGCACAAACGCGAAACATCTCAACGTCCATCGTTGAAAAATTCGTCCGCCGCTTTTACGTTACCAGGAAGTAACGTATCGGGCACGGATGGTCAAGGACTCGTTTTCTGAACTCCGTGATTGTTGAAGGGACCACGTTATGTCAGTGCAGACTTCGCCATCGATGCAGCCGGTCAATACAAAGCAGGTGATCGGGCGCCGAACCGTTCACTACGGAGATTACGATGACCTGCTGGCCGATGCGGAACGACTGGCGGCGATGAAGACGCAGACTCTGGGCAACTGGTCATTCGGCCAGATCATGAAACACATGGCAGATTCGATCTGCGTGATGATCGATGGCAACTTCACATTCACGATGCCTGCTCCGGTTCAGTTTGTCATGCGACTGCTGCTGAAGAAGAAGATGCTGACGCAGACTCTGTCACCTGGATTCAAGCTGCCGAAGAAGGCTCAGAACATGGTCCCCGGTCCGACGTCAACAGAGGTCGGTTTGAGCGAACTTCGGGCTGCGGTTGCACGAGCGAAGGCGGAACCTAATCGCGCCCCGCATCCCGGTTTCGGCGTGATGGGCCCGGGCGAATGGGATGAGTTCCAGCTTCGCCACTGCGAAATGCACATGAGTTTCGTGGTGCCGGTGCAGTAGCCGGGCAGCAACCGGTGCGAATTCAGCCGCGCCGCGCGCACCTGCGTCATCCCCGCGCAGGCGGGAACCCACATGCGCTGACACTGGGGCCCCGCCTGCGCGGGAATGACGGAACGCGGCGCAACGTTCCTTTCTTCTCATAAGGAGTCGCTCACATGCCCCTGCAGGCAACCCCCACCCACCCGCGGATCTGTCCTTGAAAAACGGACCGACAGATCAGCTACGCCAGTTTCTTTTCCGCAATCGTGCCTTCCGGCGTCGTGCGGACGGTGTAGCCGGCGGATTCGATTTCGCTGCGGATACTGTCGGCAGTCGGCCAGTTCTTTGTGGCTCGCGCGTCGTCGAGAGCCTTGCACAGCGACAGGATTTTCGGGCCATCGTCGTCGGACGCTGCGGCACCTGCTACTTCGGCCAGCGGAGCGACGGCCAGCACGGCGTTGATCCGGTCCAGCACCGCCAGAGCTTCCGCTGCATTATCCGGTTCTGTCGCGGCCCACGGAACGACCACGGCCAGCGCCTTCGAAAAGTTCAGGTCGTCGGCCAGAGCTTCCCCGAACTCTTTCAGAATCGGATGGTCGAGGCTCACGTCAGCAGTCTGACCACCGGCGGCGGCTTCCAGCTTCGAACGGAATTCCGTCAGGCGTTTCACAACGGTGGCAGAATCCTGCAGTCCCTTTTTCGTGAAGTTCATGTTCGAGCGATAGTGCGACTTGATCAGTTCCAGCCGTAGCACGGCCGGATGAACTTTGATGCCAGTGGCTCGACCTTCCAGCACGTCGCGCACCGTCCAGAAGTTGCCTTTGCTTTTGGACATCTTTTCGCCTTCCACCATCAGAAAGCGAGCGTGCATCCAGAACCGCGCGAACGCGTCGGCTCCGGTGGCTCCACGCGACTGAGCGATCTCGCATTCGTGATGCGGGAAAATCAGATCTTCGCCGCCGGTGTGAATATCAATGACGTCGCGGCCCAGACGTTTGCGAGCCATGCAGGAACATTCGATGTGCCAGCCGGGATAGCCGGTTCCCCACGGCGAATCCCATTTCATGATGTGCGTCTGATCCGGTTTCCACAGCATGAAGTCGGCGGGATGACGCTTGTTGGACTGATTGGCGTCAGTGATTCGTCCGCCGGCTCCGGTCTGCAGTTGATCGAGAGTGTTGCCGCTGAGTTTTCCGTAGTCCGGAAAACTTTCGACGCTGTAATAGACGACTCCGTCCGGACCGACGTAGGCGTGGTTGCTCGCGATGAGCTGCGCGATCATGTCCTGCATCGTGTCGATGTTGTCGGTGGCCTTCAGGATGTTGTCTGGTTCGAAGGCAACCTTCACGCCCAGTGTCTGAGCGTCTTCCAGAAACGCCTTCGTGTAGTAGTCAGCGATCTGGAAGGGATCGTCCGGATTGGCGACCGCTCCTTCCGGCACCTTGCCGGACTTCTTGTCTTCTTTCACTCGCTGAGCGGCCGCGGCCATCTTGTCCTGACCCGCTCCGTCGGCGCTGGCGTCATCGGTCATGTGGCCGACGTCGGTGATGTTCATGACGTGGTGAACGTCGTAGCCGAAAAATTCCAGTGTGCGGCGAATCACGTCGGCGAACAGAAACGACCGGAAGTTGCCGATGTGAGCGAAGTCGTAAACCGTCGGGCCACAGCTATACATGCGGACGATGTTGTCGTCGACGGGCGTGAACGTTTCGGTCTGATTGGACAGCGTGTTGTAGAAGTGGATTTGCATGAGTCGTGGAACGCGCCGGGAGTTTGTGAGATAAGCCGATGGTTGCTGCGTGATACCGCGGGTGAAACATACAGGTGCCAACTACCAACGAATGGATGGCACTTGACGCGGCAGCATAGTAAAACGTCAGAACCTCGTGGAGACCTGAATTTCAGAGGATTCGAATCATGCTGCCTGCTTTTTGTCGTTCCTGCTGTTTCGTCCTGCTGGCTGGTTGCGTTGCCGGCCTGTCGGCGTGTCCCGCGGATGAGGTCGAGTCCCCGCGCAAGCCATGGACAACCAACAAGGTGTCCGGTTCGCCCGAACCGCCTCCGCCGTTGAAAACGGTCGTCAGGTTTCCGAATCTGAAGCTGGACCAGCCGCTGCTGATCGAATCGGACCCGGCCGGTCAGCGACTGTGGGTGGCTTCGCAGAACGGTTCGGTTCACTCGTTCCTTGATGACCGCGACGTATCCGAACCAGACCTGTTCGTCGACCTGCGGGAGGTCTTCGACCAGCTCACGCCGCATCCGACGGCCAGGCGAGTCGGTGCGGCTTATGGGCTGGTGCATCATCCTGAGTATCCCAGGGTTCCTGTCTGCTGGATCGCGTACACGCTGGTTGGTGCTCCGGAAGGAGCTCTGGACGACGGAACTCGTGTGAGCCGCTTTAACGTGACGTTCGACGCCGACGGAATTCCTCGCTGCGACGTCGCCAGCGAAAAGGTCGTGCTGACGTTTCGCGAAGGCGGTCATAACGGCGCCTGCCTGAAGTTCGGCCCCGACGGATGTCTGTACATTTCGACCGGCGATTCGGAAGTCCCGAATCCGCCCGATCCGCTGCGCACCGGGCAGGACGTGACCAATCTGCTGTCGGCCATTCTGCGCATAGACGTGAACGCCACGGGGGCAGAGCCGCTGTACTGGATTCCCATGGACAACCCGTTTGTGGTCACCGAACAGGATTCCGTTGATGCAGCGTCGCGCACTCCGGCGTTGGCAACAGCGACCCTGACCGCAGCCACAGCAGATCCCCAGTTGCGCCGCCGACGTCGTCGACAGCTTCGACGAAGGGAAGAGCAGTCGGCAAAGGACACAACCGACGATGCCGCGGATTCCGCAGCGACAGACGACGATGAGTCTTCCGACCAAGAGCCGCACGAAACGCTTGGCGGTCTGCCGATCAGTTACGAACGCAGTTTGCCCGATTCGTTGCGACATCCGCAGGAATCATCGTGGGCCGAGTTTTCGAAAACGGTCGACACGTTTCCGTCGGAGAAGATCCGTCCGGAAATCTTTGCCTACGGATTTCGTAATCCGTGGAAGATGAACTTCGGGCCGGACGGGCAGTTGTGGGTTGGCGATGTCGGCTGGGAAATGTACGAGATGGTCTACAACGTCAAACGCGGCGGCAACTACGGCTGGAGCGTCATGGAAGGGCCGCAGCAGGTGGTACCGAATCAGAAGCGCGGGCCGACTCCCATTCTTCCTGCCGCGGTCGCGTATTCTCACGCGGAAGGAGCTTCCGTGACCGGCGGCTTCGTGTATCGCGGAAAGAAGTTTCCGGAACTGGTTGGCAAGTACATCTTCGGTGACTGGGAAACTCGCCGCATCTGGGCTTCGGACATCACGCCGACCGAAGACGGCCAGGCCGACATCCTGACCAACCTTGTCGATCTGGTCGACCTGCGACTTCGCATCGTGGCGTTCGGTGAAGACGCAGACGGTGAACTGATCATTTCCAATTTCTACGAGGGTTTGCTGTATGAGCTGGAACGCAACGATGCCGCTGGCCGGCCGACGACGTTTCCGAAGACGCTCAGCGAAACCGGCATCTTCGCCGACACGTCCGCGCAAAATCCTGCGCCCGGTGTGCTGCCGTTTGACGTCAACGCTCCGATGTGGAACGACGGAGCAACCGCTCAGCGCTGGGTCGGAGTTCCCGGCGACGCTTCCATCGAAGTCCTGAAATCGCCGCAGCAGAAAGACGATTCCAGCCTGCGCGAACGGATGCGATTTCCGACCGATTCCGTGCTGGCTCGCACGGTCACGCTGCCGGACGACACGGGACGGCCGGTCAATCTGGAAACGCAGATGCTGCACTACGATGGGCTGAACTGGTACGGCTACAGCTACGTCTGGAACCCCGAACAGACCGACGCTACGCTGGCTCCGGCATCCGGCACCGAACTGGATCTGGCCAAATACGGCAGG
>CAZHET010000156.1:0-5237 GCA_964531585.1 uncultured Planctomycetaceae bacterium | reverse complement strand
AGTTCGTGGCCCGTGCATTCTCGCTCGGAGTGCCTGCGCTGTCACAACCTGTGGATCGGCGGAGCACTGGCGTTCACGCTGCCGCAGCTCAGCGTACGACGGGACTCTGATCCCGTCGAAACCAGCGCGACGGGATCCGGTCGTACGCAAACGTCGCCGCTTGAACACTTCCGCGATGTCGGACTGCTGACCGGAGCACTGCCGGACGATCTTCAGAACACCGACGACGCACGGTTGCTCGCGCTGGCGAATCCGTACGACGAACACGCTGATCTGGCCGATCGCGCGAGGTCCTATCTGTCGATCAACTGTTCTCACTGCCACCAGAACGGCGCGGGCGGCACCGCGACGATTGACCTGCGGTTCGAAGCGTCTGTTGAAGAAATGAAGTCGATTGCGGCACCTCCGGCTCAGGGGCTGTTTCAGATCGACGGCGGAGCGATTATCGTTCCCGGTCAGCCGTCGAAGTCGGTGCTGCTGTACCGCACGGCGTGTTCCGGTCGAGGCCGCATGCCTCATATCGGATCCACCGAAGTCGACGCCGCAGGAGTCCGGCTGCTGCGAAACTGGATCGTGTCTCTGGACGGCGACAGCCACGAGTCCGGCGAAGCCAGTCAACCGCCGGCGCACATCGCCGACGCACTGAAGTCGACCGAGGCGGCGTTGCGAGTCGTTGCGATGCTTGATGACAACCGGCTCGAAGGCGACAAGAAGGCTGAACTCCTGGCCGCCGCACGTGAAGCCGTGCCGGAAATTCGCAACCTGTTCGTTCGCTTTCAGCCCGCGGAGTATCGCCGAACTCTGAATCGAACTCCCGACGCCGCCACCATTCTGGCCACGTCCGGCGACGCGACTCGCGGCGCGGCAATCTTCGCCGACAAGAGCCGACAGTGCATCACGTGCCACAAGATCGGCAGCGAAGGAGGCCAGATCGGCCCGGCTCTGGACGACGTCGGCAAACGTCTGAAGCGTGAAGAGATTCTGGAAAGCCTGCTGGAACCATCGAAGAAGATCGACCCGAAGTACGCTGCCTGGACGGTCATCACCACGGCGGGAAAAGTTCACGCGGGATTGCTGGTCGAACGGACGGAATCGGACGTCGTATTGCGAACAGCAATGAACGAAGACATCCGCATCGCGCGCGACGACGTGGAAGACCTGATTCAACAGACGGTGTCGCTGATGCCGGATCGGCAGTTAAATGATTTGCCGGATCAGCAGATCGCGGACCTGCTGGAATTTCTGGCGACGCAGAAGACGACTCGTTGATCCCGTCGACACAGGTGAACGACCGAAACGGGCGAGCCATGAGCATTGGCGAGCAGCGCGACGTCAGTCCGCTTTCGTGCGGCACTGGTCGGCGGCGGATCGCGGTGGTCCGTTTCACTGGCGTTGATACTCAGCGACCTGATGCACCACTTTGTCTTCCTGCCGCTGTGGGTGGGAAACACGGGCTGGCACTGGCCCCAGGTGAAATGTCGCCGGCGATCAGCTTCGAGAGCGACACGGCTGATTTCGCGTCGTCATTCAGCGCGGTGAACACTGAGTCGCCAAAGCCGCACCCGAAGACAGGAGTCCCGGTGAGCATCCGTGTGAGTTCCGCGGCGTTGGAGTCGGCTGGTGAATTCGCCTCGGACCGACCGTGCGAAGCGGACACAGTGTTCAGCACAACCGCGAGAATGCTGAGTCCCCGCCGCGTTGCCGCTTCGACCGTCAGCGCCGTGTGATTCAGCACGCCCAGTCGATTGGCTGCGACAATGATGAGTGGCAATTGCAGACGAACGGCCAGATCGGCATTGGTGGAATCGTCCGACAGCGGCGACAGCAGACCTCCGGCACCTTCGACCACGACGACGTCCGCTTGACCTTCCCAATGGTGAAACGCATCCGCCAGCAGCGCGTCATCGACAGAGCGTCCTTCCAGTTTCGCGGCGACGTTCGGAGCCAGCGGAGCGATGAATCGCTGCGGACAGATCAGATTTGAATCGCCGGTGAAGCCGGCAGCGGCAACCAGAGCATCGATGTCGCGCCAGTGAGGCCGACCGGCATCGTCGAACTCCGCGCCGCTGCAGGCCGGTTTGTAGGCGCCGACCTGCAGACCGTCAGAACGAAGCTGCTGCAACAACGCTGCCGCGACCCACGTTTTTCCAACGTCTGTGTCTGTGCCGGTGACAAGAAGATTTGAGATTTCAGATTTGAGACTTGAGATTTGAACCCCCGGTATGGTGTCAGTTCCGCGTTTGTTATTCTGAGTGGGCGAGCGTATTCAACCGACTGAGATTCTTCGTTCCATGTCCGAGTTCGCGGATTCGCTGCCGATCTGGCTGCCAGGCACCATCGTCATGATGGTGTTGATTGTGTCGTCGGCGTTCTTTTCGGCCAGCGAAACAGCGTTCTTTTTTCTGTCTCGTGAGCAGGTTCGCAAATTCAGCACCGGCCCCGGCCGCCAGCGCATGGTGGCCGCTTTGCTGGCTGATCCCGACCGTCTGCTGTCCGCCGTTCTGTTCTGGAACCTGCTGATCAATCTCAGCTACTTCGCCGTCGGCATCGTGGTGATTCACAAGCTGACGCACGATGGTTTTTCCACCGTCGCGGCCGTCGTCGGTGTCGCCAACCTGCTGGGAATCATCGTCCTGGGCGAAGTGCTGCCGAAGAGCGTGGCGGTGGTTTATCGGCTTCACCTGGCTCCGCTGGTCAGCTGGCCTCTGGCCGCGGCGGTCGCACTGCTCGATCCGCTGATTCCGGGGCTGGGACGCTTCGCCCGCGTCCTGAGGCGAACGTTCTGGCCGCATGTTCGGCCGGAACCGTCACTGCACGCGGAGGATCTGGAAAAGGCGGTGGACACCTCAGCGGCGCTCAGCAGCGAAATCCTGCACATCGAACAACAGGTGCTGCACAACATTCTGGATCTGAACGAAATCTTCGTGGAAGAAGTCATGCGTCCCCGAAGCCACTGCGTCAGTGTGGCTCCCGATGATACGTTCGTGTCGCTGAACACGTCGCTGAAACATGTGAACTACCTGATGGTGACGGACCCGGAAACAGGCGTGTTCACACGTGCCGTTCCCATAAACAGCGTCAGTCGGGATTCGGGGCAGACGATGCAGCAGCTTTCGGAGCCGGTGATTTACGTGCCGTGGTGTGCCAGCCTGGCGTACGTGCTTGGCGAGCTGCAGAGCAAGTTCTGCGGCGTCGCCGTTGTGGTTCACGAACACGGCGAAGTGGTTGGCACTGCGTCATACGAAGATCTGCTGGAATCCATGCTCAGCGAATTCCCCAGTCGCACGCGCCGGGTATTGCGGCGGGAACCGCTCATCGAGATCGGGGAAAACCGGTTTCACGTCGAAGGACTGGTCACGCTGCGCTACCTGGCGCGAAAGCTGCGCGTCGCGCTGAATCCGAACGACGATACGCTGTATACGCTGTCCGGGCTGTTTCATGACGAGCTGGAACGACTGCCGGAAGTCGGCGACCGGATTTCCTGGCACGGCTGGGTGTTGACCGCCATCGACGTGACTGCGCGCGGTCAGGTACGAGTCCTGGTGGAACCGGAAAGCCTCGTCGCGACAGTCGAAGCGAAAGGAGCCGATTCGTGAACCCTGCGGAGAATCCGTCGCTTGCGCTGTTCGCAGCGGCACTCATTTTTCTGATCGGTCTGCGGCTGTCCGCGTTTTTCAGCGGATCCGAAACCGGCTTCTATCGACTCAGTACGCTGCAGCTGACACTACAGGTGCAGCGGGGTGACCGAGTTGCGAAACGCCTGCAGTCGTTTGTCACTCACCCCGAACGCTTTGTCGCCACGACTCTGGTGGGAAACAATGTCGCCAACTATCTGACGACCGTCGCCATTGGTCTGGTCGTCACGGTGGTCGTTGTCGAATCATCCGGCGCGGTGGAAATCGCAGCGACGGTGCTTCTGACTCCGGTCATCTTCATCTTCGGCGAACTGATTCCCAAGAGCCTGTACTATCGCGCACCGATGTCGCTGCTGCGGCACGGCTGCCTGTTCTTCACCGTGTGTTTCTGGGTGTTCCTGCCGATCAGCTATCCGCTGATTCTGCTGTCTCGTCTCGTGTCGCGATACGGTGACCGGGGCACGCGGCCGCTGGAAATCGTGCTGGGGCGAACGCGATTGTCCAGCCTGCTGGCGGCAGGTCATCGTGAGGGAATTCTGACGCGACTGCAGAATCAGCTCGCAGAAAACATGCTGCGGACAGCGGCGTCACCGGTCGAACTGACCATGCTGCCCTCTCAGAAAATCGTCGGCGCTGCAGAATCCGTCTCGCGGGAAGATCTGCTGCGGCTGGCCGGTCGCACAAACAGCCCGTTCGTCATGCTGCATGCCGACGATCAGCCGGGACAATGGACTCATTCGGTTCGCGTCGCCGACGTCATCGCGATGGCTCAGGCGCCACGGCTGGCCATGAAGCCGCTGCCGAAGTTCGAGGCCAGCGCGCCGCGACTGGAAGTCATGACCGCGTTGTTCCGGGACTATTCCTCATGGGGTGCGATCGTGGATAACGATCGCGTGGTCGGCCTGGTCAGCCGACAGACTCTTGCGTCTCAGTTGTTCCGCGTGGTGCCGACGCATGCGGACTTCACAACGGGACCGGCGTCATGATGCGCGCTGCGGCCGTCTTCCAGATCATCCTGGTGGCGGCAACCTGGCCGCTGTGGTTCGGCACTCAGCAGTTTCCATCAGTGCCCGTGTTCGCAGCACTGCGTGGCGTTCCCGCGATGATTGACCGCGGGCTTGGCGGAGTGTTCGTTGTGGCCGTGTCAGCTCTCGTCGTACAGTCGCTCGGCCAGGCATCGAAGCGGACTCGTGTTGCGATCGCGCTGGCGATGTTTGCAGACCTGCTGCTGTGCTGTCTCAATCAGCACCGGCTGCAGCCGTGGAATGTGCTGTTTCTGCTGATCGCGTTGTCATACCTGGTCGTTGAAACAGGACACCGCACCGTCGTCGTGCGAGTCGCCGTGGCCATGATCTATCTCTGCGCGGCATTGTCGCGAGTGGGGCCGCAGATCGATGACGGCGTCAGTCGGCAGATTCCGGAAACCGTCCTGAGCGCGATCGGGCTGGATCGTCTGAACCGCTTTCCAGCGCTGATCTTCGCGGCCTGTTCGGCGATGAGCATTGTGGAATTCACGGCCGGCGCGCTACTGCTGACTCGGTGCTTTCGCATCGTTGGTATTGCACTGGCCATTGTGATTCACGCAACTCTGCTGCTGACTCT
>CAZHET010000155.1:0-12522 GCA_964531585.1 uncultured Planctomycetaceae bacterium | reverse complement strand
CTCCGCCGTTGGCGAAGGAGAAGGTCTGCAGGTCGATGAGGTTATTGAACGATGGTCCCAGCGACAGTCGGACGAACCGGCGGTCCGCGGAAATCACAGCACCAACCTGAAGCTGAATGCCGTCCTGGATCTGTCCGAGGATCGGTGTAAAGCCCACGGCACCCGTTCCGACGTTTGCCTGAAGGCCTGCGACGTAAGGCCGGGTGGTGAAGTCGGAGATCGTTGCGAGCTGTCCATTGAACAGCGTCACCTTTGGAGCAAACAGCACGTTGGATCGTTCATCTGCCTGAGCGGCCTGGATGAAGAAGAACGCTTCGATGTCGCTCAGGATGGCCATTCCCACCTGAATACCGGCATCCGGATTGAAGTTACCAAAGTCCGGCACACCGATTTCAAACGAACCCTGTCGGAACTGAATGTCGTAGTCCTGAGTAAACTGTCCGGGAGATGACAAACCGGCAATCGTGCCGTTGAAGTCGTCTCGCGGCGCGTTGACTCGCGTGACGTTATCGAACAGTCCCGTCGCGACACCCTGCTGGCCACCCTGGCCCTGCTGGCCACCCTGGCCACCCTGGCCACCCTGGCCACCACCACCACCGCCGAATCCGCCGCCGCCGCCGAGGCCGCCGACGCCGCCCTGGCCGCCGCCGCCACCCTGGCCGCCGCCTTGGCCGCCAGCCTGACCCTGCTGGCCACCTCGCAGGTCTCCGGCACCGCCGCCGCCAGGAAACGTCAACTGACGCGACCCGAAGGCAGGAACTCCCGGAGGATCTCCGACGTTGTCCTGAACGTTAAAGTCGAAGTCCACACCGATCCGTTCGAAGAACCGGTCGGTCACACTGATGAAGCGAACTTCAACAGTCACCTGCAGGTCCTGCAGCTTGCGAAGCTGAGCCAGCAAATCTCCGATTTCGTCATGCACAGCGGGAGTCTGGCGAATCACAAGGCTCAGCGTGTTTTCATGACCGGTGATGTCTCCGGCACCGCCGTCCACCACCCAGGTTCCCGGTTCGATGGTCGACATAATCAGGTCTGTCAGACCGGAAAAGTCGATTCCCTGATCGGCACCCGCCTTAACGCCTCCGCGAGGCCGTCCGTTTCCGCTGATGCTGACTGCCAGGTCGTCCTGAACCTGAAACAGCCCGTTGCCGCCGAAGGAGTTACCCGGCACGTTGCCCGGAATCGTGCTGCCGAACGAATTGTCCGATGGCAGTCCCATGGGAACCACCAGGTCAGCGACGTTGTAGGCTCGAGGTTCCAGCCGGTTATCTTCTTCCAGCCGGTTGGTGATCATCAGCACTTCGTCCTTGACGCTGAAGACCAGACCACCGGCCTGAGCCAGCAGCAGGTTCAGAGCACTGCGAAGCGTGATGCCGTCCACGTCGATACTGACGGGCTGGCTGGGGGAGATTCCTTCCGCTTCAATGGCCCGCGTGTCCAGAGCGATGTTGATGCCGTGAACCGACGCGATGTGTTTGATGACTTCCGTCATTGGCACATCGTGGAAGTGCAGCGAGATCTGTTCGCCGAGACTCTTTTCGATCAGCAGTTCGCTCGGGGTCAGCTCTCGTGCGTCCGCACGACCGTAGCGCGAGCGGGCTTTCTTCATGTCAGCCCAGGTCTTGGCGTCCGGCAGCGTGTAGTCGCCGCGGAATGCCGCCATCGATTCTTCGACTTCGTTAAACTGCTTCAGGTTCATGTCAGCCTGACGCGTTTTGACGTCCTCGATGAGGGCGATCTGTCGCTGCAGCTTGACCTTTTGCACCATAATCACCGCCTGGGGCAGCGAGGGATTCAGGTCGAACGCTTTTTGAGCGATCAGTTCCGCTTCGGCGTACCGTCGCTGTCTCATCAGGTCGTTGAACTGATCGGTGAGTTCGCCGAATTCCTGTTCGATGCGAATCTGATTCTTGATGTCGCGTTCGATTTTTTCCTTCGTGTTGCGGTTGCGGTCCGCCAGTGCAATCTGCGGTGCTCGCTGTTCCATGTAAGTGCGAATACCGTTCTGGCTGCGCTGAACATAGCCGGTCAGCGTGGCTGTGGCTTCTTCGCTCAGTTCCGCTCCGTCTACACTGGCCATCGTACGGTCCAGAATTTCCAGAGCACCCGCAGGATTCTGTTCCTTCAGCTTTTCTGCTCGGAAGACGGAGTTCATCACTTCCGTGCGAAGACGATCGTAACGCACATCGTGCTCACCAGCGGCCGTGGCGGCCTGATCGGAAGCTGCCAGTGGTCGCAGACCTGCCGGCAGATCGATGTTGTCGGTCTCCTGAGCCGAAACCAGCCTCAGCCCCGATGGACGTTCGCTGGCCAGTTCCTGCAGGAAGTCCTGCAGTTGCTGACGCTTGTAGTTGTCGAGTTGTCCGGCGTTTTTCCACGCGTGCAGAAACGCGGCTCGTGCTGCCGGCCGGTTGTCCGATCGCAGAAGCGCCAGACCCTGCTGGTAGGCTTCGTCGGCGGACAGACCTTCCGGATTGATAACGGGAGTTTCGTTGCGTTCGAAGTCTGATGAACCAACGGAGTCGGCGAATTCGTCCTGCGGCCACGCTCGTGTGCCCGCGGGAGTCACGTCGACCGGACTGCCGTGCGTAATGGCATTCGACTGAGCCCGCGGCACCTGCTGCCGGGCCTTCAGGTCAGCTTCTTCCAGAATGACTTCCGGACGATCTTCCATCACACCGAATGCAACATCCTGCTGCTGTGCCTGAAGAGCCAGCCGGCGAGCGGTTTCGAGATCGCCGAAGGTCAGTGCGTCGCGTGCCTGAGCGACAAGTTCACGTGCGTTCGGCTGTTGGGCCGATGTGCCGGTGACTGCTGCGGTGTGCGAGCCCGAAAGTTCCTGCTGAGCACGTCCACCGAGTGCGCGATCGATGTCGGCCAGAATCAGTTCGGGGCGATCATCCAGAACGTGATATGTCACGTTCAGACGCTGAGCTTCCACGGCCAGATCCCGTGCCGCACTCAGCCGGCCTTCTGTCAGAGCCGCGCGGGCATTCCTCAGAAGGTCACGAGCCCGAGCTGTTTCAGCGGTTACTGTCTGCTGCGGCTGCGCACCGCCGGGAATGACCGCCGGCACCTGTTCGAATGACTGCAGACGCGCGATGTCACGACGGACAAGTTCCGGGCTGTCATCAAACATTCCGTAAGCGGCCTGCAGCGACTCAGCCTGCGCGGCAAGCTGTTCGGCCGCCTGCAGGTTGCCGCTGTCGATTTGAGCACGAGCCTGCTGCAGCAGTGCGGTCGCCTGCTTCCAGGTGTCGTCCTGCTGCGACCGGGCACTTTGAGCAGCGGCCGGATGCTGGCGCGTGAGAAACGTCTCGGTGCCTTCCGCGCCGTCGATTTCGGCAAGGACATGTTCGGGGCGTTCGTCCCACAGTCCCCACGCGACGTTCAACTGCCGTGCCTGCATGGCTCGCGTCCGCGCTTCGGCGATGTTGCCGGCGGTCAGAGCCTTGCGGGCTTCCTGCAGCAGTTGCTGCGCCTGTCGCTTCTTCAGCAGCTCGGCCCCCGTTTTTGGAACGGCGGGCGTTGCGGCCGAAGTCGCGGCAGCAGCGAACGGGTTGTCGGCAGCCGGGTCACCGGCACCGGGTTCCAGATCAGACCAGTCGACATCGTCAGTTACTGACCAGCCCTGGCCTGAAGTGCTGTTCAGCGACTTCAGGAAGTCCTGCGGCGTCTGTTCGCCGGGTTGCCAGTCGGAGGACAGGGAGGCGGCTGTTTCGGCGAGTCGCCGGGCTTCCTCAATGTTCCCTTCGCTCGCCAGACGGCGAGCATCGTTCAGAAATTTCCTGGCGGCCGAACCGTAGCCGTCTGCGTTGGCAGACTCGGTTTGAGCCGACAGTGTTCGGGATGGGTCACCGCCGCTGAACAAATACAGCGACGCGGCCATCACCGACACGCACGCGATGAATCCGATGGCCTTAGGCACGTGAAATTCCTCCTTCAGGCAGACACAACAGAATCGTCCTGATTCCGGCACACTGTCACCGGCCTGTCACGCGGACAAACCGGTCTCACAGGATCAATTCCAGATTTGATGTTTCTGGAAATCACACCGCCCGCCGGTGTCCCTCTGTGGACACCGAAAGGCAATTCCCAGCCCGTCAACCGCCACCCCGCGCACATCGAAGATGCGCAGGGAACCAGTCCGGAGCGGGTTGATAGCCGTGGAGTTCCCGTTGGGTCAATACGGTGTGAAACCCCTGTTCGCCGTTTTTTTTTCGAATCCCCGGATCCCGGTTTGCCATCGGCATTGGCTGCCGAACACAGGTCCACAGCGTTGCGGAACGGCCGAACTCAGAGCATCGAGCGCCGCAGGAAATGCCGGGAGCGGCTTCTGGCGGAGGCCCTGCGCTACAGCCAGGTCGTTCCGCAGTCCCGCAGGCCGGCCACAGGACGCAGGTAGAAATAGGCCAGTACGTGCTGCGAGTCGAACGGGGCCGCAAGTTCAATCCGCCGGCGTTCGTACAGGCCCTCATCAACGGCCTCGACTTCATCCAGGCGGCTCAGGCACGCAGCCGAAACCCGATAGACTTCGCCGGTGACAGAAACACCTTCGGCAGCGGCGTCCACCAGGCCGGGATACTCGCCACAGTCGAACAGACGATAGCCTGGCTGCGTCACGGCGGTTTGCAAAAACGTCTGATCCTGAAGTTCATGCGCCAGGCCAAAGCCGCGCTTCAGTCCGCCGTAGACGAAGATCAGGTGTGAAGCCTGACTGACTGACATTTGTGATCCGCGACGGAAACGCAATCTGAACTTGCGTGCCGGTGAGAAGTCAACAAACTGCCGCCGTGACCATTCGGCGTTCGGGAGAACCAGACGTGATTCAGCAGCATTCGATCGAAATCCGCGTGCGGTATGGGGAAACCGACGCGGGCGGATTTGTACATCATTCCAACTACGTAAACTACTTCGAAATGGGGCGGACGGAATTGTTCCGCCAGCAGGGCGGCAACTATCGCAGAATGGAAGAGCTGGGACTGTTCTTCGTTGTGGTCAGGCTGCAGCTCCGCTTTCGCAGGCCGGCCCGGTACGACGATGTGCTGACCGTCGAAACGAGAATCACACGCAGCACGCCGGCACGAATTGAACACGATTACCGGCTGCTGAGGGGCCAGGAATTGTTGACGGAAGCATCTTCGGTGATCGCATGCGTGGATCGCAGCGGACAGTTGACCCGGATTCCGGACGACCTCGTTGAACAGACGTCGACTAAACGCTGAGAAACCTGGGCAATTTAAGCGACCTGGTTGACATTTGCCGGTTCCGTAAATACGGTCCGCGGCTCGTGGTGAGCTGTCTGCTGTCGACTCAAGTGTGGCGACAGGGCAGCACTCCGCCGGAGCGTTCTGGCGGTGGCATCAAGGAACTCAGGCGTAGAAGGAAAAACCATGAAGCACACAGTAATTCTGGCCCTGTGCGGGCTGTTGGCGTTCACAGCGTCATCGGAAGTTGAAGCGGGACGACGTGGCTGCCGACAGGCGTCGCGTGGTTGCCATCAGGTATCCTGTCGGCCAGCCCGACGGGCGCACCGGCACTGCAATACGGCTTGCAACACCGGTTGCGACACCGGATGCAACACCGGATGCGGCACATCATACACGTACACCAGCCACGCCCCGTCCTGCGGCAGCTCATGTGGCTCGACGTGTGGTGCCGGGTGTGCCACCAGCTGCGCACCTTCGTACGCAACGTGCGGATCGTCCTGCGGCACTTCGTACGCGAGCTGTGAGTCTTCCTGCGGTACTCCCGTGATGACTTGCGGGTCATCGTGCGGCGGCTGCGGCGGCATCACGACGTGCAGCATGTCAAGCTGTGGCTCCACCGGCTGTGGCTCGGCTGGTTGCGGTGCGGCTGGCTGTGGCACGATCATTTCTTCGGAGCCCATGAGCAGCGCACCGGCGGCACCCACGGCTGCAGAAGATGCTCCGGCTCCTCCGGACGCCATCTGAACCTGACTGAAACCGGCTGCGGAGAATTCCCGGCAACGACGCCCGGACCAGCAGCGATCGGAATCTGCACGGGTCGTTCGCGACTCGGTCAGGCGCTTCCCAAAGACGGCATGACGCCGTCTTTTCTCTTGCGCCGGCGGGAAAGTACGGCCCGTCCGCTCCCGCGCAGCGACAGGCCCGCAAATTTCGCAGAGTTGCTTTCTTACTCGCGGTGCAATTTGAGTGACGCAACGGGCACGCTCCGCTATGCTGCCGAACCCTGCGAGCCACCCGTCACCGCGTGGCATAGAAACTCTGCTGCCTGCGAGCCATCCCACAAAAAGCCATGATCTGCATCAGCCTCGGCCGCACCCGCCATTCGTCAATGCGCGAAGAACACCAGCACCTGGCGGAGAAAGGTGCCGAACTGGTGGAACTGCGGGTCGACTGGATGCGCAAGCGTCCCGACATCGGCCGACTGCTGCAGGACCGGCCGACACCGGTCGTTGTGACGTGTCGACGCCACGCGGACCGCGGTCGCTGGACCGGCAGTGAAGACCAGCGGCTGACGCTGCTGCGGGAAGCCATCATCGCCGGTGCGGAATACGTTGATCTGGAAGACGACGTCGCAAAGTCGGTGCCGCGGTACGGCAGGACGAAGCGCATTGTCAGCTTCCATGACTTCGATGAAACGCCACATGAGCTGTTCGACATTTACGAACGTCTGAAGCAGTGCGATCCCGACGTTATCAAGATCGTCACAATGGCCAACGGACCGGAAGACAACGTCCGGATGCTGGAAATGGTCGGTGCTGCAGACGTCCCGACGATCGGCTTCTGCATGGGCGAATTCGGGATCACCAGCCGGATTCTGTGCGGCCGCTTTGGCGCTCCGTTTACGTATGCGGGCTTCAGCCGCGATCGCGAGATGGCTCCTGGACAACTGACGTTCGCCGAAGTCCGCAACCTGTACCATTTCAACAGGATCACCAAAGCCACAAAGCTGTTCGCCGTCGTGGGTGATCCGATTGCGCACAGCATGAGTCCGATTCTGCACAATGCGGCATTCCGCAAGACAGGATTCGACGGAGTCTATCTTCCGTTGCGAATTCCCGCGGAGTCGCTGACCTCAACGTTGCGGGAATTCCGCAAGCTGGGCTTCACCGGGTACAGCGTCACGATTCCCCACAAGCAGGAGGCACTCGAATTCGCCGATACCGCTGACGAGCAGACCGACCTGATCGGAGCCGCCAACACACTGTTCCGGAAAAACGACCAGTGGCATGCGACAAATACGGACTACGACGCCGTGATCGAATCCGTGACCGGCGGCCTGCGTGCGGCCGGTGCGCCGGACGCGACGCTGGCCGACAAACGTGTGCTGATTCTGGGTGCCGGCGGCGTCGCTCGCGCGGCCGCGCAGGCCATGCTGCAGTCCGATGCCACCGTGACAATTACCAACCGGACTCGCGAACGAGCGAAGTTGTTGGCCGCGGAACTCGGCTGCCTGACGATCGGCTGGGAAAACCGCGCCTCCGATAAGTGCGATATCCTCATCAACTGCACGTCCGTGGGAATGCATCCGAATGTCGACGAATCTCCCTTTGAAGAGGTCTGGATGAATGAATCCACGCTGGTGTTCGACACCGTTTACAACCCCGAAAACACGCTGTTCCTGAAGAAGGCCCGGTTGCGAGGCTGTCCGACGGTCAGCGGCCTGGAGATGTTCGTCCGGCAGGCGGCGCGGCAGTTCGAGATCTTCACGGGCATGCCGGCACCGCTGGACTACATGGCCGAGACCATGCGGCGAGCCATGTCGGCGGCGAGGTAGCAACACCATGGTTATCACGCTGATCGGTTACCGCGGCTGCGGCAAATCCAGCGTCGCACCGCTGCTGGCAGATCGACTGAACTGCGATTACGTCGACAGCGATGTCGTCATCGAACAGCGTGCCGGTCGTTCTGTAAGTGACATCTTCGCCCAACAGGGGGAAGCCGCGTTTCGAACGCTGGAAACCGATGTTCTGGCCGATCTGCTGCGGCGGGATTGCATCGTGATCGCTGCGGGAGGAGGCGCGATTCTGTCGGAGTCGAATCGCCACAAAATGCGGGCGGCGGGGCCGGTCGTGTGGCTGCAGGCTTCCCCGATAACACTCGCCGGGCGCATCGCAGCCGATGAAGCATCCGGACGCACGCGACCCAGTCTGACCGGGCGAGCGGTGGTCGATGAAGTGACAGACGTCCTGGATGCTCGCCGCCCGCTCTACGCCGCGGCGGCGACGCTGACAATCGACACCGACGAACTGGAACCGGCGGACATTGCGGATCGCATACTGAGGGCGGTCACTGAGGCTGCGGCGGAAAGTCGTCCGTCATGACCGGCGACGCCCTTCGATTGATGGTGGCACTGCCGGTTCTGGCTGTTGTCGGAGCCTGCACCGGACGCGTTCTCGCCGTTTGTGTGGCTCGGTTTCCCAGGCACGAACGTTTGAAGGACCAGTTGTTCTCGCTGCTGCAGCCGTGGCGGTTCTGTGACCACTGTCAGGCCGACGGAACCCTGATTCAACGACTTCCCGTCGCAGGCTGGCTGCTGACTCGCGGCAGGTGCCCTGAATGCCGACGTAAACGACCGATTCGCGTCCCGTTGATTGAAGTCCTGACCGCAGCACTGTTCGCGCTGTTGTACTGGCTGGAAATCCCCCCGCAGCAGGGAGTTCACTCGACGGGGATCCTGTCATCTGCGGAAGGTCCACCGGGACCGGAACTGATTGACGGCCTGCTCAGCCCGGTCGTCTGGCTGCATCTGCGTTACGCGCTGCACATGCTGATGATCTGTGGTCTGATCGTCGCAACATTTATTGACCTGGAATTTCGCATCATTCCCGACGGCAGCACGGTACCGGTCATGATTCTGGCCGTCATCTCCGGCTTTGCGGTCGGACAAACCTTCATCGTTCCGCTGTGGTTTCAGGACGCCAGCGTGTCCCGCGCGCTGGGGCCTCTGCTGCCGTCTGTCATGCAGCCTCTGGTGTTGATGTGGGATGCTCAGCCGTTTGCCCGGCAGCATCCTCACTGGCACGGCCTGCTGGTCAGTCTGGCCGGCCTGGGCGTCGGAGCAGGGTCTGTCTGGATCGTGCGGCTGATCGGTTTCTGGGTGATGAAACAGGAAGCGATGGGCTTTGGCGACGTCGTCCTGATGGCAATGATCGGCAGCGTCATCGGCTGGCAGCCGGTGCTGACCGTTTTCTTTCTGGCTCCGATGCTGGCGGTGTTCGCTGCCGGAACACTATGGCTGGCAAAACGCGACCGCGAAATCCCGTATGGTCCGTGGCTCAGCCTGGCCACGCTCCTTCTGCTGGTGACGTGGCCGCACGTCTGGCCGTTTGCAAAACGCATCTTCGACATGGGCCCGATTCTGCTGGTGATGGGTGTCGGAATGACGCTTTCGCTGGCCGTGCTGCTGCAGTTCGTTCAGATCGTTAAACGCCTGCTGGGCATTTCCGCGGTCGACGATCCTGTCGCGGATTCGTGGTCGTCGGCTGATCACTTGTCGTATTACAACAGCCAGCATCCGGACGCGGGCAGCGATCCGTGGCGGCACCATTCATGGCCGGGGATTCGGTCCGGTCGTGGACGAAGTCACTACGATCGCTGGCGCCAGGGCGGGGATCCGTAGAGCATTCTGGAAAAGCGGGCTCTGGAAAAGCGGTCTGACCCTTTGGCAGGAAGCTGCCCGAAAAGAGCTGTCCGAAAAGGGTCAGCCCCCTTTCCCAGAGGGCCGATAGGTCCCGGTCAGGCGCTCGTTGGCGCGGAATGCTGCGCGGAATGCTATCCTGTGCGAATTGCGACTTCGAGTTGCACGACGGAGCTTCGTCGTTTCGCTGGAAGCTGGCACAACCAGAATTGAACCTTACGATGGCTGATAGTTCAGAAGACAAAGCACAGTCGGAAAAGCCGCAGCAGGTCTGGGTCGGATTCGATCTTGGCGGCACAAAGATGATGGCCGCCGTCTTCGATGACGACTTCAAGGTGCTGGGCAAGAAACGCCGCAAGACTCGCGATAAGAGCAAGGACGGCGTCAATCTGGAGCGGCTGGCCGAAACGATCCGGATGGCTTTGGACGACGCCAAAGTCGACATTTCCGCCGTGCGAGGTATCGGGGCCGGATGTCCGGGACCGCTCGATCTGAACAAAGGCGTCATTCTTGAGGCCCCCAATCTCGGCTGGAAGAACGTCGACATTCGCGGCTTTCTGTCGAAGGAATTCAAGTGTCCTGCGGAAATCTGCAACGACGTTGACGCCGGTGTCTACGGTGAATACGTCGCCGGCGCGGCAAAGGGCGAACGCTGCGTTCTGGGCGTGTTCCCGGGAACCGGTGTGGGTGGCGGGCTGATCTACGAGGGACAGATCTTTCGTGGCAAACGGGGCTCCTGCATGGAAATCGGGTATCTGCAGATGGCAACCGCGGGGCCATCGGCCGGGCTTGGTCCTGTGGGAACTCTGGAAGCTTTGGCCAGCCGTCTCGCCATTTCCGGAGAAATGGCCAAAGCGGTCTATCGTGGGCAGGCTCCGATTCTGGCGGAAATGGCGGGGACCGATCTGGCCTCGATGCGCAGCGGCATCATTGCGAAGGCGATCGAATCCGGTGAAAAAATCGTGGAGAAGATTGTCCGGGAAGCTGCCGAACAAATCGGCCGGGCTGTCGGTTCACTCGTGAATATTCTGGCACCCGATGTCGTTGTGCTCGGCGGCGGACTCGTCGAGGCGATGCCGACACTCTATCTGTCCGAAGTCACAGCCGGCGCAAAACGGAATGTGCTGCCATCGCTGCAGAGCTGCTTCGAGATTCGCATTGCAAAACTCGGCGACTACTCCACGGCCACAGGAGCCGCCGCGTGGGTGCGGCACCAGGTTGAGGCGGGCGGGCATGAGTGACAGGCAGCCAGTCCTGTTCCCGGACTTCGTCCCGGATCCGCCGCGCGCGGCGGCAACGTATCCCATTGCCGTGATCGAACTCGGCACGTCGGCGATTCGTATGGCAATCGGCCAGACCGACGGTGTGTCGGGAATCACGTCGCTGGAACAACTGGTGCGCGGTGTCAGCCTGGGGAAGGACACGTTCACGCGCCGGGAAATTCAGCGGGAAACCATGCTGCAGTGCATCGACGTCCTGAAAAGCTACCGGCGCAAGCTGGAGGAATATCAATGCACCAACACCCGACACATCCGCATTGTCGCCACCAGCGCCGTGCGCGAAGCCACCAATCGTCTGGCATTTCTGGACCGCATCTACACAGCGACCGGCTTTGCCGTGGAACCGATCGACGATGCGGAAATCGCTCGTGTGACCTACCTGGGCATCCGCCCATTGCTGGAACGCAACGCGGAACTACGCGATTCCACGATCATGCTGATGGAAGTCGGCGGCGGAAATACGGACGTACTGCTGCTGGAAGGCAAGACGATTCTGCTGTCACACGCGTATCGCCTCGGCTCGCTGCGACTGCAGCAGATGCTCAGACAGTACAACGCATCACGCGAACAGGCGGCCAGCATCATGTCCGGCCAGATCGGGCGTACTCTGGAACAAATCCACGAATCTCTGCCAAAGACATCCCGAATTGAACTGCTGGCGCTCGGCGGGGACATGCGGTTCGCGGCGCGGCTGCTGCAACTGGATATCAGCAACTCCCGCATCGTGCATCTGCCGACCGCCGAACTGTCCAGGCTGACGCACAAGCTGCTGCAGCTGAGTGTGGATCAGATCAGCCGTCGCTATCACGTGGAACTGACACAGGCCGAGACTCTGGTTCCGGCTCTGCTGACAAATCTGCGCGCGGCTCAGATGCTGAATGCCGAACACCTGCTGGTGACGCCGTTCAACCTGCGCGACGCCCTGCTGCAGGGGATGCTGCAGACCGCGGACTGGTCCGAGGATTTTCGCGATCAGATCGTCCATTCGGCCCGTGAACTGGCTCGACGTTACGGCGTGGACATCGACCGCGCAGAACACGTGGCCGATCTGACCCGCACGCTGTTCCGATCGCTGCAGGCGCTGCAGAATCTCCATCACCTGGACGCGCATTCCGAAATCATTCTGTACGTCGCAGCGATGCTGCATGAAGTCGGGCTGTTTGTCAGTTCCTCCGCCTATCACAAGCATTCCTACTACGTGATCAGCAACAGCGAACTGTTCGGCCTGAGTTCCGGTGACCACCGGCTGGTGGCGCTGGTCGCACGCTACCATCGGCGCGCGATTCCGAAAGCCACTCATCAGGAATTTGCCGAACTGTCCAGGGACAATCGTGTTTTGGTCATGAGGCTCGCCGCAATTCTGCGAGTTGCTCTGGCCCTGGACCATTCACGCAGTCGGCGGATCAGAGATATCGAATGCAGCGTGGAACGAAAGCGATTCGTCATCCGCACTCCGGCACAGGCCGGGGAACTGGCAATGGAACGACTGGAACTGAGGCAGAACGCATCGCTGTTTGAAGATGTTTTCGGAATGAGTGTGCTGCTGCGGCTGGATCGGCCTTAGGCGAGTGGCAGGTGAGAAGTTCCCTGTACGATGGTCTTCGAGGGCCGTCGT